>CAYLNH010000188.1:0-14197 GCA_964384625.1 uncultured Lentisphaerales bacterium
CCTTCAGCGTTGAACCGTATCTCCCCCCATCCTGGGGTAGGCTTCGCCAACCCCCGGCTCAAGACTATCACGCCGTCAGCGTGAGGAGTGGCGGCCACAGAATAGCTTAAAACGCTCTAACCCGCGGGCCGGCTTTCCTTACGAAACAGCAGGTTCTGGAAGGCGTTCCTGGTTTCGACGGGAGTCAGGCGTTCCCGGCGGGTCTTGGCCAGCATCCGGTTGATGGTGTCGGACAACTCGCCGGAGATGTCGCTGCGGGTCTCGACCAGGGGCGGCGGGGCTTCGTGCAGTTGCTTGTCCAGGATGTCCATCGGTGAGTTGCCGCGAATCGGGAAGCCGCCGCTGGCCGCCCAGTACAGCGTCACGCCGAGGGAATAGACGTCGGCGCGGCTGTCGAGATCCTTGGCGCCGCGGATGTGTTCGGGCGAGACGAAGTGCGGGGTGCCGAGGAATTCGTCGCGCAGCGACAGGGTGCTATCCGACATCTTCTTTGCGAGTCCGAAGTCCAGCAGTTTCACGTTGGCGTCATCGGTGATCATGATATTGCCGGGCTTGATGTCGCGATGGATGACGCCGCGCTTGTCCAGGTAGCAGAGCACGCGGCTCATTTCGTAGCCGATAAACAGGAGGTTGTCTTCTTCCAGCGGCCCGCGTTCGGTGACCATTTCCTGCAGACTCAGGCCGTGGAGGTATTCCATGACCAGGAAGTACTTGCCGCGGGATTGGCCGAAGTCGATGAACTCAATGATGTTCTCGTGCTGCAGGCGGGAATGCTCAAATGCTTCCCGCAGGAACAGGGAGAGATGGTCGTTGCCGCGTTTCCGGTAGTACAGCAGATCAAATACTTTGACGACGATGACGCGGTTGGGGTCGCGGATGACGTCTCGGGCGGCGTAGACGACACTGTGCCCGCCCCGGCCGATTTCCTCTTCAATCTGATAGCGGCCGGCAAACAGACTGCCGTTGGGCAGGTCCAATTCGCCGTAGCGCGAGGCGCAGCGGCGGCGCAGGATGTTCTCGATTTTCGCCACCAGTTCGTGGTTGTGAATGGGTTTGATCAGGTAGTCATCAACGCCGACCGAGAACGCCCGCTGCAGGGAGGCCTCGTCCTTCTGTTTGGCGATCATGACAATGGGGATGTCATAGGTGTCCGGCTGCCGCCGCAGGTGTTCGCAGAGCTGAAAGCCGTCCATGCTCGGCAGTTGCAGTTCGGTGATGATCAGGTCGGCGGAGCGTTCGTGAAACAGGGTCAACGCCTCCAGGCCGTCGTGGCACAGGCGCAGGTCGTAGCCGCGCCGCGACAGCAGCGTGAAGTACAGGTTCAGAATGATCTGGCTGCTGTCGACGCAGATGAGTGAATACGTTCTGTCGTTGGTGCTGAGCATGGCCAATCGTTCCTCGGATGTGAGAGCGGCACGGCGGCGTGGCCGTCACTGATGTTTCATTCAGGTCCGCCTGAAACTGAGGTCACGATCGCACCGTCGAGACGCCCGTCGGGTCCGACGACCAGTGATCCGCCCGTCCCCGCAGCCGGGCGCGAAGGCAGGTGACCAAGGCTCAATACGGCATCGACCGATTGCGCCACTCACTGATTTTCGCCAGGAAGTCCGGCAGGAGGTCGCGCTTTGTTTTGCCGATGCCGGAGAGCTGGAGGGCTTCGTCGACGGTGACCGGCGTCTGTTCACAAAGGCCCTGGAGCGCTTTGTTGGACAGAATCCGGTACGCCGGGACACCGCGTTGTTTGGCCAGTTGCAGGCGCAGCTGCCGGAGTTCTTCAAAGAGGTCTTCACGGGTGTCGGCAAACGGATCCGGCGGTTCGACGACATCGTTATCGTCGAGGGGGTCTATGAAGACGTCCGACGCGTTGAATTCGTCCTTGCCGACCTCCGGCAGCGAATCCGGGGGCTCCTGCGTCTGCCGGCGGTCTGCCGTCGGGGCGGCGGTTGCGGGCGCGCCGCCGGGCCGGGCCGGTTCGGGTTCCGCCTGCAGGGCCTGCAGGAACTGCGGCAGGTAGCGCGAATTATAGGGACCGATGCCGGTCAGCTGGCGCGCCTCGCGGGTGTTCTTCGGGCGGTGTTCGGCCATTTCCTCGAGGGCGCGGTTGGAGAAGACACGATAGACCGGCAGGTTGAACTGCTCGGCGACCTCTTTGCGAATGCCTTTCAGTTTGCTGACCAGTTTGCCGGATGCTGTACGCCGCGGGCGTCTTCCGCGTTTGCGCGCAGACCCGTGCAGCAGGCCGCCGCCGCGCTTGCAGTTGTCGCATGTGGCGCACAGCCAGTTTTCGGTGTCCTGCCCGAAATAGCTGACGATGAACTTCTGCCGGCACCGTTCGGTATCGGGGTATTCCATCATCTCTTCGAGGCGGCCGCGGACGATGGCTTCGTGTCGGCGCAGGTCCTCGAAATCGATGTCCGGTTTATCGACGCCCGGCCGGGTCACCTGGACCCCGCGGCCGGCGAACGGCGGGGTCCAGGAGAACTCGGTGCCGTTCAGGGCGCGGACCACCCGCTTGACCTGATCCGGCTTAAGTCCGCTGACGGTTGCCAACTCATCCCAGCTGTAAGCACAGCCGTCGGCGAGTTGCTCGCCGGCGGCATCAATGATGCGGTGGATAAACAGGCCGCGCTGGGTTCGGGCGGGGAAGGTCTGACGCAACTGGCCGGAGGGCAGCAGTTGTTTGAGGGTGCCGCGGTTCTCGCGGCGGTAGCCGCGTTCGAGGACACCCGCTTTTTCGAGCAGGTTCAACGCGGCACTGACCTGCCCATCGCCGCGGCAGGCCGCCACCCGGGCCGCCAGTTCCTCCTGAGTCTGTTCGATCTTTGCCTGGCCCGTCTGCTGCACGATGTCGCGCAGCACATCCCAGATGCCGAGAACGACGTCTTCCGGCGGGTGGCTCAATTCGATGAAGAACTCGTGGACATAGCGGTCGCCGTAGCCGAAGAGCATGACGCAGTCGGCGGGTTCGCCGTCGCGGCCGGCGCGGCCGGCTTCCTGGTAGTAGGCTTCGAGGCTGCCGGGCATGTTGTAGTGGATCACCTGCCGGATGTCCGCCCGGTCGATGCCCATGCCGAAGGCGTTGGTCGCGGCGACAACCGGGCAGTCGTCGCTGATGAAGCGTTCCTGGGCGTCGCGCCGTTCGGTATCGGTCATGCCGGCATGATAAGGGATACACTGGAATTCATCGGCCAGTTGGTCCACGGCCTTGCGGGTAGCGGCATAGATGATTGTCGGCTGTTTCCGGTTCAACCGGCCGGCGATCTCGGCCAGGCGTTCCTCGTCTTTGCGGCAGTGCACCACCTGGAAACTCAGATTCGGCCGCAGGAAGCCGGTGGCGATGTTCTCCATCTCGGGCCGGTCCAGGATCTCCTTGATGTCCTCGCGGACCCGCGGCGTGGCCGTCGCCGTGAAGGCGCAGACCTGACGAATCCGGTGTTCCTCGAGGAAGTCCCCGATGCGGGCGTAGTCCGGGCGGAAATCATGGCCCCACTGGCTCATGCAGTGCGCCTCGTCGACCACCAGAAACTCGGGCGGCTGCTGTTGGATGAACGATATGAACCCGCGCTGCCGCAGGCGTTCGGGCGCGATGTACAGCAATTTCACCCGGCCGGCGGCGACGTCATCCACCACGCGCCGCTGCTGGGCGGCGGTCAGGGACGAGTTCAGGTAGGCCGCCGGGATGCCCTTCTGGCGGAGGGCATCCACCTGGTCCTTCATCAATGAGATCAGCGGCGACAGTACCAGGGCATACCCGGGCTTCAGCAGGGCCGGCAACTGATAGCAGAGCGATTTCCCCGCGCCCGTCGGCATGACGACGCAGACGTCTTCATCCATGACAATGCGTTGGACCACATCTTCCTGACCGTGGTGAAATGCGTCGAAACCGAAGTGTTCCTTCAGACTGCTCGTTAACTCAGACATATCTCCACTCATTGATCTTTGTCCACTCCAACTAACTCCCGAAGGTTGGCCTTCCGGATGTATCATGAGCAGGCATGCTCATGCGCCGCAGCACAAGCAGGATGCTTGTGATACAATCGGAGTTCGCGCCGGTTCAGGCGCCCACGGAGTGAGGAACTCATTGAGGCGCTGATTGGCGAACACCGACTACTGCGGCTCGTACACTTTCACCGGGAACGCCTTGGCAATGGCCCGGCGCGTCTCGGTCAGGTTCTTGAACAGGCCGTTGGCCATCGCCTGTACGCAAAGGTTGCCGATCGCCGTGGCTTCCACCGGCCCGGTATACACCGGAATGCCGAGCTCATTCGCCGTGAGTTGATTGAGCAGTTCGGCCTGACAGCCGCCGCCGACGATGTGCAGGCGTTCAAAGGTCTTGCCCGTCATCTTCTCGATGTCCGACAACTGCTCCTTGTACGCTCTGGCCAGACTGACATAACAGCAGCGGGCATGGTCGCCGACATTCTGCGGCGCCGGCTGGCCGCCCTCCTGCAAGGCGGCGGCGATTTCTTCGACCATGTTCTCCGGCGCCATAAAACGACTGTCATTCGGGTGGATGATGCCGGCAAACGTGGATTCTTCGGCGGCGGCAGCAATTTCGGCGAAGCTCAACTCCTGACCGGCTTCCTGCCACATCCGCCGGCATTCCTGAATGAGCCAGAGGCCGTTGACGTTTTTCAGGTAGCGGATCTTGCCGTCGACGCCGCCTTCGTTGGTGAAGTCGGCGGCCATGGACTCGGGTGTAAGGATCGGTTGGTCCAGTTCGGCGCCGATGAGCGACCAGGTGCCGGAACTCAGGTAAGCCCAGTCGCCGGCGTCGACTGCGGGGACGGCGGCAACAGCGCTGCCCGTGTCGTGCATGGCCGGGAGATAGACAGGCACGCCGTTATAGATGCCGGCGGTCGTTCCCGGCATGGCGATATCACCGAAAATCCGGGTAGGCAGGCCGAGAGCGTCAAGGACCTCCTTGGACCAGGACCGGTTCTTTGCGTCGACCAACTGGGTTGTGCTGCAGATGGTGTATTCCCAGGCGGCGGTACCGGTGAGCAGATAGCTCAGCAGATTCGGCATCAGCAGCATCTTGTCGGTTTTATCGAGGATGTCGGGCCGCGTGGTCTTGTCGGCCATCAACTGGAAAACCGTGTTGAACGGCATTTCCTGCAGGCCGGTGATGCTGTAGAGCCTGTCTTTCGGGATCCGTTCGTAGGTGGCCGGCATGGCGTTTTCGTTGCGCGCATCGCGGTAGGCGAAGGGTTTGTCCAGCAGGTCGCCGTTTGCGTCGAGCAAACCGTAGTCGACGCCCCAGGTGTCAATGCCGATGCCGTCCAGCTTTCCCGCTGCGTCGATACCTTTCTTGATCTCCGCGACCAGGCCCATGACATCCCAGTGTTTCTCGCCGTCGATGTCCTGCATGCTGTTTTCAAAGCGATGCGTCTCTTCCAGATCGATCTTGCCGTCGGCGATGGTGCCGACAATGGTGCGGCCGCTGGACGCGCCCAGGTCTGCTGCCAGAAACCTCATGACTCGATGTTCTCCCGAGTTGGTAAAAGGGGGTTTTCAGATGGTGACAATCGTAGGGATTATATGTGCCGCGCAAGAGATGTCCAGCCGTTGACCGGCAGGAAGGTCCGGCGTCGTCGTCTTGGCCGCGGCGCCGGCCCTGGCTGCCGATCAATCGGTCCATTCCAGGACGAAGTGGTGGTTCAGCCCGGCGGCACTGCGGTGGATCGCCGGCTCGCCCTGGGCCGTGACCACAAAGACCCCGATCGGCTGTCCGGCAGTCGGGAGGTCCGTCTTGTCGACGGTTGTGTCGAAGGGGGCGCCGTCGGAACGCCACCGCACGGTTTCGGTTTCGGGATCGAAGGCACAGTTGACGGTGATTCGAACGTGCGGCCGGGCGACGGTTTTCAGGTACGCCGTCAGTGCCTGCACCTGTTGCGGCGTGCGCGGTTCGAAGACGCGGGCGCCGGCGTTGCGGCAGATGGCGGCGGTCATTTCGTCGTCGCATTCCTGGGGCACGAGCAGCAGGCGGGAGTTGCCGGCAACAACGGCGTACTGCCGCAGGTCTGCCGGTTTGTCGTTCAGGCACGTATTCAACTCCACCGCGATCTTCTTGACCACGTCGGCTCGGACGGCATTGACGTAGCGCAGGCCAGCCAGGCGCGTGAGCAGTCGGAGATGTCCCGGGCGTTCCAGGCCGAGGCGGAGGCCTTCGCTCTTGACGGTGGCGAGGTCGTTCAATGCCGCGGCATTGAGAGCGCAGCCATGCAGATCGAGGTGCTCGAGGGTTTTGCCGCGCAGTGCGCTGAAATCAGTGATCGGGTTGTCGGCGATCTGCAGCTGTTCAAGGGGCAGATCGCGCAAGGGCCCGAGGTCGCGAATCTGGTTGTGGCTCAGGTTGAGATGCTGCAGGCGCTTCGCGTTCCGCAGGGGCGCCAGGTTGCGGATGCGGTTATTGGCGGCATCCAGTGATCGTAAACGTTCTGCGGGTAGGCCCGTAAGGTCGTGGATCTGGTTATGGGCGATATAGAGCTGCGCCAGCGGCGCGTCGGCGATGGGCGTCAGGTCGCTGATTTGATTGGTGCTGCAGCGCAGGTGTTCCAGCGGCATGCCGGCCAGGGGTGCGAGATCGGCAATGCGGTTGGAGCCGCAGTCGAGCCATCGCAGCCCGTTGCCCTGCAGCGGGGACAGGTCGGTGATCCGGTTGTGGGCGCATTCGACATGTTCCAGCGGCATTCCCGCAACCGGCGCCAAGGAAACGATCCGGTTGCCGCTGCATTTGAGCACCCGCAACCGCGCCGACCGGATCGGAACGAGGCTTTCGATGGCGCAATGCGAGCAATTCAGTTGGCCCAGATTCGGCCCCAGCTTCGGCAATTGCTGCAGATCGGGATTCTTCGAGCAGTTCAAGGTGCGCAGCGTCATGCCGTCGAGCGGGGAGAGGTCGCGGATGCGGTTCTCGGTGCAATCCAGATCAGTCAACGGCGCACCGCGCAGCGGCGTCACGTCCATGACCAGGCAGGCTGCGAAGCTGAGGACCCGGAGCGGCATGCCCCGCAACGGTGTGAGATTGGTGATCCCGGCGTGGTTGATGCGGAAAAACTCCAGCGGCATGCCTGCCAGCGGCTGGAGGTCCTGGATCGGCCCGGTGCAGATAAATCGCCGCAGCTTGAGTCCGGCCAACGGCGCCAACGTGCTGATGCGCCAGTCCTTCAAATTCAGTTCCTCAACTTGCGGCATGCGGCCGAGGTCCTTGAGCATGGCATCGAAGTCCGCAATCCCAAGCTTCTGTTGCTGCAGGCGGAAGGCCATGATCAGCCGCAGCGACAGACCGCGATCGGCGCCTGCCTCGAGGGCCTGGCCAAGCGTCCGGATCGCTTCCCGGAACTGGGCGCGCTCCGCCTGCTGGAATGCCAGCAGCACCAGGACCTCCTTGTGAAAGCGGAAGTCCGGGATGGTGGCCAGGGTCTGGAGTTCCTTGAGCTTGCGCTGCGGCTCTTCCTTTTCGTTAATCGCCATGGCGTAGAGATACTGCGCTTCCTGGCGAATCCGGTCGCTGCGGTCGTCATTGATGAAGCCGGCAAACCACTCCTGCGCCCCGGCGAAATCCGCGCGGCGCAGCATCACACGGCCGGGCTCCAGGATATCCACCAATTCGGGGTCTTCGGCTTTGGCGATGCGCAATGACTGAATCGGCGTCGTCCCGCCCATGGAAAACCGGCTGACGGCGATGGTGCGGTGTTTCGGCCCGCGCACAGCCATCGGGTCGTAGTAATCAAGAATCTCCCGGCCGTCGATCGTGGCCCGGAAGGTATTGCCTTCGCGCCAATAGGCGATGTTCCAGCCGTCGGCTTCGGGATCCAGCGATGTGCGGCAGTGATGCAGCACCTCCCAACGGCCGCGTTGTTCGCTTTCCAGCTCAATATGGTTGTAGCCGTAGATTCGCAGGCGGTGGCCGGTGCTGGGATCGCCGGAAATGCTGATGCCGAGATTCGGGCCCGGCCTGCCGCGGTTGAGCAGGCGCATTTCGACGCGGGCGGCTTCCGGAATATCTCGGTTGTATTGCAGGAAGAATCGCCCGTCCAGCGGTCGTAATTCGAGTGCTCCCCGGCGACACTCGGCGATCGCTTCGAAGGGCTTGGGATCCATCGTTTTCTGTTTGAAATTCACTTGGAATGCCAGAAAGGGGAAATCCTCGGGTCGGCCCTTTCGGAAGTCTGCTATGTACACCGTGGCCCACCGAGCCTCGAGTCGTGCTTCGATCTCGCGCCGTTTCCGGTCCGCCGCCAGGCGGCGTTGTTCTTCCTGTTGCCGCCGTTGTTGCGCGCGGCGGCGTTTGCCGATTTCATGACGCACCAGCAATCCGGCGCCGATCAACACCAGGACGATCGCCGCCAGAGTCCAGACATTGCGGCGATGCTGCCGGTACCACCGCGCCAGGAACTCCAACAGCGTGTCATGATGCGCGCTGACCGCGAGGCCGGCCTGGTACTGCCGCAGGTCTTCGGCCAGTGCTGCGATCGTCTGATACCGGTCTTCCGGTTGCGGCGCCATCGCCTTGAGCGCAACATCAAGCAGTGCCGCTGGTGCCCGCTTGCGTTCTGCGGCGGTGGGCAGATCGACGGCGCCCTCGCGTTTCTTGCGGACAAGTTCTTCGAGCGTCGGCGCATCCGTCGGCAGCCGCAGCAGCAGGCAGTGAAACAACGTGGCGCCGAGGCAGTAGATATCGTCGCTCGGCGTCGGCGATTGCGCCCGCGCCTGCTGCGGGCTCATGTAGGCCGGCGTCAACGCCATTTCGTCGCTGCATGTTGCCGACGCGCCCCAGTCGATGACGAAGACCTCGCCGTATTGTCCCAAGGCGATGTTTTCGGGTTTGACGTCCTGGTGGACCAGCCCCCGGCTGTGGGCGAAGCTCAAGGCATCGCAGATCTTGAGGAAGATCCGGACCAGATCCGTCAACGGATCGCCGGGCGGATACCCCCCGCGCTTTTGAGCGGCGGCGAGATCGTCGCGCAGGGTGGTGCCTTCCACTTTGCGCATGGCGAGGTAGACCTGGCCGGTATCGTCCACGTCCAGATCATAGATGGGGATAATATTCGGATGTTGCAGGCGGGCGGCAATCCCGGCTTCGGCGAGGAATCTCTGCAGTTGTCGGGGCTCTTCGGCGAAGGCCTCTTGTTTGGGGATTTTGACGGCGATCTCGCGGTCGCAGTTGTTGTCGCGCACGGCGTAGACCACCGCCGTCGAGCCCTCGCCCAGGCGGCCGAGTTTTTCGTAGCGCCGCGACGGTCCGTCCTCCAGCTGCAATCGTTGCCGGACGCTTTGCCGCGCCAGCAGATTGACGGCCGGCGGCGTGTCCCCGGGAGCCGGCCCCGACGTCTGCGATTGCGGCGCCGGCGGCCGGTAGCTGATCACCCGCAGATTGCTGCGTTCAACTACAACGGTAGCCTCGGGCCCGATATCTTCGCGCTCGAAGAACGGCTGCCGAGCGGTATCGGTCGAATTGTCGTTCTCAGTCATGTGGCGTATCCGAAAGCGGCGCTATTCGATCCACTCGAGAATCGGAAATGCCTCGGTCTCGGCGCTGATGCCGTGATCAAACCGTCGGCAGTATTCCCGGGCCGAGAGAAAGGGGCGGTCCGCAGTCAATCTCGTGTCATCCGGCAACGCCTTGCCGACGGCTGTCTGGTCGGAATCCCATACCGCATTGCCGGTCTCCGGGCTGCGGCCGGCACCGAGATGATAGCGAATATAGCTGCCGACGGCATAGCCGGTGATATGGCCGGAGAGCGCCTGCCATTGTTCCGGCGTTCGCGGTTCGGCAAGCCGGGCGCCGGCGCGCCCGGCCAACGCTTTGGCGGCGGCGCGCGGCAACAGCTCGGGGACAACCAGGTAGAACCGTTCGCCGGCCTTCACCGCCTGCCGGCGCAAAGGCGCGGTCTTGCCTGCCAGTGCCCGGTGCACCGCCGGCAGCAGCGGCCGCACCCGCTTGGCGCGATGGTCATTGATGAACTGCAGTCCCGTCTGCTGCCGAACCAGGTCGACATGGTCGGCGCGATTCAGGCTGACCAAAAGGTTGTCAACGGCAACGGTGGCCAGATCCCGGCGCGCCGCCGCCGATAAGGGAATGCCGCTGATCCCGAGTTTGCGAAACCGGCGATTGGCGAGCGACGAGAAATCGGTGATCGGGTTATTGCCGCACTGCAGTTCCCGCAGCGGCAGGTCCTTGAGCGGCGACAGGTCGGCAATTCGATTGCCGCCGCAATATAGCCGCCGGAGGGAGGTCTCCCGGAGCGGCGACAGATCCGCGATTTGATTGTCGCTGCAGGAGAGCACTTTGAGTTTTGCTGTCGACAGCGGCGCCAGTGACTCAATCCGGTTGTGGCTGCACCACAATTCTTCCAGGGGGCAGGCGGCCAGCGGCGACAGGTCGACGACCCGGTTGCGGGCGACATTCAGGGTTCGCAACGGTCGGCCGCGCAGCGGTTCGAGGTCGATGATATCGTTGTTGCTGCAAAACAGCATAGTGACAGGGCTCGCGCGCAACGGCGCCAGATCGGAGATGTCGCAGTTCTCGACCCGGAGCGTCTGGAGCGGCATGCCGGCCAGGGGAGCGAGCGACTGTACGGGGTTGTTGGAGCACCCCAGATTGGTCAGCCGGGCGCCGCGCAGGGGGGCCAGGCTGCGCAGTCCGCTGTTTTCGCAGTAAAGCTGCCGCAAGTTCGTCATGCCGGCCGCGGCCGGCAGGCGTCTCAGCGGGTTGTTGCCGCAGGAAAGCCGGCGCAGCGGCAGGCCGGTGACGGGAGAGAGGTCCGTGATGCGATTGTCCGAGACATTCAGTTGCTGCAGCGGCAGGTCGCGCAGGGGCGCGATATCCGCAAGCCGATTGGAGTTGATGTCCAGTTGCTGCAGCGGCATGCCGCGCAGCGGTTTGACGTCGGTAATCCGGTTGTGGGGGCAGTAGAGGGATTCCAAGGGCATGCCGGTCAGCGGCGCCAGACTGTCGATCTGCCCGTAAGCGACCTTGAGTTCTTTCAGCCGCAACTTCTGCAGCGGCGCCAGCGAGGCGACCCGCCAACCCGAAACATCCAGGGCATCGATCGGGGTCCGGCCGAACTCCTGCAGGATGCTTTCGCGTTGCGCCGGCGGCAACGTCTTCATCCGCGGCCCCATCGCCATGGTAATCCGCCGCGGCAGCCCGGGATCGGCGCCGGCCCGCAGGGCCTCGCCGGTGGCCGTGACGGCCGAAACGTAATCCCCTTCCTGGGTCAAGAGCAGAGCCAGCAGCACCAGTGCTTCCCGGCGAAACCGGAAACTGGGATCTGCCCCCAGCCGGCGCAAGGCCGCGGCCTTGCGCTGCGGCTCCTGCCGTTCGTCGATGGCCATCGCGTGGAGGTATCGGGCCTCGTCCCGCAACGATGGATAGCGATCCTCGCGCATCACGTCGGCAAACCACTCCCGGGCCTCGTCCCAGTGTCCCTTGCGCAGGAGTACGCGACCGGGTTCCAGGATGTCGACAAACTCAGGGTCGCGCCACTTGGAAATCGTCAACCGCCGAATTTGGGAATGGCCGGGAAGCGAATAGCGGCTGACCGCCAGGGTTCGGTGGCGGGGCCCCCGGGAAGCCACCGGATCGATGTAGTTCATGATCTGTTCGTCATTGACCGCCGCATGAAAGGTGTTGCCGACGCGCCAGAAGGCGATTCGGTATGTGGTCGCTTTCGGATCGAACTTGTAGTCGCAGTGGTACAGGACCTCCCAGAAGCCGCGACGCTCGCTCTCCAGCTCAATGTGGTGGTAGCCGTAGAGGCGCAGGCGATGGCCGCTGTTCGCATCGCCGGAGATGCTCAGGCCGAGATTCAATCCGCCGCGACCGGGATTGGTCACCACCACCTCGACCTTTGATTCTTCCGGGATGTCCCGGTTGAACTCCAGGTACTGTCGTTGGGCGAGCGGTGTCAGCCTCAGGCACCCATCGGCAAACGCCGCAATCCGTTCGAACTCGGTTGGACCGGTGGTGTCGGTCGAGTGGTTGTACAGATAAGCGTCGAACGGGAAATCCGCCGGCCGGCCGCGGCTGAAATCCGCGTCATAGACGACCCGCCAGTCGGGTGTCAGTTTCGCCTGCATCTCGGCCTGTTCCTGCTCGGCCCGCTGCCGTCGCCGTTCTGCCTCGCGGCGTTTGCCGATCTCCGTGATCACCAGGACGGCAGCGACAAGACCGACCGCCGCGATCACGGCGGCCGCCCAGAACTGTCGCCGGTTATGTCGGTACCAGCGACGAAAAAACCCCAATATGCTCTCCCGGTGCGCGCTGACCGCCAGGCCCTCCTGATAGTGGCGCAGGTCTTCGGCCAGCGACGCGATGTCCGGATAGCGGTCTTCCGGTTTCGCGGCCATCGCTTTCAGGGCGATGTCGATCAGTTGCGGCGGCACCCGGCGCCGCTCGTCGGCCGTCGGCACATCGATCGTCCCGGCCCGCTTCTTGCGCACCAGTTCCGCCAGTGTCGGCGCGTCGGTCGGCAGCCGCAGCAGCAGGCAGTGAAACAGCGTTGCGCCCACACAGTAAATGTCGTCGGCCGGCGTCGGCGACTGTGCCTGTGCCTGCTGCGGGCTCATGTAGGCCGGGGTCAGGGCCAGCTCGTCACTGCAGGTGGCTGAGGCGCCCCAGTCCAGCACGAAGACCTCGCCGTACGTGCCCAGGGCGATGTTTTCCGGCTTTACATCCTGGTGTACCAGCCCTTCGTTGTGCGCAAAGGCCAGGGCATCGCAGATCTTGAGGAAGATCTGGATCAGTTCGTTCAGACTGTCGCCGGCCGGATGTCCGCCGCTTTCGCGGAGGTCCGCGACATAGTCGCGCAGCGTCCGGCCTTCAACTTTGCGCATGGCCATATAGACGTTGCCGTCAGCATCCATGTTGAGGTCGTAGACGGGGATGATATTCGGATGCTGCAGGCGGGCGGCGATGCCGGCTTCGGTAACGAAGTTGCTCAACTCCTGCGGATGCCGGTCCAGGTGCGGCTGCTTCGGGATCTTGATCGCGATCTCGCGATTGCAGTTGGCGTCGCGCACGGCATAGACGCGGGCCGTCGAACCTTCCCCCAGCAGTGCCAGTTTTTCGAAGCGCTGTTCGCGCGTGGTGGCCGCCGGCTGCAGGCGCCCAAGGATGCTTGTTTCCGCGGGCAACGGCACCTCCGCCGCCGGGCGGGCTGCCGGATCTCGCGCCCAACTGTCGCGTCGGGTTGGCGGCCGGTAGCTGATCACGCGCAGATTTTCGCGTTCGAGTACAACCGTCGCTTCCGCGGCAACGTCGTCGCGTTCGTAGAAAGGCAGGGCGCCCTGGGTCTGCGCGTTCTTCGGCTCAGTCATAACACCGGTGTTGTTGCCCCTGAAGGTGAGTCATACTATACCCGTCGGCAAGCAGTTCCGCAATCTCTTTCGGGACCCGCTGACCCGGCGGGCGGGGGCTCGATAAACCACGTTTCGCCGTCGGATAAGCAGATCCCGCAGACCCCGCAACGATCTTGCCCGCCAACTCGATGGCGAGATGCAGCAGTTCACCCGGCTGGCTTTTGGATGATTGCGCGACAGGCAGAGTCTACCGGCGGACCGGGTTACTCGGTGTCGTCCGCGTTCTGTTCTTGCTCTTCCTGCCGGTCTTTGTACCGGGCTTCGAGTTTGCGGTCTTCCTGCTTCTGGACGCGGACGACCAGGAGGCCAATGACGCAGAACGGTCCGTGAACAGCCGGAATGCTCAGCCAGGGGTGCAGGTCGACGTCGCCGACGTACAGACTCAAAGTGATGAACAGGGCATAGAGGATGGCCGCCACCGATCCCAGAATCGAGCTGAGCACTCCCAGCGGTCGATTGGCCACATGGTGCCCCACCATCATGCCGAGACAGAGCACCGCCGGGATTGTCGCCGCGACCATGACCAGGGCAGCCGGCTTGGTCTGTCCCCACACGTGCGGCACCCAGAACCAGGAAGCGCAAATCGGCGCCATCGCGCCGAGGCCCACAAGTCCCTGTGACTGCAGTTCTCCGCGTCGACTTCGTAATCGCGAGCTGCGCATGAAAAACCGAGCCTCGACGTTCTGTTCCGGCGTCAATGTCAGTGTTGGCCGTCTGCCTTTTTCACAATATAGAAATGCAGTCGCTGCCGTGCAAGGACTCCCTTGCGGCGAAGTAAGCCCTCGTTTACTGCCCTTCGCGGTCCGCCTGGAGATCCCGCACCCTCTTG
>CAYLNH010000189.1:0-14154 GCA_964384625.1 uncultured Lentisphaerales bacterium
ACCTCTTGAGAGTCGGGACTCGAGGCAAAGAAGGGCAGTAATCGAGGGCTTACGAGACAGGGGGCATATCAGTTCTGTTGGTCACGTCTATTGCCTGGTTCCGCTTCCCAAGTCCCCGGGTCGCTTCGTTGAGGCGGGGGGCACAAGGCATTTGTCGGCAATGTTTTGACCCTGCAATTGGGAAAAAGCTGCTGCCGCCGCTATGCTGTAGATCGGAAGGTGAACCATGATCAGCCGTGCACTCGCAATCTGCTGTCTGGCGTTCTGTTGGCCTGCTGCAGCCGGCAACGAGCCGCAGGTCGCGGTTGAAACCGCACTCAAACGCCTGGAAGAACTTGGCTATCCGATGAAGCCCGGGGACCTCCTGTCCAAACCGTTGCCGCCGGAGAAGAACGGCCTGGTATTGCTGCAGCCGTACGCAGGCTTCTACCGCAAGAAATTCCCGGAAGTCTGGAAATACGCCCCGTATAACGGCGTCGACGGCTGGAAAGGAGACGCCGTGCCGTTGGCGAAGAAGAAACGTGTCGGTACGATTATGTTGACCGATCCCGCGATCGAGACGTTTATCCAGACCCTGTTCAAGGCATCGCGCCTGGAATGCCGGTACGCCGGCAATCCTGAGGAATTCGGCTCGGGCAAGTATACCGACGTCCTGCTCCCGGCACTCTCCCGTACCCGGGGCTGGACGCGGACACTGACCGAACGGGCCTATGTCTGTTGCCTGGCAAACAAGCCCCAAGAGGCTTACGAACACTGTCTTGCCAGCTTGCGACTCAACACCCGGACGGCCGGCCGGAGCCCTACCGCCATCAGTGTGCTCGTCTATGCGGCCATGGTGGAAATGAGTGTACGTGAAATCAGCCGGACGCTGGCAACCGGCGAAGCCCGGGCGAAAACCTTTCGGGAGCTTCTCGAGGCGTTGCGCCTGGCCCGATCCCGGTTGATTCTGACGCCGGCCCTGAAGGCCGAGTTCCTCTTCCTCCACCGCCAGACCTGGGCCGCCTGGCAGGACCACTCCGATGATGAACTGGCCAAGGCCCTTATCGCCACCCGCCAGAAGTGGAACCAATGGAATCTCGGCTCCTGGGACGAAACGCGCCGCAAGCTTGGCGTCGATGACGCGACCTGGAGACGGATCCTCGGGCGCAAGATCACGCCCGAGAACGCTCGAGACCACTTGAACGCTGAGTATCTGCTGTTGCTGGAGTTCTTCGCGGCCGCACTGCCGGCGTTGAATGCGGCTGAATATCCGCAGCAGCGTACCGACAATCTGCTCAAACTGCGGACTCGCGGAGAGTGGGATACGACGGTCGGAATGTGGCTTATTCCATGGAACGACAAACTGATGATCGTCGCTGCCAAGGCAGCGATTCTTGAGCATGCAGTTGCCCTGCGGTTGTACCGGCTGCGACACGGCGGATATCCGGACAGGCTCAGGGATCTTCCCGCGAATGTTCTGAAACTGCTGCCGAAGGACCCGTATACCAACAAGCCGATGATCTACCGCAGGCAGGGCAAAAGCGTGTTGGTTTACAGTGTCGGCCCGGACCGGAAGGACGACGCCGGCAAACCGTTTCTCCGCCGGCAACTCGCCAACGATATCATCTGGAAGGACTCCGGAACGTTCCGGCGGCCGAACTGGGAAGACCAATGGCCGCCATGGAAGCGCCAATAGGATATCGGTTGGTTCAATGCCCGCTGTAGCGGCGATTGGCGTTGTCGTAACGAACGAAGCTGTAATAGACGATGTTGACGCCGAGTTCGAAGGCCTGCGCCGTCTGAACGCGATCGAGGCCGGAAGCACCGGTCTTCCAGGCGTCGTTGAGATCGCCGGGGAAATAGAACATGCACCAGCGGCCGCGGTGCTTGAGGCCCAACGCCTGCTTGCCGCCGTGATGCCACAGCGGCGGGGCGCCGTCGCGGAATTCGAACGGCAGGCGGAAGATCGGGTCGCCGTCCGGAATCGGCGCCAGGTGCTTGTCGGGAAACACCTGGCGCGCGAATGCTCGGAACGCCCGGTCCCAGGCGGAACTGCCGCAGTCGGCGAAGACCATACCGCCCTCAAGCATATACCGACGCAGGATCTTGAGATCGCGACGTGACAGATGGATGTCGCGGTCGCCGGTCATGTAGAGGAAGGGCGGCGCGAAGCCGCGTTCGTACCGGGCGATCTCATTCGGGGACTTGGCTTCGGGCAAGGTTGATGTCGGCAGCCGCGTAACCTTGCGGAAGTACTGCATGAAGTTGACGTCGGCGCCTTCCCGCCGATCCATACCGTCGTTCCACTCGCGGCCGGCATAGCGCAGACGGACGAACTTGACGACGCCGCCCCGCGATCCATGCCGGAATCCGGGTCGCTTGCCCGGGCCGCGGCCGGTATTCCCCGGACGCGTCTTCGTGTAGGTGTAGGGGGCTTCAGAAGCCATGGTTACGTTCTGCAGGATATCCGATTCCTCAAGTGTGGGGAGATGGAATACGATCGCATTATGGGGATTGACGATCGGACGGCGTTTGGGCTTCTTCTTCCGGCGTCGCGGTGTGACCCGCAACAGGGCGACCACCGGATTGCCGCCGCCGTCCGGGCGTTCATAACGTTCCCGGCAACCGACGGCCAACAGCCATGGGATGACGAACAGAACGAAAACATGGGCCAGGACACTGCCGAAGATGCTCTTGCGGTAACGCGGGTCCGCACCATGCCGGCGCAGATCTTCGAGAATGCGATCGCCGAGGGCCGGTTCGTTGTCGGTCGTGCCGTGATGCAGGTTGATAATCCGGCGGCGCCGGAGGTTGATATGGATCAACACCGTTGCCGACAGCAACAGCAGATAGGGCCACAATACCGACAACCAGAGCCGCATGATTCCGACGCGGTCCATTCCCGGGAGCAGGTCCTTGGCCTGGATGATGTCGATCACCCGATGACTGATGTAAAGCAGCGCGGCGAAGGCGACATAGTAGCCGAGACAGGCGGTTCGCATGACTGCCGGCGTGATCCGGGTCTTGAGCAGCACCCCCATCAATCCCGCCACAACCAGGCAACTGCCGACCACAATGCAAAGCCACGTGAAATTGTGCGCCAGCACCTTGAATCCGTTGGCCGTGAGCTGCCGGGCGAGCGGCAACGACACAGCCATAATGCGATCACAGGTTGTCAGTTCGATCCGAATCGCCTGCTGAACGATGTATCCGCCCAGCCCGGCCAGGCTGGAGGCCAGAACAAGGTTGAGGGCGTTCGCGCCTCGGCAAAAACGAATATGCATCGTCTCGACTCCCGTCTGTGATTCACTGGAGACAATGCGTCGGGAGCTAAGTTATTAGCGGCATTCCGGATTATTCCGGGACGTCGGCCGGGCCGTAGTATTGGTCGTAGAGCGTATTTGTAAGCGGGATGATATCGGCGCCGAGCATTCGCCGCAGGAGGTACTTGAAACTCAAGCGCAGGACCTCCTTCATATAGCTGCAGTAGCCGGATTTCCGCCAGTGCCGGGTCGAGACAACAAGTCCGGCGCCGAGACTGACCCGGCAGTTGTGGCCGGTCAGCCGGAGCGACAGTTCGATGTCCTCCATCAACTTCACCGGCGGCATGCCGCCAATCCGGTCGAGGGCATCGCGGCGAACGAAAATTCCCTGATCGCCGAACGCCACACCGCCCAAATGCAGTCGCGCCCGGTTGCTGAATTCAATGAGTCGCAAACGCCATGGGCGTTCGGCGTAGACGTGCCCCAGCGCTCCCCATTCGATGCCGGGGTGCCGCCGCAGTTGGCGCCGCAGCCGGGTCAGTGCGTCAGGCTGAATGCCGGCGTCCGCATGCAGCATGAGCACCAGTTGGCCGTTACCGGCTGCGATCCCCCGGGCCAGCTGCCGGCCGCGGCCCAACGGCGCTTCGGTCAGGACGTGGACGCCGCGTTCACGCGCCAGGGCAACCGTGCTGTCGCTGCTGCCGGCGTCGACCACGACGACGCGTACCGGCAGATCGTCGAGGGCGTCGACGGCGGTCTCGAGTTTGTCGAAAAAACCCGGCAGCCGCGGTGCTTCATTCAACGTCGGCACCACGATATCCAGGGATTGCGGCGTTGTCTGCAGGCGGCCGGACGGTTTGACCTGCCGCCAACAGTCGTAGGCGAATAGCGACAGCAGGGGGAGCCAGAAACCGGCGTACACCCAGTTGTCGTACAGCCACTCGCCGTCGACCCCGAAAGCGCGGCTGCCGGCCAGGGCCAGCACCAGCAGCCATGACCGCTGGGGGAACAGCGGCAGGAACGCGGCCGGCAGCACCAGGTGCGTCCAGTCCAACCCGGGTACCAGGACCAGCAACCACATCCAGGCGGCCGTCACAACGCCGGCGCGGTCGTCCTTCATGGTCAGCAACCCGGCGCCCACGGCGGCGCCGGCCAGTCCCAGAGCGGCCAGCGCCGGCCAGCGTACCGACGGCAGTCGCAGCAGGTCCGCCAGATACCAGGTCGCCGTGTCCAGCCGGTTCTCGATGAACCAGGCGTGCAGTCGGGCGCCGGCCGGGGCGAATTCCATGGTTTCGCCGAACGGCAGCCAGCCCTGCGGCATCAGGCCCATGGCGTAAAGCACGAGCGGCACCGCCGTGAGCGGCAGCCACCGGCGGTTCTGTTTGCTCACCAGCAGCGGCACGAGAAAACCGGCAACGACGTTGGTGCAGAGCCCGAGTCCGAGCAACAGGAACCCCAGCCAGTGTGTCTTCCGCCGTTGCGGGGCCAGGCAGACCAGAGCGCCCAGCAGGCAGAAACACAAAGACAGCGACGACCAGCCATGGTACCAGGCAAACAATGACAGCGGCCCGAACGCATAAAACAGGGACAGCCAACGCGGCAGACCGCGGTCCGCCGCCAGAACGGCGATCCACCAGATACACGCCCCCTCCATCAGCAGTGAGGTATAGCGCATCCTGGCCGTCAAGCCGCCCGCTGCGCCGATGCCGAACTCCGGCAGCAGCCACCACAGCAGGAACCGCAATGCCGTGCCGGCGACCACAATCACCCACGGCGACAACAGCGCCTTGACCGCGGACGGCAGGGAAGCCCGGCGCGGCAGCACGCGGAACAACAACAATGATATGGCGCCGTACACGGCAACCCACAACAGGATGTAGCTCAGATTATTCACAGGCCGCACATGCGTAGCGGTTCAGACTGCTCCGGCAGGGTTCATCATGTATTGCTGCGCCGCCGCAATGGACTGTGGCGGCGGCGGCAGTCGGTTTAGGGCCTGGATCAGACAAAACGGAAGAGCCGGAAACTCGATGGACCGAGGGCCAGCGACGCCCGGCCGTCGCGCAGGGGGATCGGCTCGGCGCCAGCCGGATCTTCGAGGGAGCCGAGGACGTGGAAGCCGTGTTCATACAGATCGAGGTCCAGCGTTTGTTCATAGTCGATGTCGAGATTCACCAGGACCAGGAACTCCGGTCTGTGACCGTCGGCTCCGGTGCGGACCGCCGCCAGCATGGCAAGGTGGTCGTCATCGACGAAGTGGACATTGCCGGGCCGCCGGAGGGCCGCGTGCTGCTCGCGCATCTGATTGAGCCACTGGCAGAGCGTGGCGTAGGGCGCCTCCGCCGGCGCTGTGAAAGCGCTCGGCGGATCAATGAATTGCAGGTGCTCTTCGAGGCCGAATTCCGTGCCCTGAACGAACCCCCAGGAGCCGGTTCCGAGCAAGGCCGACACGGCGAGGCGGGCGGTGGCGGTGGCCGGATCGCCGAACTCCTCGGTCGGCGAACCGGCGTCGTGCGTATTCGTCGGCGCATAGAAACGCAGGCGCTCGGCGCAGGCATGCAGCCCCTGCAGATAGCCGCGGAGTTGCGGCGCGAACTTCTGTTCCCACGGAGTGGCCAGCAACAGGTTCAGTCCGTAGTCCAGCACCAGTCTCTCCGTATGTGCCGGGGACCCGAACAATTCGCCGAAGAGCACCAGATTCGGATACTGCCGCCGCAGCCGCGGGAGTGTGTCCAGCATGAACCCGTGGTGACTCGAGTGCAGGTTGTCGAGCCGGACCAGGCCGTCGGTTTCCATGGCGAACCCGGTCCAGAGTTCGGCGTACTCGCGCATGTAGTGCCAGAGCTCGGCGCGGGCCTGTGGAAACGGCGTGTCGTAATTCAGCAGGACCACATCATCCCAGCGGTGCCAGTTGCGCCCGTCGCTCCAGCCGGCCCGCCGGAGGCCGTCCGCTTCGTCGGCGTCTTCCGTCAGCCAGTCGCGGCGGGCGCGGGCAATGCGGCTGTGGCGGCCGACGTGATTGAAGACGAGGTCGAGGCAGAGCCGCATGCCGTGGGACTTCACGGCCGCGACGAAATCGGCAAACTGCGCGAGACCGTCGCGGTCGTCGTCGGGATCGAGGTAACGCGGGTCGAGTTGCAAGAGGTCGGCGGCGGCATAGGGGCTCTGGGAGGCGTCCATTTCGGTGAGAGGAAGCAGTTGGACGGCGTTGCAGCCGAGATCCCGCAGTCGCTTCAGCTCCTCCTGCCAGGCACGCCAGGTGCCGCTGACCGTCGGCAGCAGAGTGTACATGCAGAGGTCGTTGATCCACGGCGGATCCGCCAGCAGCCAGCCGGCCGCGCTTTCTTCCCAGTACCAGACGTCATTCTCGAGATACTTGACGCGCAGCCGCAAGACGCCGGGGCGGGCGGCAATGAGTTCGCCGGCGAAATGCCGCAACTCACCGTTCAGGACGAGGTCGCGGGAATCAGCGTCAAGCCGGCCGACGGGATCGACCTGGACGGCGACCCGGTCGGGGACAGGGCCGTCGTGGCGCAGCTCGACTTCCAGCGGGAACGGTCGGCCGCAGGTCAGGCGTTGGAAGTTCTTCCGGCCGACGGCCCAGGAGTGCCGCAGCACGGCGCGGCCGCCGGGTTGAATCGGCGGCACCGCAAGCGGCTCACGGGATGCATGGTTGTCCCCACTCACGTTGTCTTACTCCACCCATTTCATAAAGCCGGGCAGGAACTCGACCGCCAGATCCTCGTGTCCCGGCAGCACCCGCACGGTGTGGCCGTAGTGTCCGCCGCGGGTACAGCGGATCGACGTGCTGAAAATCGTTTCATCGCCCTGCTGGCCGACGACGTCCATGCGCTGGCGGTGGGCGTCGCGCAGCCGGTGCTCGCCGTCCAGCGGCCCGTGGTAGCATTCGACAATTACATGTTCGGGCTGCAGGTTGTTGAGTCGGATCCAGACCCGGACCTCGATATCGGTGCCTTTGTAGATGAAATCGTTGGCCGGCGATTCGATCTTCGTGATTCGGAGTTTGTCCCACTCCTGATGCAGCAGCCGGCGCCATTCGGCGAGGCCCCTGGCCTTCGCGAAGTCGTCGTCGGCGAGGCGGTCATGCAGATCGCCGGCGGCCCGATAGAGCTCGACATATTCGCGCAGCATGCGGCTCGAGTTGAACCGGGCGCCGAGGGTGGCGATGGAGCGCTTCACCAGGCGCAGCCAATTGTGCGGCAGTCCTTTCTCGTCGCGGTCGTAGAACAGCGGTACGATCTCGCGTTCGAGATTGCCGTAGAACAGGTCGCTCTCGATCCGGTCCTGCAGGTCGTGGTCCTCGAAGGTCTCGCCCTGGCCGATGGCCCAGCCGAGGTCGGTCGAGAAGGCCTCGTCCCACCAGCCGTCGAGCACCGACAGATTCAGGGCGCCGTTCAAGGCGGCTTTCATGCCGGACGTGCCGGAGGCCTCCAGCGGCCGCCGCGGGTTGTTGAGCCAGAGATCAACGCCCTGCACCAGATGACGGGCGACGGTCAGGTCGTAGTCCTCCAGGAAGACGATGTGGTGGCGGAACTCCGGCTGATTCGACAGCTCGAAGATCTGGCGGATGATCTCTTTGGCGGCGTGATCGGCGGAGTGCGCCTTGCCGGCGATGATGATCTGGACCGGACGGTCGGGGTTGCAGAAGATCTGCTTCAGCCGCTCCGGGTTCATCAGAAACAGGTAGCCGCGCTTATACGTCGTGAACCGCCGGGCAAAGCCGATGGTCAACGCATTGGGATCCAGCAGATCGCGGATCTTGCTCAGTTCGCCGGGCCGCGCGCCGCGGCGTTTCAACTGCCAGCTGACGCGCCGCCGCACGAACTCGACCAGCTTCTGCCGGTTGAATTCATGCAGTTCCCAGAGTTCGTCGTCCGGCACGATCTGGACATTCCGCCAGATGGCCTCATCGAGGTTGGACGGTTCGGCGTCGCTGTAGCGCTGCAGCAGATGGCACAGGCGCGGGTTGAGCCAGGTCTTGGTGTGCACGCCGTTGGTGACGTGGCGGATCGGCACCTCCGCTTCGGGAATGCCGGGGAACATCGACCGGAACATCTTGCGGGTCACCTGGCCGTGCAGCCTGGAGACGCCGTTGGCGAAGGCGGCGTAGCGCAAGGCCAGGGCGGTCATCGAGAAGCTCTCATCATACAGGTCTTCCCGGCCGAGGCTCAGGAAGTCGGACCAGCTCATGCCCAGGTCCGCGGCTTTGCGGGCCAGATACGGCTCCAGCAGCTCCGGACGGAACCGTTCGTTGCCCGCCGGCACCGGCGTGTGCGTCGTGAACACCGTCGTCGACCAGACCAGTTCCTTGGCTTCCGCCAGCGTCAGGCCGTGGTCCGTCATCAGGTTGTGCAGGCGTTCAAGAATCAGGAAGGCCGAGTGCCCTTCGTTGACGTGAAACACGGACGGGGCCAAACCCAGGGCCCGCAGGGCGCGGACGCCGCCGATGCCCAGCAGGATCTCCTGGCGGGCGCGGGTGTCGCGATCGGAGTCGTAGAGGATCTTCGTGAGATCGCGATGCACCGGTTCGTTGGCTTCAAGGTTGGTGTCCAGCAGGTAGATGCAGCTCCGGCCGACGTCGACGCGCCAGATCTGAAACCAGACTTTGTCGTTGCCGAACATGATGCTGCTCTTCAACGGGACGCCGTTCTCGTCCTTCTCGAGATAGACCGGCATGCTGTACCAGTCGTTCTCGGGGTAGCGCTCCTGCTGCATGCCTTCGGCGTTGAGGTACTGCCGGAAATAGCCCTGGCGATAAAGCAGGCCGACGCCGATCAGCGGCAGACCCAGATCGCTGGCGGACTTGATGTGATCGCCGGCGAGGACGCCGAGACCGCCGGAATAGACCGGCAGGCATTCGTGCAGGCCGAATTCCGCGCAGAAATAGCAGATCTCCGGAGCGGCAGGCTTGCCGAAGGTCTCGTCGTACCATGTCGGCGCCTCCAGATACTTCCGGAACTCGCTGTAGATCACCTCGAGCTCCGTCAAAAAGCGCTTGTTGTTGGCGGCGCGGTTGAGTTTCTCTTGCGGCACCAGACACAGCATGCGGGCCGGGTTCTGATGCGACGCTTCCCAGCTCTCGGGGTCGAGTTTGCGGAACAGTTCCTGGACCTCGGTGTTCCACGAGAAATACAGGTTGAACGCGAGATCGTTCAGGTGTTTCAGTTTCTCGGGCGTGTCCGGCAAGACGGTGAAGGACGTGATCTTCATGGCTTATCCCTTCTGAACTCTGTGTCGGCGGGCCTGCCCCGGCGCAAGCGTTCACGGATGTCATTCAAGATATTGGCATAGACGACATACGCATCATGCGGGCTGGCGAACGGGTTGAAGTACCGGTGAACATCACCGTCGCTGAACCACTTGGTGCACATGTAATAAAAATGGTCGGACGTCTGCAGCCGGCGCCAGGAGAGCAGGAGGTCCTTGTCGTCGGCGTCGAGGATCGGTTGGCGCAAGGCGTAAAGGTCTTCCAGGGCGGAGTCCTGCATCGGGTTGCCGATCCACGCGGTAAGGTCGCGTTCGACGTCGGCCCAGGAGATGGGGAAGGGGACGCTGATGTCGGCCATCGGCTGCAGCGCGGCGGCGCACTCGCTGGGTGTCTGAAAGCAGCTGTCGGGCAGGGCGAGGACGGCGTCGGGCATACCGTGAAGGAACTCGAGGATGCCGCTCTCGGCAGGATGGTGCTCGCCGAAGGTCTCGTAGTCCATGAACAGATTGACGAGGTCGCCGGTGCCGGCCGCGTCGCGGATCATCTCGGCGTAGCGCCGCGGCGTCAGCGGGTATTCGTCCCAGCCGGGGTCGCTGAAGCGGAATGCCAGGTCGTCGGAGAGCCGGTAGTTCTTCAGGAGGAGCTTGACGTTGGCGGCCCCGGCCGGTCGGTAGACGTAGTTGGGCGTGCGCCAGCCGAGGATCTGGTTGGCGCCTTCGCTGAGGATGACGCGATGCTCATCCCACTCGCCGATGAGTTTCGCCAGGTCATCGTTGTAGATCATCTCGGTATTGCGGAAGCAGGTGGGCGTCCGGCCGAAGAGCTCCTCGACCAGTTTGCGATGGGCCAGGACCTGATGGCGGAACTCGTCGCGGTCGAAGAGAAAGGCCAAGGAATGGTAGTAGGTCTCATTCAGCATTTCGACGCAGCCGGTGTCCACCAGTTTGCGAAAGGAACTGATCACCTCCGGGGCGTACATCCGAAACTGCTCGATCGCCGTACCGCTGATGGAGAAGCCGACCCGGAAACGGCCGTCATGATGCTTCAGGCGATCCAGCAGAATCTCGTTCGCCGGCAGGTAGCACTGGTTCGCGACCTCACGGATGATGTGGCGGTTCAGACTTTCGTCCTCGTAGGTGTGGTCGCGGCCGATGTGGAAGAAGTCATAGTCGCGCGACAGCCGATACGGCTGGTGCACCTGGAAGTAGAGACAGACGGAAATCATGCCGGGTCTCCTTCCAACAGGCGTTCGTAGTGCTGGACCACGGTGCGGGCGGCGCGATCCCAGCTGATCTGGTCCAGTTCGTCGGCGCCGGCGTCCGCCAGGCGACGCGCCAGGTCCTCGTCGCGCAGCAGCTCGATAATGCGGTCGGCCAACTCGTGAACATCCCAGAAATCCACCTTGACTGCGTGCGTCAGGACTTCGGTGATCCCCGATTGCCGCGAAACAATCACCGGGACGTGATGCAGCGTCGCTTCGAACGGCGTGATCCCGAACGGCTCGGAGATCGACGGCATCACGTAGATGTCCGTCATCGAGAACATCTTCTCGACGCCGACGCGATCGAGGAACCCGGTGAAGTGGAAGCGGTCCTGCAGCCGTTCTTCGGCGACGCGTTCCACCAGGCGCGGCAGCAGATCGCCGGAACCGGCCATAACGAACCGCACGTTCGGGACCTCCTCCAGCACCTTGCGCGCCGCCTCGAGGAAGTAGTCCGGCCCCTTCTGAACGGTGACCCGGCCGAGGAACAAGACGATCTTCTCGCTCAACCCCTTCCGCACCCGCTCACGCTCGAGGTGCGTCTCCTTCGTGACCGCGTTATGGACGACCTCGATCTTGGCCGGGTCGATCTTGTAGTAACGCATGAGCATCTCTTTCGTACGATGACTCACGGTGATCACCAGGTCCGCCTGTGTCAGACCGTATTTCTCGACCGAGACGATCTTGGTATTCGGTTCGTCAAGCGTCCGATCATACTCGGTGGCGTGGACATGGCAGACCAGCGGCTTGCCGCTGGCCGCGCGGGCCTCGATGCCGGCCAGGTAGGTCATCCAGTCATGCGCGTGGATGACGTCGAACTCCTTGGTCCGTCCCAGTTCGCGGCCGACCCTGGCATAGCGGGAGACCTCGCCCAGCAGGTCGCTGCCGTAAAGCTCGACCGCGGCGACTTTGCCCATCGGCAGGTGCGAGCCGGGCCCGCAGATCCGCAATTGCTGCGTCTGCATCAAAACGCGCTGGCGATAGCCGGCTTCCGTCAAATACGGGGTCAGCGGCGAGTCCACTTCGAGGATGCACACGCCGTCTTCGGTTGCGGCCGGGGACGCCTCGACGTCGGGCAGTTCGACTTCGTCGGCGCCCATCAGGGCGAAGTGCGCCTGGGCCAGTTCAGGGCGCCACTCCTGCGCGTGCGGCAGGACGAACAGGACGTCGACGCCGTGTGCGGTCATGGCGGCGGTCAGCCCGAAGCACGCCGTGCCGAGGCCGCCGCTGATATAGGGAGGGAACTCCCAGCCGAACATCAGAACCTTCATGCGCCGTCCTCCGGTTTCAGGAGGTCCCAGGCGCGAATCGCTTCGGCCACACTCCAGGCCTGGGTGATGCAGCCTTTGTGGATGTGCGGCGGGTCGGCGTTGAAGATCTCGGAAATGCCGCCCAGACAGCCGATCCGCAAGTGTTCATCAAAGAGCGGCGCAAACTCATGGCGCCAACGCTTCTTCTCTTCCTCCGGCGCCTCCGACACCGCCAGAGCGCCCTCCACGAAATGGCCGATCAGCCACGGCCAGACCGTGCCCTGATGATACGCCAGATCCCGTTTCGCCGGCGTCCCGTGGTAGATCGGGCAGTAATCCGGATGCCCCGGCGATAACGTGCGCAGACCGTATTGCGTGACGAGATTCTTTACCGCACACTGGATCACCCGCTGCTTCTGGTTCGCGGACAGCGCCGAACAGGGCAGAGAGACCGCAAAGATCTGATTCGGCCGGACTGCGTCGTCGGCGCCGCGGTTGTTGACGACGTCGGCCAGGTGCCGTTTCGGCGGCAGCCAGAAGGTGTCGACGAAGCCGGACTTGACACGGTCGCGCAGGTCGGCGATGCCGGCGATCGGGGCGTGGCCGAAGCGGTCGCAGAGCTCGAGGTAGAAACACAGGGCGTTGTACCAGAGCGCGTTGATCTCGACCGCCATGCCGTGCCGCGGCGTTACCGGCTTGCCTTCGACCCGGGCGTCCATCCAGGTGAGCTGCGTGTTCTCGTCGCCGACCCAGAGCAGGCCGTTGTCCATCACGTTGACCGGTTCCGGTTCGCTGTCGGCATAGGCTTTGATGATCCGTTCCAGCGTCGGGAACAGCCGGCTGTCAACCTGGTCGCCGTCCGCCGTCGCGGCGAGATATTTCTGCACGGCCCAGAACATCCACAGCGGCGCATCGATGGAGTTGTAGCTTGGTTCTTCGCGGTCGAGAGGCAGGATGTTCGGCAGCAGACCGTTGTGGCAGTGGGCGGCAAACGTCGTCAGTACGGCCAGAGTCCGGTCGGGCCGGCCGCAGTTCAAGGTCAGCCCCGGTACCGCGATCATCGCGTCCCGGGCCCATTCCCCAAACCACGGGTAGCCCGCCAGGACCGAGGTCTGCCCGCGGGCGTTGCGGATGATGAACTGCTCGGCCCGGGCCTTGAGGACGCGAACCAGCTTCGGGTCGTCCTGGAACTGCGCGTGCAGTTGCTCGCGCCGCTGATGTTCGGCGTTCCACAGGTCCTCCGCCGGTTCCGCCGGCGGCTGCAGCGAGGCGCGGAGAAAAAAGATGTCGCCGTCGGCGACCTCCAGTTCGATCGTGCCCGGCACGAACAGGTCCTCCTGGTATTCGAAACCGCGGCTGCGTTCCTTGAGATATTCCATGCTCTTGAGCCAGACGCCCTCGCGCCGGAAATCGCTGTGGCGCGATGCATCCAGAAACAGCGGCGGCAGCCCGTTGTACGGCGCCAGGCGGTAGTGCCCCTCCTCAATGCCGGTTTCCGGTTGGATGTCGCCGTTCTCATGCGAAAGCTGGTGCATGTTGCGATAGGCCAGCAGCGGCCGCAACTGCAGCGTTACCGGGTTGTCGCCGCCGTGCAGCTCGTATTTCAGCAGCAGTGTGTGCTCCCCCTGCACCATCATCACCGAGCGCCGCAGCAGCAGTTCGCCGACGCGATAGAGCACGGTCGGATGATATTCGTGATGGAACTCCTCGATATACTTGTGGCCGGTCGGGTCGAACACCCCGGGGTACTTGTTGGTGGAGAACCGGAAGGTATTGCCGTGGGTGATGATCGCCGCCTCGACCTTCGACAGCAGCACATAGGTTCCGCCCGCGTCGGGTACCGGCGCGGTCAGCAGACCATGGTATTTGCGGCTATGGCAATCGAGGATCGTGCTGGCGGCATACCCGCCCAGACCATCGGTCTCGAGCCATTCGACCCGCAGCGAACGCTCCAGGTTCAGGCATTCATCTCGTGAAAAACTGAAATCCATGTAACTGCTTCGTTGCCTGATGAAACCGGTGACCAGGCACCGGCCGAGTACATTAGCGGTCTGACGGCGAACCTACTATACGCGTGTCGCCCCGCCTCTCCAGCGACGCCGCCGGGTTTATCGCGCGGTAAGTACTCGACCAGCCCCGTCGGCGTTCATCTCCTGTTTCCGGCCTACACGG
>CAYLNH010000190.1:0-13988 GCA_964384625.1 uncultured Lentisphaerales bacterium
GGGAGTGATGGTACATGTTGGCAGGCAGCGGCGCTCTGCAGCGCCGTTCCGGCGCTGCAGCCATTGTCTTATCAACGGCATCGCGAGGGCGCAACTACAGATAGACCGGACAGACATCGGCTTGTTCCCTGGGGCTTGAGCGGTCAGGTTCGAAATGATGGCCGGGAGTGGTTGATATGGGATACGCCGATGAAAAGCGACTATGCCAGTTGGACCTGCCCGTTTTGCGGGTCGGCGGCGACAACCAGAGCGAACGAACGTGCGTTGTGTGATTGTCGCGACTGCAGCTGCGGCGCATTCGGGGTGGCGGCATCGGTGGTGGATCATGATGAAATCATTGACGACGCACTGAAGACCCTCGAGATCCAGATCAGCGACGACTCCGCCGGTTACGGCGCCTTGATGATCGGAGACATGCGCCGGGCGGGGGATTGCCATCCGGGAGGGGTGTCGGCCAAAGGTGTGCGAAGGATTCCGGGGCGAGTACATCGGTATCTGGTTTCGGCGGGAGGAAAGCCCCGCATAAGGACCCGGAGCTGTGTGCAGTGCAGGGAAAAACGGGCGCTGCGCGCAGAGACCAAACCTATTCTTCCGGGGTCAGCGCTGTGAAGAGTTGCTGCACGTCCTTCTCCGTCAGGGCGCGGTTGTAGATCGCGATCCGGTAAAGACTGCCGCTCCAGGCGCCGATCGCCTTGCCCGCGGCGTCTTCTGATTCGCGCAGCTCCTGGCCGAGACCCAGACCGAAGGAGTCATCCCAATTGGCAAAGGTGCCGCGATAGGTCGTGTCGGAGGAAACCTTGGCGCCGTTGACCCAGATCGTCGCTTTGCCGAGGGCGTCGCGGGCATAGCACAGGTGGATTCGCTCCGTGATGAAGTCGAGCTTGGGGGTGGCAAGAACGGGAAAACCGTTGGCAGCGTCTCGACCGGGTATGGTTTCGCGGGGTTCCCGCGTTGCTGTCCGCAAGCGGACGACAAAGGATCGGCGGTGCTGACCGAAGTCCCCCTGGCCGAGAGAGAAGTTGCGTTCGGCATTGCCCGATGACAACGTGACAATCCGGTCCATGCCGACCGATTTGGTCTCGCGGTCGGCGCCTGCCGGCTGGATCCAGGCTTCAATGGATAGTTCGTTGGTTTTGCGGCAGGCATTAATGATCCGGGTTGCTGCGGATCGACCGGCAATCTTCGTTGGCGTTTTGAGTTTGAGCCCGCCGTCGGGCAGCCATTCGACGGCTTCGAGGTCGGCGATCGCCAGATCGCTTGCCGGTTCGCCCCCGGCGTGGTCGTGGATGACATCACCGGTACCTGCATCAAAGCGGTAAAGAACAATGGGAGGCGGCGTTTCCACGCGTTCGATGCGGCCGTCGGCATGGGCGGTGACGGTGTCCGGTCCAACGATGGTCATCTTGTTCCGCGCAGTGGCGATGATGACCTTGCCTTCGGTCAGGTCGAAGTGGGTGCGACTGGGTTCGGTGGAGACGGTGAAGCGGGTGCCCTGCACGGTGGCGGCCATTTGCGGCGTGAACAGGACCATGGGATACTTCGGCGGCTGCTCTGTTACCTGACATTCAATGCGGCCGTCCGTCAGGCGCCAGTGCTTGGCGTACCCGGCCGGCAGTCGTTGCAGACGGCATTCGGTATAGGCGCGGATCGTGGTGCCGTCGGCGTAACGCAGCAGGCCGGGCTCGCCGAAGTTATGCAGGACATCCTTGGAGCGGACTTCGAAGCCGTTTGCGGCAGTGATGCGTTTGCCCTTGCGGTCGACTTGCCACGAGCCCTCGACCAATTCGAGAACAACCTTTTCTTCGGTATTCCGGAACAGGAGTCCGGCAACGACGGCGATTGCCACGCAAGCGGCGACGGCGAACAGGGCGGGCCAGGGGAACGAGCGCTTGCGGATGATGTCCGGCGGAGTCTTGGGCGCTCGGATCCGGCGGTGCGCTTTCCGGCCGGTTGCTCGGCGGATTGCCTGGTCGAAGGTGTCCTTGTTGATCGCCGCGACGTTGATGCGGTCGACGGTGTCGTTCTGGAAGGTCTCGGCGTCCTTGCCGTGACCCAGAACGAGGGCGGCGTGCAGCCGAAGTTCGTCGTGGATGTCGTCGGCGGCGGGGTCTTCGAGGCGTTGCCGCAGTTCGCGGGCGTCACGGGCATCGAGATCGCTGTCCGCCAGTTTCTGCACGAGTTCGGCCTGGTGCTTCACGAAGCAGCCTCCTGCTTGTCCCGTATCGTCTGACAGAGGCGTTGGCGGACGTCGCTCAGAGTTTTGCGGACCTCTTCCGGGGGGTGCTTCAGGAGTTCGCTGATTTCGGCGGCACACATGCCGTCGGTATAAGCGAGCTGCAGCAGCTTGCGGCTGTCGGCGGGCAGCTGGGCAACGGCTGTTTCGAGCTGCCGGCGATAGGGGTTGTCCTCCTCGAGCTCGTCGTCTTCCTGGGCCCATTGCCAGAGGGCCGCCGCCAGTTCCTGGACCGGAGCTTCGCTTCCGGCGCGGCCGCCGAGGTAGCCGTAATACTCGTTGACCACACGATGCAGGATGCCGAAGAGCCAGGACTGGAAGTTGCGCTCGAGGTCGAAGGAGCCGAGCCGCTGGTAGGCACGGACGAAGGTTTCATGCGCGGCCTCGTCGGCCAGGCCGGGCACCGGCAAGGCCCGCACCGCCCGCACGCGCACGGCTCGACAGTACCTGTCGATCAGCTTGCGGAAGGCGTCCGCCTCTCCGGCCAAAACCTGTTCGATTGATTCTCGGTCACCCACAGTACCAAATCCTGTCTTTACCCGTCTGGTTCCGGGACGATGACGGATCTAACGGCAATATCGTGGGTTATGCGTTGTATTGCAAAGGAAAGTTCGAAGGAATACGAGAGCGTCGCGGCAACCGGGGCCGCGATTCAGCGCCGGTCAACGCACGGGGGGCGGTGAAACTCGGCGGCGGTCAGCCCAGCAACTCGGTCAAGGCGGTGATTACCGCCGGCGTGCTGATGAGGTCAAGGCATTCATAAGGATGGTCGTCGCGCTTGCACTTGCGTTTGCAGCAGGGGGCGCACTCGAGGCGGTCCTGGAGGACGATCCAGCGGCCGCCGATGGGGCCGGTGGCCAAAGGGTCGGTGGAGCCGAAGATCGCCACGCCGTCACGGTCCACGGCTGCTGCCAGGTGCATGGCGCCGGAGTCGTTGGCGACGACACAACGGGCTTGGCTGAGCACGTAGATCAGTTCGCGCATGCTGGTTTCGCCGGCGAGATTGCGGGCTTTATCAATGCCGTCGACCACTTGGGCGGCGGTCTCGGCTTCCTTGCGGGTGCCGACGGCCACTGCGGGGCCGACCTCTTTGCACCACCAGGCGACGACCTCGCGGAAACGTTCCACCGGCCATTGTTTTGCCGGGCCGTAGGCGGCGCAGGGCGCAACCACAAGGAGGTCCTTGCGATCGACGTCGAGGACCTCCCTGGTCTGCCGGTCGACGTCGATCTGAAGCGCCGGGAATGTGTTGTCCCAGGATTCAACGCCGCAGCAGGCCGCGAACTCGAGGTAGAGCCGGGCCTGGTGGAAGCGGTCTTTGCCGGGAACGCGCCGGTATTCCGGGAGCTTGTGGTCGAGCAGCATGGTGCGGCCGCGGCCGGCGCGGCCGATGCGATGGGGCAGGCCGGCTCGCCAGAGATCCCAGGCGGAACCGAAACTGTTCGGCAGAATCACCGAGAACGCGGGCTGAATTTCCTTGACGCGCTTGAGGGCGTCGCCGTCCACGCGTTTGCCCTTGAACCCGACTACCTCGGAGACCCACGGAACGGCCTGCCAGAGAGGCGTAAGTGCACGGGGGCAGACAACAGTCTTGGGGACGTCCGCCGGGAGATGGTCGCACAGGCGAAACATACCTGGGAGGGACATGACGACATCACCAAGCCAGTTGGTGGAACGGATGAGCACGCCCGGCGCCAGGTCGAACTCGCTCAGATCGATTTCGATCGGCGCCTGCCGCTCCCCGAGCTGCGGGTGGAACAAAGGCAGGGCCAAGGACTACATCCGGGTTGCGGCGTTGATGACGATCGGCGTTGCCGGGACGTCCTTATACGGCGGCTTGGCGGTTGTCGGCGCCGCGGCCATGGCGTCGACCGTGTCCATTCCGCCGACGACCTGACCGAACACGCAGTAGCCGAATTCATCCGGCGCCGTACTGCGGTGGTTCAGAAAATCATTGTCTTTCAGATTGATGAAGAACTGGCTGGACGCGGTATCCGGTTGCGGCAGCCGGGCCATTGCAAGTGTGCCGCGCTCGTTCTTCAGACCGTTGGTGGCTTCGTTCTTGATGTCCGCGTTTGTGTCTTTCTTCTGCATGTCCGGCGTGAACCCGCCGCCCTGCGCCATGAAGTCGGGAATCACCCGGTGGAAAATGGTGCCGTTGTAGAAACCGGCGTCCACGTAGTTCAGGAAGTTCTCCACGGTGATCGGCGCTTCCGCAGTAAACAGTTCAACCTGGATATCGCCCAGGGTCGTGGCCAGCAGGACCTTCGGATTGTCGGACATGGTAACTCCCTTGCGTGGGGTGTTTCTGAATCAGACGGAGTGCGGTGCTCGAGATCAACGGGATCCGAGAATGAAGCCCAGCAGCAGACCGGCGACAAAGGCGCCGCCGACAATCGGCCAGGGGTCGTTGCGGACCTTGTCGTCCACCAGCGTCGCATGGTCTTTGATGACCTCGCCGGAGAGATCAACGATCTCGCGGGTGTTGTCTTTTGCGGTCGACCAGGAGTCCTTGGCTTTCGTGGACAATTGCTCGATCTTCTCTTCGCGGGTCGGTTGCGCTTTCTTGCGTGCCATAATCAATACCCCTCTTTGACTACAGAAGTTCTCGTTGCGGCGTCAATGCCTGACAGTAATGGACCAGTTTCGGGGCAGAATGCAAGTTGCCCGATCGTCCGGATGCATTCCGGTGAACCGCTGGTATGTTGTTGATGTACGAAGTGGAGGAGTGCGCGTAGATGCGAAGGAAGTTCAGTTGTCTGATGGGTTTTCTGCTGGCGGTCGCCGTCCTCGGCGGCGCCGGCTGGTATGTGTTCATCCGTGAAGAACCCGTTCTGACCGCGACGATCGATGTGCCGTTGACGGTGAAGCAGGGCGATGCCGCGGAGTTGGTCGTCAACCTGCACAACCCGCATGCGACGACGGTCCAGCTGAAGAGCATCGATATCGACGAGGCCCTGCTGGAAGGCTTTGCGGTCGAGCAGGTGGAGCCGGCGCCGGTGCGCCGCGCGCAGGCCATGGAGCAGCAGAGCTACTTCTTCAAGCGAGACGTCGCTTCGGGGGCGAGAGACCGGGTGGTGTTTACCTTGCAGCCCCGGCAGCCCGGCCGTTACACCGGCCGGGTCGAGGTTACCAACGCCAATGACGATATCCGGACGGCGATCGTCGACATTACGGTGGAGTAGCAGGTACAATCCCCCGACTTCCGGATGGCCTCGGCGGCGTCGATGACATCAAGAGCTTACAGCGTCAGCCGGTCGCCGGCGTCTGGACATGCGTCAAGCGCGGCGGCGGGTGCAACTGCTTTAGACTGCAGGCAATCACCGCTCGTAGTAGGAGGCTTGCGCCTTATTCAAGCTAACGGCCGTAGCGCAGGCCTTCGTCAAGCATGACCCACCAGTGTTCCATCGGGCAATAGTCCGGGATCGAGTTGCCGCTGCCGAGAATGTACCCGCCGTTCGGTCCCATCTTGTCGATATATTCGCGGACCCGGGCGCGGATCGCGGCTTCGTCCGAACGACAGAGGAAGTCGACGTCGATGCCGCCGATCAGGCAGATCTGATCGCCGAATTCGGCGTGGAGTTCCAGCAGGCCTGGGGTGATGGCGTCTTCGAAGGAGTGCTTGCCGTCAAAGCCGCAGTCGATGATGTCCGGCATGATCTTGTATAGATTGCCGCAGGAGTGCAGCAGACAGATCTTGTCGTGTTTGTGCGCGGCTGCCGCTACTTTCTTGTCCCACGGCAGGGTGTACTTTCGCAGGTCATCCGGCGAGATCATCGTACCCGACTTATGCCCCATGTCGCCGGCGTGCAAGTAGCCGTCGATAAACGGCAGCGAACAGACGAGATCGGCGACATCGACCATGATGGAGCCGATTCGATCCGCGGTGACCTGGACCAGCTCCGGCTGTTCATACAGCATGATTGCCAGGTTCTCAAAGCCGAGCAGTTCCATCAGCAGCTCGAACGGGGCATTGCTGCCGGTCAAGACGCCCATGCCTGCCGGGGCCAGCGCGGCGGTCCGGGCCATCGCATCGACATCGATCTGGTTGGCTGCTGGCCACGGATAGGCTTCGAAGTCTTCCATCGAGCGAATGGCGCAGTCGGCTGCCTGGACGAAGCCTCGACCGCTGTCGGACACCGCTCCGTGCTTGCGCGGAAAGCCGGCGAACCCGTTCAGGTTGATCGTGCCGTGATCAAACCCGGCAGCGGCACAGGCCTGCAGATAGTAGCCGAAGGACGCTTCGCAGTTCGGTGCGGTCGGGGCAAACTGCAGTTCACACGGCGGCGTCAGCCCGGTAATCGGCTCCAGGTAGCTCGGCTCAAACACCATCTCGAGAAACGGCACGTAGCTTGCATCCCCCTGCCGGCGGATGACCTTGAGGAACTGCTGAAAATCCGGCGCCTCCGGACGCTGCAATGGTCGCATGTCAATATTGCTCATGCGACACTCTACGCGGCGACCGTTGTCGATCAAGTCATTTGGGGAATTTGTCCGGCTTGCCGCCCGTGTGTCTGCAGATCGCGTTGTGAATTCAGTGTAGGTTTGTCATTTTCATTTTCAGTGGTTGGAGTTTTGCCGGGCAGCTCTCCGACTCCACTTCATCGCAAGCTTAATCGAAGCGTAACGGTCCTCATCTCCCGGCACCTGCCCTTTGCTCATGTGCTTTGTGCATCCTGCCTCCTGCTTCACTACGACCAGTTGCGGCGGAAGGCGCCTGGGGAGAGGCCGGCGATGCGTTTGAACTGCTTGCCGAAGGCGGCGAGATCGTGGTAGCCGAGCTCGTCGGCAATTGCGTCGAGACTGAACCGGCCTTCCAGGATCAACTCCTGGGCGCGTTCGACGCGGCGCCGCAATCGGTATTCCTTCGGCGCCATGCCGATGTTCTCGGTGAACGCCTTGCGGAACTGGTGGTAACCGAGGCCGACTGCGTCGGCGACTTCCGGCATGGACAGCGGGCGGCCCGGGGACTCCTGCAGCAGGCGGGCGGCTTCCTGGATGCGGTCAAACAGTTCCCGGTCTCGTGCCGACGCGCATTCCCGGCTGTAGACGTCGATGAACAGATGCTGCAGTTCGAGCAGAAGGTGACCTGTGTCCCAGTCGGGAATGGATTGAAACAGGTTGGCAAGTGTCTCGATTCGCGAGAACATGACGCCGTCGACGCCGGGATAAAGCGCCAGACGCTCCGGATGAATCACGTCAAGCGCGACCAGGTTGTCAAACAACGGGCCGCGGATGCGGATGGCCAACTCCAGCCACGGCTCGTCGGCGTGACGGGTGATCACATGGGGCTTGTCCGGCAGCCGCTGCAGAAAGACGCCGGGTGACAGTTTCAGTTGATTGCCGTCCGCGTCCTCATAGATGCCGCTGCCTGACAAAAGATACAAGACAACAAACTGATCGCTGGTCACAGTGTTCCGCGACGGGAGTCGGCTCGGGATCCACAAGGTCAGCGAGAGATGCGACTTCCCCCCTGCAAGAGCAAGGATGCGAGTCGATCGCTTGGTCGCGAGTTCTGCAATACGCGCGGGAAGCTTCACGGCGAGGGCCTCCTCAATCCGAACAAAATATATCTCAATAAATACATATATCCAGATCTGACCAGCTCCATAGTATGAATGATGTGCCGGCAATGGAGACAATCCGAGGAGTCACGATGAAGCGTTTGAATATTCTCTGGGTGTCGTTTGAGGACACGAATCCGTATTATGCCTGCTACGGCGACAAGGTGGCGCGGACCCCGAATCTTGATCGGCTGGCGGCGGCGGGCTGCATATATCCGAACGCGTTTTCAACGGCGCCGGTGTGTTCGCCGGCGCGTTCGGCGGTGATCACCGGTATGTATCCGTGTTCCATCGGGACGCATCACCATCGGACGAATTCCGGTAAGGTGCCGCACTACAGCAATCTTGGGTTTTGCTATGATGCGGTGGTGCCGCACTACGTGAAATGCTTCCCGCAGTACTTCCGGGCGGCCGGCTATTACTGTACCAACAACTCGAAGACGGACTACCAGTTCCGCGTGCCGCTGACCGCATGGGACGACTGCAGCCGGGAAGCGCACTGGCGCAACCGCCCGGATTCGGAGCAACCGTTTTTCGCCGTGTTCAATCCGTGTGTTACCCATGAGAGCGGCATGTGGGAAGACAAAGAGAACAAGTTCGATTCGGACGAGATCGAAGTGCCGCCGTATTTTCCGGACACGCCGAAGGTGCGTGAGTCCATAGGGCGGATGTACACCAACATTGAAAAGGCCGACCAATACCTGGGCGAACTGCTTAACCAACTGGAAGAGGACGGTCTGGCGGACAACACGATTGTCTGCCACTGGAGCGATCACGGCCCCATGCCGCGGGGCAAGCGTTGGCTTTATGATTCCGGCATTCACAGTCCGATGATCATCCGCTGGCCGGATCAGATCGAGCCGGGCACGACGAACGATCAGTTGGTCAGCACGGTGGACCTGGCGCCGACGATGCTCTCGGTCACGGGGCTGACGATCCCGCTGCATATGCAGGGCAGGGCGTTCCTCGGGCCGCAGGCCGCGAAGCCGCGGGAGTTTGTCTATGCCGGACGCGATCGATACGACGAGATGTACGACATGGCCCGGTGCGTGCGTACCAAACGCTTCAAATACATTCGCAACTTCCAGCCGGAAAATCCGTACCTGCTGTGGAACCTGTACCGGAACAAGCACCCGATTATGCAGGAGATGTGGCGGTGCTACGCGGAAGGCACGCTGGAAGGGCCGCAGCTGCAGATGTTCCAGATGAAACGGCCGGCGGAAGAGCTCTATGACGTCGATGCCGATCCCTTCGAACTGACGAATCTGGCCAGCGAGCCGGAGCATCAGGCGGAGCTGCAGCGGCTGCGGCAGGCCATGGATGAATGGCGCGCCGACGTCAAGGATCTCGGCGACATTCCCGAAAACATCATGTTCCGGCAGATGTATCCGGACGGCACACAGCCGGTGACCAGGCCGGCGGAGATGATCCTGCTGGGACCGACGGAATACGGTGACGAACCGTCCGCCGGCGGCACGGTTAAAGGACCGGTCATCCTGCAGTTGCAGAGCGCGACGCAGGGCGCGTCGATTGCCTACACATTCGATTCGGGCGAGGACGTGCAGTGGAAGCTCTACCACGAGCCGCTGCGACTGCCGGAAGGTACCACAACGATCCGGGCCATTGCCAACCGCATCGGTTACGCGGATGCGGCGGAAGTGAAGGCCACGTTCGTGGTCGAGCAGGCGAGGTGACCACACCCGGTGTGAGCCTTGTGTGCCGGCGTTAACGCTGCCGGCGGGATGCTTGGTTATCGTTCCTGGCGGAAAACCTGCGCCGCGATGATCCGGGGCGGGACTGCCGGGGCTCAGTCCTGCCCGCGGTAGATGCGGTTCTTCTGCAGCCGGCCGTGGGCCGGTTCGCCGGTGGCGGCGTCGGCCCAGTCGCCGTCGTACTCCTGCTCGTGATAACTGAAGAGGACCTTGCCGTTGGGACCAGTCCACAGGACGCCCTGATCGTCCTTGAGGACAGTGCGTTGCTGCAGGTCGTCGCGGACGTTCTTGTAGGTCTGGATCAGTTCTTTGATGGCGGAGGCGGCAGCGGCGTTCCAGCGGTCGCGCGGCAAGTGGTGGAAGTTCAGACTCGGCGAGCGCAGGTGGGAGTAACAGCGAAACAGCTCGTCCAGCGGCTGATCGCCGGTAAGGATCTGGTTTTCGGCGTTTCTGGCGTGGTCGTGACCGCCGCCGAACCAGAGCGAGATGTTGGTGTTGTAGGAGAAACCGAGTTGGTCGCCGGCGTAGACGTTGCCGCCGTGCAGGCCGCAGCAACTGTGGCGGGAGTAGCTGACGACGGCTTCGGGCATGATATAGATTCCGGCTTTGTTGAACGCGGCGTGCATCGCCGCCATGCGGTCGAACTGCGGGCGCATATCGCCCTTGGGATAGTCGACCTGCCACCAGCCGAGGTTGCAGTAGGAGTCCCAGAGGAAGCCCTTGAGGCCGGTGCGTTCGCAGACGCCGATGATCTGTTCCTGGATCCTCTCGGCGATGGGCGCGTTCAGGTTCGCCGTCCAGCAGTCGCCGGCATAGCCGGTGTCGGGATGGCGGCCGGAGGCGCGGGCGGCGTAGACGCCGTTGCTGCCGTGGCCGTACTGTTTCGCCTGTTCAGGACGGGCGTAATAGGAGTGCGGCGCGTAGTGTGTTGCCATCCAGGACATGATCTTGACCCCCTTGGCTTCGGCCCGGTCTACCAGCGCCTTCAGTCCGGCTTCGCCGCCGTAGATCTGCGCCACTTCAAAATCGAACGTGCAGCACATGTTCTCCCAGCGGTACTTGCCGACTGTGGTGCCGTCCTGCTTGGTGGCGGGCAGGGCGGTTTCAATCTCCTCGCGGAAGGACTGTCCGTTCTCCCAAATCGCGTCGATGAAGACGAAGTCGGCACCGAACTCCGAGGCGACAGCGACGGTTTGCTCGTAGCTCTCATCAAAGCGGAACCCGGTCCATTGGTTGTGGGACACGACAACCGCGGGCGGGGCATCCTGCGGCATGTCGAACTGCCGGCGGGCTTTCTCGTCTTCGCGGTCGTGTACCCGGGTCCAGAGATTGAGGGCGTCGATGTCGTCGATCACATCCGGACAGTAAAGGATAGACTTCGGATTGGTCCGGATACTCGTTCCCTGTTCAAACCAGTGGAAGTCGAAGCAGCGCAGGAGGTCCTCCCCGGGTTGGGATTCGATGACTGTGCGAATCAGCGAGACGTCGTCAAACCAGCCCAGCAGGATGCCGTTGCGGCCGTACTGCATGTCGAAAGCCGGTAACAGTGACCAGCGACCCCACATGTTGCCGGGCAGCAGATTGACCCATTTGTCCAGGCCGACCGTCGTGTAATGCGTCTCCCGAGTAATTCGGGTGCGCGGCTTGGTCAGCCAGTTCCGCAGACAGACCGTGACGTCGTCCAGGTTGCCCCCAAGCTCCCAGGTCTGCCGGTCCAGCAGCCGGTGGATCGGTTCTTCGCCGTCGTACTCGAACCAGTACTTGAAGCCGGTGAAGGACCGGCCGTCGATGTCAGTGTCGGCCGGCTCGAGGACAATGCGAAGTTCGCTTTCGACCGGCGGTGCGTCCCAGCTTTTCTCGCGGAAACAGATGTCGCCGGAGCTGTCGCGACGTTCCCGGAACGGATAGTCCGAATCGCTGGAGGCGATGGTCTTGACCGTTGTGCGGCCGTCTTCCGCCGTGATGCCGTCGAAACGGAATCGGGCGAAAACCTCGCCCTCGAAGCTGTCGAACCACGGCAGGAACCGGGCGCTGTCGCAGCGCAGCGGCAGGCCGTCGACCAGGATGGATCCGAGACTGAGAAATCGGGTATCGTGAATCCGCGGCTGGAAGGAGGTCCTGCCGACGGAGAACGCTGCAGCACTCATGAATCGCCTCCGGTTTATGGGGTATTAAATATGATAACAATAATTTCCCCTGGGCGGAATGCAAGTGCGCGGCTTACCCCCGGCGTTTGCGGTCGTTCTCGGTCAGGAACCGCTTGCGCAGGCGGATCGACCTCGGGGTGATCTCGACCAGTTCGTCGTCGTTGATATATGCGATGCTGTCTTCGAGACTCATTTCGCGCGGCGGCGTCAGAAAGACGCCTTCATCGGAGCCGGCAGCTCGGACGTTGGTCAGTTTCTTGCCCTTGGCGGGGTTGACGCCGAGGTCGTTGTCGCGGGCGTTTTCGCCGACGATCTGGCCTTCGTAGACGTTGACGCCGGGATCGAGGAACAGCTCGCCGCGCTCCTGCAGATTGAACAGGGCGTAGGCGACGGTGACGCAGGTCTCGGTGGAGATAAGGACGCCGTTGATGCGATGACGGATCGCGCCGGCGAAGGGTTCGTAGCCGGCGAAGATATAGTTCATGATCCCCATACCGCGGGTGTCGGACATGAACTCCGTGCGATAGCCCAGCAGTCCGCGGGTCGGAATCCGGAACAGCAGCCGGGCCATATCGTTTTCAGTTTCCATCTCGAGCAGGAGTCCCTTGCGTTCCCCGAGTTTCTGGATGACTTTGCCGGCATAGGTGTCTTCGACTTCGATGGTCAGTTCTTCCCACGGTTCACATTGCCTGCCGTCGATGTCGCGCATGATGACTTGCGGTCGGGTGACCTGGAACTCATAGCCTTCGCGCCGCATGCGTTCGATCAGGATCGAGAGATGCAGCTCGCCGCGGCCCGAGACCTTCATGCCGGTGCCTTCGCTGAGTTCTTCAACAACGAGCGCGACGTCGGCCAGGGCTTCGCGGTTGAGGCGTTCGATCAACTGGGTTGACGTGACGAATTTGCCTTCGCGGCCGGCGAACGGTGAGTCGTTCGGGATGAAGTTCATCGAGATCGTCGGCGGATCGATCGTGATCGGGGGCAGGGGAATCGGGTTTTCGGGATCGGTGAAGGTGACGCCGACGGTGATCTCGTCCATGCCGGCGACTGCGACGATCTCGCCGACGCCGGCGAGGTCGGTGGCGATCTTCTTGTTGCCTTCGAAGCGATACACTTTGGTGATGCGGGCGGGCGTCAGGTTGCCGGCGATTCCGGCGACGACAACAGACTTGTTGATATTCAACTGGCCGGAAGTGATCTTGCCGATGCCCAGCCGGCCGAGATAGGGCGAGTAATCGATGGTGCTGACCAGCATCTGCAGCGGCGCATCCTCCCGGCCCTTTGGGTGCGGGACGAAGTCGACGATTTCCTCGAAGAGCGGTTCCATGTTGTCGTTGCCGTCATCCGGTTCGCGGCGGGCATAGCCGTCGCGGGCAGAGGCGTAGATGATCGGGAAGTCAAGCAGATCGTCGGGGGCGTGGAGTTTGACGAACAGATCGAAGACCTGGTCGACAGCCCAGTCGCAGCGGGCGGCGGGCTTGTCGATCTTGTTGATTACGACCAGAATCGGCAGGTGCAGGGCGAGGGCCTTTTTCAGGACAAAGAAGGTTTGCGGCATGGGCCCTTCCTGTGCGTCGACCAGCAGAATGGCTGCATCCGCCATGCGCAGTACCCGTTCGACCTGCCCGCCGAAGTCGGCGTGGCCGGGGGTGTCGATGATATTGACCCAACAGTCCCTGTAGGTGAAGGAACCGTTTTTCGAGGCAATTGTGATGCCGCGTTCGCGCTCGAGGTCCATGGAGTCCATCAGCCGTTCGCCGACGCTCTGGTTGTCGCGAAACATCCCGCTTTGCTTGAAGAGTTCGTCGACCAGCGTTGTCTTGCCGTGGTCGACGTGAGCGATGATCGCCACGTTACGTATGTTCTGTCGGTCCATGGAAACTCCGTTCGTCGTCACGCTGTGCTTCCTCCCCGCCCGCCGAAGTGAGGAACAAGTAGAATTCAATTCGAGCAAAAGGCAACCGGGGACGGGAAGAATGCCGGCGTGTTTCATTCATCCGCTTCGTCGCTGCCTGTCCGCCGTGGCGGAAGAGTCATCAGTGTGTTCCACGTGAGTACCGTTCCACGTGACAACGCGGTTATGGGATAAGGTCAAGGTCTTACGGCCTCTCCGACAGGTCAAGGAGTCTCGTCGCGTTGCCGGAGGTCACCGAATCACGACGTCGCCAAGTCACAACGCAATCCTGCCGGAAGGAGGCGGGCTGCGTACGGGAGGAAAGGTGGGCTGCGTACGGAAGGGCGGGCTGCGCCCGGGAGGGCGGGCTGCGCCCGGGAGGAGGCGGGCTGCGCCCGGGAGGAGGCGGGCTGCGCCCGGGAGGAGGCGGGCTGCGCC
>CAYLNH010000191.1:0-13982 GCA_964384625.1 uncultured Lentisphaerales bacterium
GTGATGGAAAACGGCGTGTTCAAGCCAACCAGCATCGGAACCCCCCAAGGCGGGGGGAGAGAGCCGAGAATAGAGTTTTCCGGGCCGTAGAAACGGAGAGTCGACTGAGAGTCCGGGCGAGAGACGGCGGTTCCAGGGCGGGGGGCGCCCTGGACGGGCGAGCGGATAGAGTGCCGAGGCGGCCACCGTTGACCGCCCGGAGCTCGTCTCCTGATTCGCAAATCCTTTTGGCTGAGCGGGATTTGCGTTCCCGGAAACGAAACAGCCCCCGCGAACGGGGGCCGTAAAGGAAAAGGCCCCGATGATTCGGGGCCGAAAAGAAATGGCTCCGGCGCCAGGACTCGAACCTGGGACAAAGCGGTTAACAGCCGCTTGCTCTACCGACTGAGCTACGCCGGAATTGAAAGTGAGGGGAAAAAATAGTCGGCCCGCCGGCCAAATCAATGCAGGAAACGGAAAATTCCGGGCATTTTGTCAAGTCTGTCGCAGCGGCTGTCTCGGGCCCGGGACCAGCCGGCCGGCGGTGCGGCCGGCGCCGGATCACAGTTTGTTGTCCTCCGGCGCGGTCTGCCGGCGGTCCGGGTGGTCGGTGCGGAAGGTATGCCAAAACCGGGAGAATTCTTCCTGTTCAAAGCCGTCCATGAAGTAAATGCTCTCCTCCTCGCCGTCCGGCTGGAGGAAGATCGAAATCGAATGTCGCTTGATGAAAATCTCCCGCACCCGGGCCCATGGAATCGGCTTGGTTTCATTGTCCGCGCGGCGAATCTCGACGCCGTCTTCGGAGACGATCCAGGTCTTTCCGGTTTCGCGCCGGTAGAAGAGGAGAAACAGCGGGATGGCCAGGATGAAGACGGCGGCGCTGACCGTCACGACGATGGCGATGATCGCGGCGGTCGTCAAGTAGTGGTCCATGGCGATGGTGATGCTGCAGACCAGAATGCCGATCAAACTGGCCAGCAGCGACAGCTTGGCGTAGTACAACACGGCCAGGCGCGGTTCGGGTTTGATCGTCAACATGTTCTGCGGTCTGTCGCCCCGAGGGCTGGTGTTATCTCTGGCGTCGTCCGGGGGGATTGATCACCATGCGGAACTCGCCGTTGAAAAGGAGGGCGTCGCCGAAGACGCCCTCGGTAAACCTGAGCTGCTGTTTGCCGTGCCGGGCGTGGTTTTTGTTGCCCGACAGGTCGCTGGTTTTGCCGTTGAACGGCAGGTAGGCCACCATGCCGTTGGTTATTCTGGCGCGGGGATTGCGATGCAACGCCGTGATTTCCCGATGGGTCAGTCGTCGACTGTAGATTCGCAATTCATCCAGCGCGCCGTGGAACTGGCGTTCCTTGAACTTGCCGGCGGAGTCGCCGACCTTGAACACGGTGGAATTCGGGTCGGCCGCGGTTTCCAGCTTGCCGGAGCAGTCGAGGACGCCGTCGACGTAGATCTGCTGCGGGTTGGCGCCGCAGAGCACAACATGGTGCCAGCGGCCGTTGGTCAGCCGTTTCTTGCCGCGGATGGCCCCGACCCAGCCGACATCGAAAGCGATTCGTCCTTGGCGAACGAACAGTGCTTTGGACTGCTTTGTCCACTCTCGAAAGGGGGCTTTGGCGATGATTGTGCCGTCCCGGCTGGGTCGGACCCAGACGGCGATGGCGTAGTTGCCGGCGCCGAGATCGGGAATTTTCGGTCTGGTCGGCTTCGGCGTCGGCTCCGGTTCGGGTTCGGGCTCCGGTTCGGGTTCGGGTTCCGGCTTTGGGGGGCGGTTCGGAATTCCGCTGACCCTCGTCTCGGCGCCTGGCTCTTCCTGCTCAACGCCGTCGCCGGCGGGATCTTGTCTGGCCCGATCGACCGCGCCGGGGAGCCACCGGATTCCGAGGACCAGCCCGAAGATGACCAGCAGCAGAAAGATGACAAAGGTCACCATTGACGACACGCTGCGGTCGCGTTCGTTGCCGACGCGCCGCTGATAGGCGGCCAGTTGTTTGAGTTGCTCGGGCGTCAGACGCCGGTGGGCGACCGGCGAACGCTTGGTCACCGCTGAGTGGCCCGGGGGCGGCGCCGGCGGGAGGTCCTCGCCGGGGTCGGCCTGGACGTCTTCGATGCTTTCGATCAGACTGCGCCAGGACTCGCAACGGGCTTCCGGGCGTTTGTGCATCATCTGCCGGATCAGGTGGGAACACTTCCGGGAGGCCTCGGGCGCAGCCATGGCGGTCGACGGAATCGGCGCCGTCCGGTGCATGTCGATGATGTCCATCACCGAGGGGCCGTCATACGGCACTTTGCCGGTGAGTGCGTGGAACATCGTGCAGCCGAGCGCGTAGACGTCGGTTCGGAAGTCAAGGTCCTTCTGGCCGCGGGCCTGTTCGGGGCTCATGTAGTAGGGGGTGCCGACGATCATGCCCTCGGTCGTGGTCCGCATGTCGGCGGTCTGCCCCATACAGATTCCCATGTCCAGCAGTTTCGGATCGGACCCCAGGTGGAGCATGATGTTGGATGGTTTGATGTCCCGGTGCAGAATGCCGTGCTGCTCCCAGGCGTACTCCAGGGCTTCCGCCGTCTTGCGGCCGACGTTCAGGACTTCTTCCTCCGACAGCGGACCGTCCCGATGAATAATCTCATCCAGGTCGCGGCCCTCAACCAGGGTCATCGCCAGATAACACTGGTCCTTGTCTTCGCCGGAGTCGAATGCGGTTACGATGTTCGGATGGTCCAGCCGTCCGAGCGTCCGGACTTCGCGGAAGAAGTCGCGCACGTCCTTCTCGTTCCGCGTCAACATCGGATCCAGGACTTTCAGCGCGACCCGCCGGTCCATCGAAATCTGCATGGCTTCGTAGACGCATCCCATGGAACCGCTGCCGATGTGTTTGACAATGCGGAACCCGCCGATCTCCTCGTCGACATTCAGGATATTCGACGGGATATCAAGCGGTTCCGCGCAGTCGGGGCAGTCCATCTGCTTCGGGATGGCTTCGCCCTCGATCTCAATATTGCGGCGACAGCCTTTGCATGTCAGTTTCAGGCGCAAGTTGGGGAGCCTCCAGTATGAATCCGGTAAGATAGCGTTGGTATAAAGTTTTGTACAAGGATTTTGACGGAATTGCCGACAACTGTCGGTCAGCGGGCCTTGCAAATATTGCCGCCCGGCGTATCGTCTCGGCCCCCAAACCTGATGGAGTCCCGCACCTATGAGAATGAGCATCGTTGGCCTGCCGTTCGCCGGTAAGTCCACCTTCTACGAAATCTTGACCACCAAAGGCATGTCCGGATCGGCTTCCGGCAAGAAAGGCGCCGCGATCGCCACGGTGTCCGTCCCCGACCAGCGCCTGGATCGCCTCTCGGAGGTTTATCAGCCGAAGAAGCATACACCCGCAGCCCTGGAGTTTATCGACACGCCGGGCATGTCGCTGGAAGGGCAGGGCAGGGGCTTCGCCGGCGGTACTCTCGAAGAGGTCAAACGCGCTGACGCCATGATCCTTATGGTGCAGGATTTCGACTCGCCCATGGCGCCCCATCCGAAGGGCTCCGTCGACGCCGCTCGCGACATTGAATTCATCCTCTCTGAGTTCGTTATGGCCGACTACATCATGCTGGAAAAGCGCGCCGAACGTCTGCGCAAGGAAGTCCAGGTGGCGAAGAAAACCGAGAACGTCAGGGAACTGGAAGCGGTCGAGAAGGTCCTGGCCGTGCTGGAACAGGAAAAGCCCGCCAATACCCTCGACCTGACCGACAACGAACGCAAAGTACTCTCGCCGTACCAACTGCTGACCCTGCGGCCGCTGCTGATTGTGTTGAACGTGGGCGAGGATAAGACCGACACCATGGATGCGCGGGCGGCTGAAGTGGCTGCCGGTTTCCCGGATTACACGTTTATGGCGATGTGCGCCTCATTGGAGTCGGAACTGGCGCAGATGGACCCGGCGGAAGCCGAGGAGTTCATGGCCGACCTCGGCCTGTCGGAACCAGCGTTCGACCGGATAATCGCTAAATGTTTTAACATCCTTGGGCTGAAAGTATTCTTCACGGTGGGCCGCGATGAATGTCGGGCCTGGCCGGTTGCCGCCGCGGCCACGGCTTATGAGAGCGCGGCTGCGATTCATTCGGATCTGCAGCGGGGGTTCATCCGGGCGGTGGTCATGCCCTATGCCGAGTTCGCGGCGAACCCGCAGGAGACGACGTTCAAAGAGAAGGGCAGGGAGCAGAAGAAGGACTATTTTGTCGCCGACGGCGACATCATGGAGATTCGCTCGGGGGTTTGAATTTCGAAGCTCTTGATCTGCCTTGCCTTCACCCGGATCAGACCGATAATGGTGTCGATCTCGAAGACCTTGTCCAGCAGTTCGCCCGTCACCTTGTCTTTGGGTGTCACGGTCAGGATCAGCTTTCCTGCTTTGTTGCATTCGCCGGCGGCAACCGAGCGCACAGGAAAACTCAGTCTGCCCATGCCCTTGTGCTGCATCATGATGCGCTCCGCGCGCAGTGTCCCGATGACGCGGCTGCCGTCGTTCAGATGGACGTCCACTTTCGTCTTCTCGCCGCCTGTCATCGATCCGGCAAGCACCATGACTGCCGCTGCCAGCAAAGTCTTCACTCAGTGATTTCCAGCTTGATGGGCTTCGTATACAGTGTGAAGTTCCTGGCACTCGAATGTCGGGGCTTCTGGTAGATTGCCTGGATCGTGAACGTCCCGGCGCGGCAGTACCAGGTTGTATCCAGAGACATCTCGCGGTCAAGATCCTGAAGCTTCTTCATATTCACTGCTTGCTGCAGTTGCCGCAGTTCATTTGTGACTTCGACATGGATCCGCACCCGCATGGCCTTGCCCGGCGCCAACGCCAGCGTGGCGTGTTGCATCATCAGCCGTTCCATTTCCTCCAGCGCCTGCCGTCCCGGTCCAGTCCGTTTGATCCTCAGGAATACCGGATAGTTGCGGCGGTTTCGAGTGTTGACACTGAGGAATGACCGGATGTCGGGGTAGACGATGCTGCGCGTCGTCTTCGCCGTATTCCGCACTTCAAGGAGGAGTTCAATTTGTTCCCCGATCTTCACCTTGCGTGTTTTGCAGGTCAGTCTGGCCTGCAGGCCGTCATCGGCCTTGCCCCAACCCGGATCACCGAGGTCCACTCCGAGAGAGGCCGGCCAGACACCGGTTACCTTGGCGACGGGCAGTTGAAGGGCGCCGAGATTACCGCTCAGGCGGAAGCTGCGGCGCTCCAGAGCACCCGTGATCCGATCGCCGTTCTGCAACTTCACAACGAAGCCGGATTCCTTGGCCGAGGCGATGTGGACTCGTTCCATTGGGATGCTCAGACTACCGAACGCCGTTCTGACCTTCAGCGTTGGTGTTTCAAGTCGGCCGACAAAACGCGAGCCGTCGACCAGCTGCACGACAGTGCGATCATCAGGCTTGGCGAGGACATCTGCAGTGCTTGCGCAGGCTGCGATCACCAGCATCATGCTGTGGAAGAATCTGCTCGCGGGAGGCAATCGTATTTCCATTGGAGTTCTCCAAAGATTCAACGTTGTCAAAGCTTGGATTTGTCGGTTTCGGCAATACTTCCGAGGCGTGATTGCTGACGGATTCCGGCTGACTGTCTTGAAACAGCGGCTGTGGTTTCCCAATATATGGAGTAAGTATTCATTGCTGACTCAAACCGCACAGGGAGGACCAGGGATATGGCCGGCAATTACGGGAAGGTTGTGCACCTCGGCTCAGAGAACCAGGCGGTAGCGGAAGAACTGGCCCACCGCGTGTGTGAAGCCACCATCGCAAGGATCAACGAGCGCTTCTCAGAGGGCGCCGGCTATCGGACATTCATTGACGGCAAGCCCAACGGCGACCTGGATGCCAAGGTGATCCGCGGCGCCTTGGCCGGGCAGATTACCTCGATTGTCGGGCACGATATGATCTACGAGGACGGCAGGCCGACGAAGAAGATGATGCTGCGCTTCAACGCCGAGTACGAGAATACGGCAATGGAGAAGGCCAACAAACTTCGTGACGACATGACCTACTACGCCAAGTGGTTCACCGGCCTGGGGCTGGGAACGATCCTGGCGATCATCGCCAATATCGCGGTACTCATCGCCATGAGCGGCCTGACGAATGTGTACATCGTTGTCGCCCTGATCTTTGTCTCGTACGCGGTTGCCGCGGCGATCGGCGCGTTCTTCGGTGAGAAGATCGGCGATCTGTATGTGAAACTCAAGGGCGGCCAGATGGAGCGCGACCAGAACTTCAATCAGTCGGAAATCGACTGGTGTGGCTTTGTCGATGATCTTCAGCAGGAAGTCGAAGCCCTGATGAACGCCGCCCAGAGTGTCGGTAATCGGTAATCGGTAATCGATCCCACTATCCACTATCCACTATCCACTATCCACTTCGACGGTGCTCAGGGACTTCGTCAATGACCAGTGACGCAAGAGCCCCGGCTGCTTGCAAGCCGGGGCTCCGACGAAGAAAAGTCCACTAGGGACAGGGGAGGGGAATCGTTATTCGGCGTCTTCCTTTTGCAGGCTCTGGTAGTATTGCTCGATCAACTCGCGGTAGCGCTCGGGAAAACGGCCCTGCAGTTCGGTAAGTACGGCCTCGCGCCGACGCTTGTAGGCTTTGGCCCAGTCGCCGGTGTCGGTGCCGCGATGCACGCGGTTGAGTTTGCCGACGCCGCCTTGGCCTTCGGACAACTGCGACGACTGCGCGCCCTGGCCGAGGCCGCCGCTGGCGCCGCCCTGACCGCCGCCGGCCTGCTGCTGGCCGCCGCCGCCGCCGCCGCCACCGCCGCCACCGCCGCCGCCGCCCTGCTGTTCGGCTTTCTCGATCAGAACGTCGAGCACGGCGAGAATGCGCTCCTGCTTCTCCTGGGTGTCCTTGCCGCCGTTGGCGAGCTTCAGCCGCCGACGTGAGAAGTCCATCAGATCGCGGGCCTCGTGGACCGATTCCTCTTTGAACGCCTGGAGTTCGCGCAGCACGCGGACGGCTCGCAGCTTGTCGTTCATCGGGGCGTCGGGATTTTCGAAAAGGTACTTCTCAAGGGACAGCCTGGCATTTTCACGATCCAGCAGGTAGGCCTGCAACAGACCCTTCGTCATGAGCAACTCCGGAGACTGTTGTGAGCGTTTCGCGACATCCTTTTCCAGACGCTGGACCTCCGCGAGCGCATCCTCGAAGCGTTCCTGTTGAAGCATGGCGCGAACGCCGAACCATCGGGCATGCCAGACGGCAAAGGCATTCGGGTCCTTCCTTACCTTGGCGAAGTGTTTCAAGGCCGCATCCGGGTCCTCCTGGTTCAGGTCCTTCAGGCCGTTGGCCAGCTCCGGTTTGAGCTTCATCAGGCTTTCCACCAACGCGGTCTTTGCGTCTTGCCGAGCCAAGACCGGTTTCACCTTTGCCTGTTCAGCCTTGGAGAGGGATTGGTTGAACGCCTTGAACAACTCCGCCTGCTCGGCGGCCCGCTTCTTCTTCAGCGCTTCCATGTGCTTCTTGGCTGCCGCGGCATCGCCGCCCTTGCCGACGGCTGCATGTGCGGCCGCGGCGATCAGAAGTGACAGACATATCGTCAAAAGGTGCTTCATCTTCGTCTCCCTATTGCTGCTTGGAAAGTTCATCGATCATCTTCTGGGTCATCACCAGGATGCGACGCTGTCGGCTTGAAAGCCGGGAAAGCTGAGCTTCCGCAACTGCCTTCGGCGGTGCGGTCTCGCTGACTTTCGTCGTTCGTTTGTTGACGCGTACCTGCTGTTTGCGAAGCAGGCGCAGCTGCGCTGCAATATCGACCAGAGGCTGTTGCTGCTGTTGCTGCTGCTGTTGCTGCTGCTGCTGCTGCTGCTGTTGCTCCTGTTCTTCCTGTTCGCCGCTCTCCTGGAGGGCTTCCAGCAAATCCGCCAGCGACAGCTCGACTTCTTCCTGGGTCGCCTGCGTGATCAACCCGACCTGTTCCTTCTCCAGTCGTTTTTCAACAAGCTTCAAATCGCCGGTAATCTCTTCCATAATCTGCACGACAACCGGGGCCGTGCCGTCCTTGTAGAGCATTTTCAGCGCACGGCCGCCGAGTTCGCGGATTGCCGCTTCCTCGTCACGCACATCAGCCAGGGCCAGTTGCTGCTGCGGGCCCCATTTCTTCTTGGTCTTGGCGCCGTCCAGCGAGCGCGTCCGGGCGGATGCCGTTCGTTGTTTGAGGAGCATCCGTTGAACCAACTGAATGAGTTCCTGACGCAGGGCGTCCTGCTGTTCTTCCTTCAGTTTGTCGATTTCCTGCTGCATTTCGTCGGCGGCCTGTTCGAGCTTTTCGTGGGCATCCTTCTGATCTTTTTCGGCTTCCTGCTTGTCGCCTTGACCCAGATCCTGGCCGGCCTGCTGCATGCTCTGTTGCGCCTGTTGTGCCTGTTGCTGACCTGGCTGCTGCTGTTGTTGGCCCTGTTGACCGCTCTGACCGCTCTGGCCACTCTGACCGCTCTGACCGCTCTGGCCGCTCTGACCGCTCTGGCCGCTCTGACCGCTCTGGCCGCTCTGGCCACTCTGACCACTCTGACCGCTCTGGCCGCTCTGGCCGCTCTGACCGCTCTGGCCGCCTTGTTGGGACGCTTGCTCCTGGGCGGCCTTTGCCATCTCCTGGGCCAGTTTCGCGGTCTCATTCTCCGTCTTCTTCTGAGCCGCCTGCATCTGCTGATCGGTTAACTGCTGGAGCCGTTTCTTCTCCTGCTTCATCTCTGCCACAGCTTTTTCCAGCTTCTTGATAGCTTCCTTCTGGTCCTGGCCTGCGGTCTTTGGTTTGTTCTCTCCGAGTTTTTCGCCGGCGTTCTGTTGTGCCTGCGCGGCCTGCTGCATGGCTTGCTGTCCCGGTTCGGGCGCTCGTGTGGCAGATTGCTCGCCTTGCTGACCGCCTTGCTGGCCGCCTTGCTGACCGCCTTGCTGGCCGCCTTGCTGGCCGCCCTGCTGACCGGACATTTCGCGGGCAAGTTGTTCTGCTTCCGCGGCGAGTTTCGCCTGTTTCTGGGCCAGTTTGTCAAAGTCACTCTTGCCGGCTTTCGCCGCCTTGCCGGTTTCGCCGGCCAACTGCTTCTGGGCGCCAAGCAGGGCTTCCGCCTGTTCGATGCGTTTCTGCAGTCCGGCAAGCTCCTCCTTCAACCGCTGCATCTTCTGGCTGTCGCGCATCTCCTTCCATTCCTGCTTCGCCAATTCCTGCGTCTTCGACTTCCATTCTTCCAGTTGCCGAATTCGTTCTTCGAGCTTGTCGTATTCGCTCTCTTCTTCCTGGAGTAATTCCAGCAATTCGCCGAGGTCTTTGAGGAGCGGTTTCTGGTTGTCCCTGGCTTCCGCCAGGTTGTTGGCGTTGAGGAATTCCGAGATCTTGCGCATGCGTTCCCCGAGCATATTCTCGCGGGACCATTTCAGGGCGTTCTCCAACTGCTGGGCCTTTTCCGGGTCCTCCTCGCGGAGGGCCTGTTTCAGCCGGATCAGGGTCTGTTCCAACTCGTCAAGGTTGCGTTTTACGCGTTCCTGACGTACGCCGAGTTCGGTGACCGCCGGCTCGTCTTTGGCCGTCAGGTTACCGGCGAACATGGCGGCGGCCATGCACGCGATCAGCAGGAGTCGCTGCACGCTCAGATGCTTGCTCATGAAGGCGTCCTTCGTGTTGCTTGTGGTGGTTGTTCCGTTCATAATCTGCTATTCCTTCAGCCCCGGGTCCGGCCGCTCAATCTGCGGCAGCGGCTTGTCCTTGTGGCCCAGACGGCCGCGTACGGATTCCAGTTCCTTTACTGCTTTCTGGTAGTCTGCGTCCTGGGCCAGAGCCCGGTTGTAGACGTTGAAGAACTCCAGCCAGGCAGCTTCTTCCTGTTTTTTGAGATCGGCCAGTTTCGGGTCGCCCGCGATCAATGCATTCAATGACCCGCGAATGCGGCGCAGATCGCGCTGCATGGTGACGACTTCTTCCTGATATGTCTTCGAACTCCGATGCAGGTCAGATGCCTCCAGCGTCTGCAGACGCTTCTGCATTTCCTTTACGGTCTGCCTCAATTCGTTGTATCTCGGATTCGCCGCGACCCGGTCCTCGAGCTGTTGCGCGGCGTTTTCAGCCCGAGCCATGGCTTCCTGGACATCCGCCGAATTCCATGCCTGCGTCTGAAGCGTCAGCAGCCGAGCGGTAATCGATGTTTCCCGGCTGGTCAGTTTGCGGTGTTCCTGCGGGGTGAGATCCGTGCCGGGCACGAGGACCGGCGGTCGTCCCAGGGTCTTGCGCTCGCCGACTTTCAGGAGCTGCCCGGTGGTTTCGCCGCGCGGCGTGACCAGGACCATGCCGGACTGCACGGCAACGTCCATCCGGCCGTCCTGCCGCAGGTCTACGGTGAACTCGGTGCCGACGACCCACACTGAACCCAGTTCCGTCATCACCGAGAAGCCGCCGCGCCCTTGATCAACGCGGCACGAGACGCGGCCCTGCTCGAGTGCGATGGATTCGTTGTTGTCGCTGCCGTTCAGCGTCAGCGCGGTACCCGGTGCCAGATCGATATTGACGTAGCCGCCCAATTGCAGCCGGCCGCCGTTCGGGCCGGCGGAGAGCCGTGAATTGCGCTTCACCCCGTCCGCGGCCACGCAGCCCCGGCTTTGCGGCTGTGGATACCCGGGTTTCAGCGCCAACCAGAGGAAACCGGCCACGGCCATCACCGCGGCGGCCGCCAGCAAACGCTTTGGCCAGACAACCGCCTTCGGCGTCTGACGCGCCACCCGGGCCTGCACCCGGGCCAGCACGTCCGGCGGCGTATCGCCGCCCACCTGTTCATCCAGCAGCATGTCCAGAAACTGATTGTCCCAGTCAATCTTTTTCATCGGGTCGCTCCCTCGCTGACGCGCCGCCGGATGCAGCGCTGCAGGAACTCGCGGGTCCGGCGCAGGACGGTTTTGATCCCTTCAGCGCCCATGTCGAAGGCAGTCGCCATCTCCTCGCGCGACATGCCATCCCGGTGGCGGGCCTGCAGGATCTCCCGGTTGCGCGGGGACACGTCTTCCAGGCACTTGGCCAGAGCGTTGAGGTAGTCCCGGGCTTGCTGGTCCCCCGGCAGGTTTGCCACCCACGCGGCTTCCGCCTGCTCCAGGGATTCGCTGTTGGCATACACCGGGCTGCGCTTCTCCCGTCGGCAATGGCTCAAAAACTGGTTCCGGGCAACGCCCCGGAGCCAGCCGCCGATCCGCGGCCGATCGTCGATCGGCGGGATGTTCTTGCCGTTGTATGCTGTCACAAACACCTCTTGCAGAATGTCCTGGGCGATGCTTGTGTCGGCGCCCAGGTATTTCAGATATCGATAGATATCGGTTTGATGTTCGCGCACGAGCGATTCGAGTTGCGCCTCAGTCAGCAATTCAGGAATCCTTGCGCCTTCACTGGTTAAGTAGCGGAATTTGACCCGATGGGGTCAGCAAATGCCAAAAAAACGTCGACTTCGCTGAGTTCCATCGGCCTCATGGTGATTGCCGCCTAACTATCGCCGGTTGACAGCCTCAAATCAAGGCCTTCTACAGGCCGGCTTCCGAGGCGAATACCGGCTGGAGCCGGGTCAGATGCGGACGGGCGGCCGGATCGGCCGCCTGACGCTCAATGGCGGCAAGGGCGCGGGTGATGAAGTGGCGCAGGTCGTAGCCCAGATACTCCATGGCTACGGCCGCCGCCGGCAATCGCGGGAAGTTGGCGTGTGCGATGATCTGCGGGTCCGCCGGCCGGTCATCCCCGAGGGACAGAATACCTCTGGCCGTGGGCGCCACGAGGTTGTCGTCGAGAATCAGCAAGCCGTCCGGTCGATCGCTGTCGCCGGCAGCCGCCAGCATTTTGCGAACGACCAGCTCAACCCACTCCGGCGTGTAACAGTTCACCGCCTGCAGCCACTCCGGCCGGAACTGCATGCCGTGCTGCAGAATCAGCCGCAAATGGAACTCGAACGCCTGCCGGAAGTGCCGGCTGCCCTGATCATGGATGATCACCGCCAGGCGCCGGCAGCCCAGTTCGCGCAGCCGTCGCAGCGCCCGCGTCTCCCAGCGCACCGGGTCCATCGCGATAATGTTGCAGTTCTGCCAGATCGCCGTTTCGCCGGGGACGACGCGGGGCACGCCCGGGTGGTTGACGATGGCGTGGTCTTTGAGCAGTACCGGACGGTTGAGGAACAGCAGGCCGCGCAGGGCTCGCTGTTCGAGGTCGTTCACCAGACGCGATGCATCTCCGGCTGTGCCCGGCTTCCAGATGCCGAAGTAGGGGTGGAAGACGACGTCCGGCTGGGCCGCTTCGTAGTCCGCGGCAACCTGTCGGAACGTCTCGTGGAAGATCGACCACGAGCTGTCCCCGGGAGCATACGGGTAGGCGATTCCATAGGCACGGACGGCGCCGTCCGCGGCGTTTGCATTGCGTACTGACATGCTGAATCACCGTGTTTCAGCCCGGAGTTCTGCAGCAGGGCCCGGGTCCAGCAGTCAGAAGCGCACAACATCCAACCGCTCGGTATCATGCCGATGGGCATACGCCCCGGCGGACCCTGCTTTGCACGTATCATGTACTATACCCGCTCAGCACCGAATTGCAAGCGGATTTGAGGCTAGCTGAACTGCGGCAGCAGGTCCGCATGACGCTCGAGCATCGTCGCCAGAGCTTGCCGGCCGGCGTCCTTGTCGCTGACCGCCGGGTCGACCTCGACGGCCTGCTGCAGGAGCTGCCGATTGCCCGTCGCTGCCCCTTCGGCAATCAGTTCGTGGACGTCGGACACCTGTTTGCAGACGGCGGCAACGCCGTCCGGCAGGCGGATGTCCGGCACGCCGGCGACCGTGTCGGTGCTGACGTCTGCCGGGACCTCGACGACGCGGCCGTCGGGCAGCTGGGGCAGGTAGCCCCGGTTCAGCAGGTTCAGGGCTTCGAGGCGCACCGGACCGCCGCCGGCAACGGCTGCCGCCAGATCGATCGGGTGTTCCCAACTGCCGTGTGTCGCGAAGATCGCCTGCCACTCGAGTTCGCCTGCCGCCACCGCCCGCAAGGTCTGCGTGTTCTTTTCGCGTTCCTCGGGCGATCCGTGGTACGGCGGGCTTTCGTGGTAGTGGATGCCGTCCTGTTTGGGCAGGTATTCGGCCGTGTGGTCGGCGCCGCTGAACACGAGGCCGCCGTATTCCCGCAGCCAACGGCGGAAGATATCGAAGTTGCCCCCCGGTCGCTCGCGGTAGATCGCCTCGACTCTGGGATAGAGATCTTCGCCGGTCGCCTTGTCGGTTACCGACGCCAGCCAGGCGAAGTGATTCAGCCCGGCGGTGACCACCTGGAGTTCATCCGGATCGCGCTCCAGCAGGCGGGCCACGCGGAAGTGTTTGCGGGATCCGCCGAGAGCGACGCTGCAGAATCCGTAGCAGGCGATGTTGGAGTAATGGTTCACCGCCGTTACCACGCGCGGCATCGGATTCGTCACGTCCAGCAGTACGGCCTGCGGACACAACTCCTCCATGTCCCGGGCCACGTCCAGTGCCAGCGTGATCGAGCGCAATGCGTTCGACAGCCCGCCGACGCCGCCGCACTCGCGCGCCTGGTCAGGTATGCCGTGCGCCTGGAGGATTTCAAAATCCATGGTCCAGCGCTTGAACCCCTGCGGCGACGCCGACAACAGCACGAAGTCCGCCCCCTGCATTGCGGTCCGCCGATCGGTATCGGCCGTGACCGCACAGTCCACGCCTTCCGCCTGCGCCATCGCGCGTCCGGCCGCCGCCATATCCTCCGCGGCTGCCGCGTTGAGATCGACCATCACCAGCTCAGTGCCGTCCAGGCGATGTTCCACAATGGCATCACGCAGCACCATCGGGGCAAACACAAAACTGCCGGCTCCAATCAAAACGATCTTCATATCACTGACTCCTTGATTCCATCGGTTGATTTGTCCGACCCCGCGAACTTTGTTTTGGAGCCGCGTTGCGGCGGATTTCGGACCGCCTCGGAGAGGCGGGCTACTTTGTTTCGGAGCCGCGTTGCGGCGGATTT
>CAYLNH010000192.1:0-13851 GCA_964384625.1 uncultured Lentisphaerales bacterium
TGGTCCAAAGAGAGTGAGTTTGTCCAGCAGGATTTGTGCGTAAAGGCCAGGGCTCAGCCTGTGGAGTTTTCCGGAGAGCGGGGGCCGGATCACACGCTCGTTTTCCGGCAGGTGAGGCCGGAGCGCTTGTAATGCGTCAGTCACGGGGAGTGGCCCCCGCGTGCTGCTCTCCTGCCGGTGGTGGAACGGCGGCAGACGCTACCCCCCGTCACCGACGCATGACGAGCACTTGCCGCGGTGTCTTGCTTCGGTCGGCTAGCGGCGGTATGTTGCCGTTCTGCGGTTGGGAAGAGAGATTGCTCACAGACGGAGGTCCCGGTCCATGGCTTCACAGGACCAGACACAATCGGCGATATTGAAAGCGCTGGCGGACGAGAACCGGATTCGCCTGCTGCGGCTGGTAGCGCGTGAGACACTGAACGTCCAGGAACTGTGCGAGATCCTGTCGTGTCCGCAGCCGCGGGTAAGCCGGCACCTGTCGATTCTGCGGGGGATCGGTCTGGTGCGGGACCAACGGGAAGGCAGTCGGGTATACTACGAGATGGCGCCGCTGGACGGTGAGCTGTCGTTGATCTCGGCGTATCTGCAGAGCGTGTTCGAGCAGGAACATCCCGACTTGGAACGGATGGAGGCGGTGTTGCGCCGGCGGACGCGGGACAGCCGTGATTTCGCGCGCGAGAAGGCCGGGAAATGGGATCAACTCGGCAGCGAACTGCACAGTTCCACGGCGGCTCTGATCGCCTTGGCCCAGATGGCTTCCGGTGACTGGGTGGTTGCCGACCTCGGCGCCGGCACCGGATTGTTGCTGCCGGTATTGGCCAGTTTCGCGGCGAAGGTCTATGCCGTGGACCACTCGGAGGAGATGCTGGACAACGCGCGTCACCGATGCGAACGCCACGGACTCAGCAATGTGGACTTTGTACTGTCCGACATTGACGGGCTTGACAGCAGCCTGATGGAGCCGTGCGACTGTATTTTCATGCATTTCGTCCTGCACCAGATCGCCAGCCCGCAACGCACGCTGGCGGCTGTCGCGCGCTGTCTGAAGCCGGGCGGCCAGATTGTGATCGTCGATCGCACGAAGCATGACGACGAGGAAGCGCGGGCCCGCTTCGGATCGCTCTGGCTGGGGTTCGAGCGCGATACGATCAGTACGTGGCTGCAGCAGGCTGGGCTGGGCGAATTCGTGCATCACGAACTGCCGGCCGACCCGAATCTCGCCTGTCCGAGCGTCTTCGTGGCGGCGGGCCGCAAACCCGTCGCCAACTGATGCAGATCCATTCCCGGAAACACCTGATCACCGGACTCGTGCTTTTTGCCGGTCTGGCGGCGGTGCTGGTGTTGGTCCATATCGTGCCGTTGGACAGCGCGGCCGGCCGGCTCTATCCGGAATGCCTGCTGTACCGGGCGACGGGCCTGTACTGCGGCGGCTGCGGCGGCACGCGCTGCGTCGAGGCATTGGCCCACGGGGAGTTCCGTCAGGCGATTGCCTACAACGCGGTGACGGCGCTGCTGTTGGTCCCGTTGTACTGTCTGTGGGTCGTTCACTGCTTCTACTACGGGTTTCGCGGTCGGCCGCTGGTGCCCTGGCAGAAGATCCCGGTGTGGGTATACATCGTCCTCTTCGTTCTGTTTGTGGGCTTCAGTGTGGCGCGCAACATCCCGGGGCCGCCGTTTAACCGGCTTGCGCCGCATCGATTGGGCTCCGGATAGTCCCCCGGCAGCGGGCTGCCGCGTTATTCTGCCGGTTTGCCCTGGAGCTGTACGGTCAGCGGCCGGACAAGGTACTGCCCGGCGGCGCGCTGCAGATCTTCGGCGGTGACGGCATGGACGCGCCGGCGAAACTCCAGGTGGTGGTTGCAGCCGAGTCCGTAGAGTTCGTCCAGGACGGCCCGCAAGGCCATGTCGCCGTTGGTCTGGTTGCCGAGGATTTCGGCGTTGATGCACATCGACCGGGCCTTCTGCAGCTCCTCCGCGGCAACCGGTTGCCGGCGGACTTTCTCGACCTCGGCAGCAATTACGCTGAGGACTTCCGGCATGTTCTTCGGGGTGGCCGCGGCCGTAATGGCGAAGTAGCCGGGATCCAGTCCGGTGAAGCTCGTCGAGTAGACCAGGTATACCAGGTTCCGGTTGCCGCGGAGCGCTTCATAGAGACGGGTCTGCAGGACGGCGTCGAGCACCATCAGGCTGTAGCGGCCGTCAAGATCGGTATAACGGGCGCCGGGGTATCCGATGGTCACGGCGGAGATGCCGCGTTTGGTGGGGACCGTCTGCGTCACGGCTTGCCGGCGAGCGGGCCGGGGGGCGGCGGCCGGGGCCGGCGGCGCCGGGCGTTTGAAGTCGCCGAGGGCCGTTCGCAGTCTGGTCAGGACTTCCTTCTCATTGATATCGCCGAACACGGCGACGACGCCGCGGGCGGGGACCAGGCGTTGGCGATAGCACTGGCGGACGTCTGCGGCGGTCATTGCCGCAATCGTTTCCTTGCGGCCGAGCGCGGTAGTGGCGTAGGGGTGTTTGCCGAAAAATTCCTGCCGGAACCGATGATATAGCTGTCCCTGCCAGTCGTCGTCCTTGCCGGCGATCGCATTGAGTCGGCGTTTCTGCACTTTGGCAAACTCCTCTTTCGGGAAACTGGCGTTCTGCAGGATGTCGGCAAAAATGGTCAGGGCCGCATCGAAGTCTTCCTTCAGCACTTCGCAGCCGAGCCCGATCGTATTATTGCCGGCGGTGCCGCGGATCCTGCCGCCCAGGCGGTCGAAGGCAGCGGCAATCTCATCGCCGCTGCGGGTCGCGGTACCGCGGGTCAGCAGGGCGCCGACGATGGAGCTGATGCCGGCTTGATCGGCAGATTCCCAGCGCCGGCCGCCGAGGAAATAGGCCTGCATGTTCACCAGCGGGATGTTCGGGTTGCGTTTCACCAGAAGCCGCAGGCCGTTCGGCAACGTCACCCGGCGGATCCCGGCAGCGCGCTGTTCCCGGGGGTGTTCGGCGGCCGTCGCAGTTTGGTCCGGCGGCCGCATGATGACGACGGAGAGCTGGTCGTCGACCAGATAGCGCCGGGCGACACTGCGCACCTGTTCGGCGGTGACCTGGCGGATATTGGCCAGGTAGAGGCGGTCGAAATCGGCGTTGCCGGTCATCAGCATATTGATGCCGAGGCTGTCGGCTTCGTCTTCGACGGTCTGATTGTAGATGACCTGGTTCGCCGCCTTCTGCTGTTTGGCTTTGGCCAGTTCTTCTTGGCTGACCAGTCCGGCCTGCAATCGTCTGACTTCGGCGACGACGGCGGTGACGGCCTGGTCGACGTCTTTCGGGTTGCCCCGGCCGCCGATGACAAACAGGCCGGCATCATATTCGGGGGTGTCCGAATAGCTGAACACGCGGTCGGCCAGCCGTTGCTTTTCGACGACACTGCGGACGAGCCGCGAGCTGCGGCCGTGCGAGAGGATGTAGCTGAGGACGTCGAGCGCGTAGAGATCAGGATGGTCGATGGTTACGGAGCGATAGCCCAGACGGAAGTAGGCGGTCTTCACTTTGTCGCTTTCCACGATGCGTTGGCGGCGGCCCAGCTGTCGCGGTTCGCGCGGCAGTACGACGGGCGGCAGCGGCTTGCGCTTCAGACCGCCGAACGCCTGCTGCACAGTCTGCATCAGTTTGCCGGCATCGAAGTCGCCGGCCACGACCACGATCATGTTGTTCGGGACGTATTTGCGTTTGTAGTATTTGACGATGTCGTCCCGGGTGAGCGCTTTCACCTGCGGTTCATAGCCGATGATCGGATGACGGACCGGGTGTTTGCGGAAGACGGTTTCCATAAAGGCCTGATAGAGCACGCGCCGGGGTTCTTCCCGGCCTTTGTGGAGCTCTTCGAGGATAACGGGGATTTCACGGTCGAACTCTTTCTGTTCAAACGTGCAGTTGGCCATCCAGTCGGCCATCAGCTCGATGGCCAGACCGATCTTCTCCCTGGGCGTGGTGATGTAGTACCCGGTGTGCCCGCGTTGGGTATAGGCGTTGCTGTGGCCGCCCAGATGGTCGAGAAGATCGCGGATTTTCTTTTCCGACCGGTTTGTTGTGGTGCCGCCGTGGATCATGTGTTCGAAGACATGCGAGATGCCGGCGCCCAGGTATTCCTGTTCATGGATGCTGCCGGCCTTGACGTACATCCGCAGGGCGGCGACCGGCGCCGTGTGGTTCTCGTTGACGACCACCGTCAGGCCGTTTGGGAGGACCTTCACCAGCGGCTTGGGGTCATCGGCGGCGAGACTGAAGACCAGCAGGAACAGGCTGGTCGCCAGGACGGTGTTCGTGAAGTATCGCTTGTGCATGCGCTGTGCCTCGGTATCGGGTTTGAATTGCAGATGCCTTACAGTACTGCATTCCGGGGAGAAGCAATCCGCCGGCAGTCGGCGGGAAACTTGCCGGGGCAGGGGAGGGCGGGAACCGCCGGCAGCGGGTCCGGCCGCCTTCAGGGCCGGATGATATCCGACTGTGGCGGCGGCTCGAGGTCGCGTTCCAGCGGGACAGGCGGCTCGATTTCTTTGTTGACCTCCTTGCCGCGCCGCCGGATGCGAATAAACCAGAGCAGCTTGATCTGCCGGCCGCCGTCCGCGCTCTTGGCCAGGCCGAAGAGGCCGGTGAGGAAATCGAGCCGGCGGACGTTGCCGTCGGCGGAGCGTTTGTAGTTGTAGAGCGGGAACAGCGTGTGTCGTTCGGTATGGCCTTGGCGTTGCTTCTGGTATTGCCAGATGCCCCAGAGCAGGTCGTGCCGGTAGCGATCCGGGTTGGCGCGATACTGGTAGAGGGTCCAGATCGGTGCGAAATTGCGCTCGATCACTTCCAGATTGCGGATCGGGAACATGTCGAGGATCCGGACATGCTTTCGTCCGTCTGCTTTCGAATCGATGGACAAGAAGGGCCAGATACGCGTGAAGGTGTTGGTCTTGCCCGTCTTCTCGAAGTAGTCGACGACCCGCAGCCAGATGATGGCGATATAGCGCCGGTGCCGGGTGCCGTACAGCGTCGGCCGCTTGTAGTTGAAATACAACGGCCAGAACCAGAATGTTTCCTGTTCCTCGCCTTTTCGTTTCCGGCCCCAGACGGGCCAGTACCAGAGGCGGGAAGAGTTCGGGCCGTCCATATTCTTGCCGTTGAGATAGAACGGCCACGGACAGTGCAGGTCGTAGCCGCTGTTTGTCCGGGCGAACTTGAAGAACGGCCAGAGGATGCTGGTGTTGCGGGCCCACTTATTGCGCTTCTGATGGTCGTAGTGCATCCGGGCGAAGAACGGGAAGAAGCCGTAGGCGTGGCCCTTGATGTCCGGGTTGAGGCTGAAGCCCCAGTTGATGAAGGGCCAGAGGACGAAGTAGTTGACCCACTTGCCCTCCTGCCGGTTATAGCCGATGAACGGGAAGATGCGGCGTTTCCTGACGTTGTCGCCGTCGGTCTTCAGGAAGATCGGACACAGGAAGTGGGTGGATACGATATGTCCGCTCTTGCGGGAATGCATATAGAGCGGGAACAGGATGAAGCTGATGTAGTCGTAACTGAAGAACTCGCGCCAGACGCCGGCCACCGGGAAGATGCCGAAGTAGTTCTTGCCCTTCTTGGTTTTGCCCACGCAGTAGATGGGCAGGAGGTAGTTCTGCCAGGCGCTGTCCGGGTTGTCCACGTCCTCATTGAATCCCTTGCTGACGAGGCCGAGGGAGAAACTGCGTTTGCCGTATCGCCGATAGCTCCAGAACGGGTAGAGGATATCCATGGCGAAGTAGTCGCGGGAGCGATCGCTGTAGTGCGAATAGAGCGGGCGCACAGCCAGGAGCCGGCGTTCCGGTTCATGGCTTTCGCTCCACTCGAAAAACGGTCCGACGGCCCGGCGCAGGGAACGCGTGATGCTGTGCTCGATTTGAAGCAGCGGCGCCAGGTCCAGCTCCTTCGCCGGCGCGGTTGCCGGCAGGACCAGAGCGGCGAATGCTGCAATGATGACGATTCTTCGATACACCGGGAGCTTCCGTATGGTTTGCGGGGACTGCGTTTCCCAATAATCGCAAATCAGATCATAACCTCAGGTTTCGCGGCTGCAACCCCAATTGCCTTATCCTTTGACCGCGCCGCGCGTCAGCCCGGTGATGATCTGTCGTTGGGCCAGAAGAAAGATGCCGAGTACCGGCACCGTGGCCAGGACGATGGCGGCCGCGAGCACCGGCGTGTTCATACCGAACTGCCCGATGCTGATGGTGCGGACGCCGAGCGGCAGTGTCTGCTTCGCCTCGCTCTGCAGCAACGTCAGGGCGAAGACGAATTCGTTGAAGTTGATGACCACGTTGTAGACGGCTGCCACCGCCAACGTCGGCCGCACCATGGGCAGGGCCACGAAGAGCAGCCGCTGCAGCGGGCCGGCGCCGTCGATTGCCGCGGCGTCCTCCAGTTCCTGGGGGATCTCGTCGAACGCGTTTTTCAGCATGAACACGGTGATGGCCAGGCCGAAGGCGGCGTAGACCAGTTGCAGGCCGAACAGGCTGTCGGACAGCCGCAGGACCTGCAGATTTTTGAGCAGCGGGATCAGGGTAATGTGAACGGGGACGATCAGACCGAACAGCAGGAGAAGCTGCACGGCTTGCCGGCCGCGGAAGCGCAATCGGGACAGGGCGTAGGCCGCCGGCGCCGCCAGGCCGAGCGTCAGAACAACGCTGGCGTTCGTGACCAGCAGGCTGTTGCCCAGAAACCGGAGGAACCCCGTCTGCTGCAGGACCAGCTTGATATTATCGAGGGTCGGGGACGCGGGCAGCCCGAGGGGGTTGCCGGTGAACTCCGGCTGCGTCTTCAGGGTCGTGACCAGCAGCCAGAGCAGGGGGACGCCGAACAGTGCCAGGGCCAGAATGCCGATCGCCGTTTTCGTTGCGCGACTCATGCGGTCCTCCGGCGATGCAGGCGCTGCACTGCCAGCCCGCAGCCCAGACTGAGAATCAACAGAGACACGGCAACGGCGGCGCCGTAGCCGTAGCGTTCGGCATCGATGCCTTCGGCGAACATGTAGGTGGTCATTAACTCGGTGGCGTGGTTGGGGCCGCCGCCGGTCATGACGTACACCAGATCGAAATACTTGAGCGAACCGAGAACCGCCAGCAGCGCGGACAACACCAGGGCAGGCGCAATTGCCGGCAGGGTCACATGCATCAGCATCCGGCTGTGACCGGCGCCGTCGATTGCCGCCGCCTCATAGAGATTGCGGTCGACGCCCTGAAGGGCGGCCAGAATCAGCATCATATGGAATCCGACATGGCGCCAGGAGACGGCGACGACGACCAGCGGCATGGCCCAGTTCTCATTGCCGAGGAAGCCGAACTGCCGCAGCGGCGGCAACTGCGCCAACGGCCCGACCAGCGGTTCGAACAGCAGCATGAACATGACGGCGACCACGGTACTCGGCAGGATCATCGGGGAGAAAACCAGCGCCCGGAGGAAATGACTTACCCGGCTGCGGCCCTGAAATGCGAGCGCCAGCGCCAACGCCATGGGGAGCTGCAGGCCGACGGAAGCCAGAGCGAGGGCAACGTTGTGTGCCACGGCACGATAGAAGACCTTGTCGCGGAACAGATCCACATAGTTTTCGAGCGCCACCCAGCGGGCGTCGCCGTAACCGGACCAGTCCAACGTCGAAAACACCGCCGACTGCGTCATCGGCAGGATCACAAAGGCACCGTAGAGGAGCAGGGCCGGCGCCAGAAAAGCGATATGCGAACTGCGCGTCTTCACCCGGATGTCCCCGTACCGTTGTCCGGCGGAATATTATTCCCCGGGCCGAACCGGTGAGGACGTTGTCGTCCTCGAACCATCCTGCCCCTGATGATTCGATCTTCTTCTGTTTGACGGCCGGAACGGCAGCGGGAGGCGGCAATACTGGGATGATTCAAAACCGACAGATGACGGATTGCATGGGCGGCGGCCGATGGTTGCGCGATATCGATCACGGCTGTTTACGCGCCTTTGCGGCTGCCGCCGCTAATGCGTTCGCCACCTCGCTGGGCGTCATCTGCTGCGAGAACAACGCCTGGCAGGTCTCTTTGTGTTTCTCGCCGACCGCCGGCGGGAATAACTGGTCGAAATAGAGCTGGACGAACTCGGCTTCATTGAGTACGTCAAAGGCCTCTTTGGTGAGCGGCAGAAAGTCGGCGTCGGCAGCGCCTTTGCAGGCCGGGATACGTCCGGTTCGGGCCCAACCGGCGGCGAACGTCGCATCGCTCAAGTACTTCAGAAACTCCTCCGCCAGGTCCGGATGTGGACATTTCGCGCTGACGGCGAAGGCGCAGTTGATGCCGCCCACCACGCCGTTGTTTTCTTCGCCGGGAAAGGCGAAGCAGCCGAGTTTTTCGACAAAGCCCGGCGGCGCTTCGGCGTTGGCGTTGGCAATCAGCCAGGTGCCCATCAAGGTCATGCCGGCGCGTTCGGTGAACAGGAGTTTGCGTGAGGCCTGATAGTTGATTCCCTGGAAGCCCGGGTTGAAGCAATCGTTGCCGGCGAACGCCAGCACAGTGTCGCCGCCGGCAATGAAGGCCCGGTGCTTGAACGCGCCGGGCTCGAGGTCCGCCGCCGCTGCGATGGGTTTGCTGCCGCCGCCGCGGACCACACCGTAAACGTAATAGAAGCAGCCGGGCCACTTATCCTTGTTGCCCAGAGTGATCGGTACGACCCCGGCTTGCCGCAGCCGGGCACAGACGGCAAGGAGGTCCTTGCGTGTTCTCGGTATCTCCAGATTGTGTTGCGCAAACAATTCCTTGTTGTAGAAGAACAGCACCAGCGACAGGTCGGACGGCACCATCAGCGGTTTCCCGTCGATGTAGGCAAACGACAGAGCTCCGGCGGAGAAGCGCCCCTTGAACGCATCGTCCGCATAGAGTCCGGACAGGTCATGGACCAGGCCGGCCCGGGCGCGTTCCCGAAGGACGCCGCCGCCCCAGGTGTGAAAGATATCGGGCGGGCTGCCGGCGCCGAAGGCCGTCTTCAGCTTGGTCTTGAACGCGTCATTCTCGTAGGCGACGGCTTTGATTTCGACGTTCGGGTTGGCTGTTTCAAAGCGCTTGACGGCGTCGTTGAGGACGGCCTTGGTTCTGGCGTTGGTCTGGATATGCCAGAAGGTCAGGACCGTTGTCTCGCCGCCTTTCGGTTGATCGGCTGACTTTCCGCCGCAGCCGGCCAGAAACGCCGACAAACCGGCCGCGATGATGCAGATGAGGCGGCAATACTTTGCCATCCAGCTTCTCCTTGTTGCTGGTGTTTACGAAACATGAGCTCGGTTGTTGTTTCGCGTCATGATCAGCGCGCCTTCGCCGTTGCGCCGCCCCTCCGACCTACGCCGCGTGGCCGCCGATGATACTGACAATCAGTGTTTCGAGTACGAGACGTTTTGGCAGGGAAGACGAGACCATGCTGCGGTCGGCGGCGCCGAACCGGGCGATGGCCGCCTGCAGTTCGTGGCCCCGGTAGTTGCCGATCAACTCGCCGGTATTGCGCAGTTGCCAGTCGCCCATGGACAGGACCTGGTTGCCCGCGAGCCGTTCTGCCTGTGACTCCGACATGCGCTTTACGGCGCCGGCCAGGCCGCGACCGTCCTTCGTTTTCAGCACGGCTGCCGCGATTTTGGCGTGCAGCAGTTTGCGGAAATAGTTTGCGGTCATGCGGATCAGCCGGATACACTCGCTGTCTTCGTTGCGCGCATGCGCCATGGTCTGGGCCAGTGCCTCCAGCGCGTCATCCAGGTGGCGGCGGCCCAAGGCATCGGCCAGAGCGAAAAAGTACGCATCCCGACTGCCGGTACAGACTTCGCGGATCTGTTCCAGCGCCGGCTCGGCGCCGGCGTAGCAGAAGAGTTTCTCCATCTCCATGCCGATGCGGCCGGTATCGACGCCGATGACCTCGAGCAGATACTCGACGGACCGGCGATCGAGCGTCATCCCGCGCTCCTTCGCCTGGCCGTTGATCAGCGCCGCAACCTTGTCGCGCCAGCGACGGTCTTTGAGGTCCGGCTTCTTGTGCTCCTCGACCTTGCCGAGTTCACTGCAGATCTTGTAGAGCCGTTTGCGTTTGTCGATGGCGGGACCGCTGAGGATCAGCGAAATATCGGGCGGAAACTCGTTCTCGATAAAGTCAGCCAGTTGCCGCAGGCAGCGGCCGACGGTATTCAGCTGCTTGTCCTTCTTCGACTTTGCCGGTTCGTCGCTGAAGGCGCTGAAATTGTGCAGACAGATGGTTTTCTGGGCGCCGAGGAAGGACGGCGTGTGCACTGCTTCCAGGAGGGACTTGATCGTCTGCTCGGCGTTCTGGTCGGGCGATTCCTTAATCACTTCAAGCGTAAAATCATCGGCCTCCGGTCCGGCAAGCTGAAGAACCAGCTTGCGGGCGCGGTCTTCGATCGACGGTTCGTCGTCGCCGGTAATGAGATAGACTGGTTTCAATTGGGGGATCCTGTCGCTGCCGGTGGTCGGCCGGTGTCAGAAGCTGTTCTGTCGGCAGACGTGCCTATTCCGGATAGTTCTTCAGTTCGCGGTTCCAGCGTTTGGCTTCTTCCTTGTTGCCGAGACTGGCATAAGATGAACTGCGATTCATGATATCCAGGCGCTTGAGCTTACCGTATTTCTCGGCCTTGGCCAGGTAGTCGATACACTTCTGAAATCGTTCCTTGCTGCGCTTGGCGTATTTCTCGTACCGTTCTTTGTCGCGCTTACTCTGACTCTCTTCGTAGCGCCGTTTATACTTGCTGACCTTGCTCTCGTCGGACAGCGCCTTCTTGTGGATCTCGTCGGCCATCGAGGTGTAACACTGCAGCCGCTTCTCTTTGACGAAGTCCTGCAGGTCCTTCTCCTTTTCGAGTTCATCGAGTGCCGCCAGGGCATCTTCCCATTCGGCGTTGCCCAGGTGCTTCTTCACTTCCTGGGTTCGTTCTGCCCGGGCTTTCGGGCCGACGATGAACTTGTTGTAGCCGATCCAGGCGCCGACAATGATGACGCCGAGAAGGATGAGGTTGAACACGAGCTTGGCGATTTTGAAGCCGCTGGATGCCATCAATCAGTCTCCCACGCATACAGTTCCAGTAATGACCAGCACGAGCACACTTTATGGTCCGGTCAGGCAGAATTCAACCTGATCCCGATACCGGTCAGGTGGATTCAGGCTTCAGGATCCAATCTCGAATGACGGGCAGCATTGCCGGCTGCAGGCGGTGTTGCCCCGGGAAGGTCCGGTGCGTCACCCCGGCGGCGCGCGCCGCGAGGGCGTCGGCATTGCGTTTTGCCGTTTCCGGCGGGTAGTGCGGGTCCGCCGCCGTGGTCAGATAGAGTATGCGGACCGTGCCGGAGCGGCATTTGTCGTCCTGCCAGTCGCCGGGAATGCCGCCGCAGATGCCGATGACGCCGGCGACCTGCTCGGGGAAGGTGAAGGCATAGCGGAAATTCAGCGCCACCGACTGGGAGAAGCCGAGGAGGAACACGGGCATCCCGTTGGCGTGGCCGTCGATAATCCGCGTCACGGCCCGGTGATGCAGAGCGATCGAGTCTTCCGGGTGAAAATTCGTCAGCCAGCCGCAGCCATAACCGAGCGGTCCGCAGCCGGTTTTCGGGGGGACAATGTGCTGGTGCAGCCCCTGAAGGCTGGCGATTGTGAAAGCGGTCTCGCTGATCCGGCGGGCCAGCGCCAGCATGGAATCCTTATTGCCGCCGTAGCCGTGGAGGGCAACCAGCAGCGCTCGCGGCGAAGGCGGCGTGAAGACGTCGTAGTAAACGTTCTGGTCGACGGGGAAGCTATGTTCTTCGATCATCGCAGTTCATTCCATCGGCTGCCGTGCTGAACGTTCCCGGCAGGTTCAGCGGGCGGCGGCAATCACGGACTGCAGCCGAGATAGCAGCTCCGGGTGGTCGGCGGCAATACTATGGTCCTCCCATGGATCTTCGTGCCGGTCGAACAGCAACGGTTCCGCGTCCGGCTGAACGACCAGTTTGTAGCGGCCGTCGTACGCCAGGCGCCAGTCCTGCAGCCCGGACGTGATGTAGTCCCGGTGTTTATCGGTCCTGCCGTCAAGGAGGTCCTTGAGACTGATTGCGTCCATATCCGGCATGGGGTTTGCGCCGGCGTAGTCGATAAAGGTGGGGGCAAGGTCATGGATGCCGACGGGGACGTCGCTGACAATGCCGGACTGCACGCCGGGGCCGGCGACGATCAACGGCACTCCCGCTGCCGCAAACCGCCACGTGCTCTTGCCGCGACGGCTGTGGTCATCCAGCATCTCGCCGTGATCGCTCGCGAAGACGATCAGCGTATTGTCCAGTTCGCCGCGTTCTTTGACCACGTCGATGAACCGGCCGATCTGGCGGTCGATGTTCTCGATCATCGCGGCGTAGTTTTGTCGGACGCGCTGTAACCCTTCGCGATCGGGGTGCTCGTTGTTATGCGGCTCCGGAAAGGCGACGTCTTCCCAGCGTTCCCGCATGCTCGGGGTAACGTCCATCGGGTTGTGCGGCCCGGTGAAGTTGACCTGGATGAACCATGGCTGGTCCCTGGGAAAATCGTGCAGGAACTGCAGCCCGATATCCGACAGCCAGTTGTCGCAGTAGAGATCATCAGGCACCACTGTCGTGTAGGCGCCCATGTTCTCTTTGCAGCTGGCGTGTTCGTTACAGTACTGATCAGCGACGCCGGCATCGTGCAGCGCCCTCAAATACGGGCCGACGGGCGTGTTGTCGTTCATCCGATAGCTGCGTGAGCCGTCGAACTTGCCTTCGTTGTCGACGCCTTCGGTGAAGCCCCAGTCCTTGATCAGCCGCGAGCCGTCGAGATTCCACTCCAGCGTCGGTTTGTCCAGGTCGAACTTGCCGCAGCCGGCGACGCGGTAGCCGGCATCGCGCAGGGCCTGATAGAACGTCGGCTGGTTCAGCGGGTAGGCGGTGCCGTTGCCCGGGACGCCGCAGCGGTCGTAGTTCTTGCCGGCCGCCAGGCAGGCGCGGGCCGGGGCGCACACGGGGGAGGGCGTCAGACAGTTGGTGAAACGTACGCCCTGTTCGCACAGCCGATCGAGATTCGGCGTGCGCACCGGGAGGTCCTCATTGACGCCCAGCCAGTCGGGGCGTTGCTGGTCGGGAAAGAGAAACAGAATATTGGGTTGAGTCATCGGTTTTCCTCTTGGCAGAATCAATCCTGTCCGCAGGGTTGATTATCGGCACCATTTGCCTTCCATATAGCGTTGCCGCAGGGCAGCGTTGAGCTCGCGGCCGATTTCCGGGTTGTCGTTGAGAATGTTATGCTGTTCGTCCGGGTCTTCCCGGAGGTCGTAGAGCTCGGCGTCGGCGCCATAGTTGTCGATCAACTTATAGCTATCGGTGCGGATACAGCGGAAGTGGCGCAGGGCGCCGACCGTATTGGGGCGGTGTTCGTCCTGTTCGCCGCGCAGCACCGGTCCCAGCGAGATGGCGTCGATACGCTCCTGCGGCGGGAGCCCGGCGAACTCGCAGATAGTCGGATTGCAGTCGATCAGTTCGACCAGCGCATTGGAGACGCGGCCCCCGGCAATGCCGGGGCCGGCGACAATCAGCGGCACGCGCAGTGACGCCTCATAGGGCACGGCCTTGGTATACATGCCGTGGTCGCCGAGCATCTCGCCGTGGTCGCTGGACCAGATGATACAGGTGTTCTCGAGTTGCCCGCGTTCTTCGAGAGCATCCAGCATTGAGCCGATGGCGTCGTCAATCAATTCGATAGCGGCGCAGTACTGGCGCCGCGTTTCGGTCACCTTTTCGGCGGGGTACTCCTGGGCTTGACAGTACCGAGTTCTTCGGTCATTTCTTCTCTCGTAAGATGGCGGCCTGA
>CAYLNH010000193.1:0-13800 GCA_964384625.1 uncultured Lentisphaerales bacterium
ATCGCATATGCAGCAGCATGACGAGTGTCGCCTATTTGCATGCCGTATTAATAGGCAGCCTTTCCTTCCCGCGTAGGACAATCCCAGATCTTCACCGGAAGGTAGTCCCCCTCAACCAACGCATCTGCATAGAACGGTGCCGACTTCTCACGATCTGACTGGGTGTCGCCCGAATGCCACCAGTTGCTGTAAGGAGCCGACGATGCGATCTTGTCAGGTCCACTGACCAGAGCCGGCATATAGTCGTCGCCATCTTCCTGGTACATCACGTACCCGAGTGCAATCTGTTTGAAGTTTCCCAGGCACACGACTTGGTTTGCGCGAGCTTTGGCTTGAGTCAGAACTGGCAGCAACATTGAGGCCAGGATCGCGATAATTGCAATGACAACCAGTAGCTCGATCAGCGTGAATCGTTCAGAATTGCAGAGATCCTTCATCCGAATGCTGCCTCCTGAGCAGCCGATCTTCCTCATGTCACTAATTCATTATATCCAAGCCTTGCGCTAAATGCAAGGGTTCAAGCTGGAATTGAACAATGGGAAAAGCAAGTGCTCGACGAACCACGTTCAGCCATCAGCCGAGAAGATCAACACCCTCGCGGTGCGGAGTTTCAGGACGGGTCCCCTGCACGCGGAGTGACCTGAACGGGAGGGAGCATTGCGCAGCTGTTAGGAGATCTACCCTCAGGTACCGCCGGGCAAACCGGGCAGGATGCAAAGGTAGCAGGACGGCGACGGTCGAGGGCCTACACAGGAAACGGGACTGCGTTCACTTCAATACAGATCAGGTCAAACTGATCTGTTATCCCCTGCACTTTTTGGCAGTTCTATGCACAATCTGCACCAGCTGCACCAGTTGTTCCCGGGGTGATGCGGCTTCGATGGCGGGGAATCTGCCGTTCAGGTTCTTGAGGAAGCCGCTACGGGTTTCCAGGTAGACCTTGCGGTTCCGGACGCTGATGCTGTGGATGCCGGCGTTGGCGGCGGTAATCTTCATCTTGACGATCATCAGGAAGTTGACGGCGGCCAACGGCAGCCGGCCGAAACGGTCGCGCAGTTCCTCCTGATAGGCGTCCACCCGGTCCACCTCCTGAAAGCTGCTCAACTCGCGATAGCAGGCGACGCGGGTGGCCTCGTCGGTAATGAAATCACGCGGCAGACAGGCGGAGACGCGTTCGGAATCGGTGGTCGGCCCGAAACTGATAAAATCGCAGATCAACGCGACATCCGGGCGGTGCACGGTATTTTCCCCCTTCATCCGGCTGACGGCTTCACGCAGCAACTGACAGTACAGATCGAAGCCGATGGCGGCGATGTGGCCGGACTGCTCCCGACCCAGGATGTTGCCGGCGCCGCGGATCTCCAGGTCGCGCAAGGCCAGACGAAAGCCGCTGCCCAGCTGGGTGTACTGCCGAATCGCTCCCAGCCGCTTGCGGGCGTTGTCCACCAGCATGCCGTGCGGCGGGATGAACAGATAGGCATAGGCCTGGCGATGGTAGCGTCCGACACGGCCGCGCAGCTGATACAGCTCCGCCAGACCAAAGCGGTCGGCGCGATCGATGACGATGGTATTGGCGTTCGGGATGTCCAAGCCGGACTCGATGATTGTCGTACACACAAGCACATCCGTTTCACCCTCCATGAACCTCAGCATCACATGCTCCAGTTCGTGCTCGTGCATCTGGCCGTGGCCGACGTCGAAGTCGGCTTCGGGCACGAGTTCGCGCAGGCGGGCGGCAACCTGCTCGATGCTCTTAACGCGGTTGTGCAGGAAATAGACCTGGCCGTCCCGCTGGATCTCGCGCCGGATGGCCTCGCGAATCAGGTCCTCGGAATACTGGGCGACAATGGTCTGCACCGGCAGCCGCTCCAGCGGCGGCGTGACGATGGTGGACATATCGCGCAACCCGGACATCGACAGATACAGCGTCCGCGGAATCGGCGTGGCGGTCATGGTCAGCACATCAACGTTGGCCCGCATCTGCTTCAGCCGTTCCTTGTGCGCCACCCCGAACCGTTGTTCCTCGTCGACAATCATTAAGCCGAGGTCCTTGAACCGCACATCCTCGCTCAGCAATCGATGCGTACCGATCAGGATGTCGATTTTTCCTTCGGTCAGTTGCTCGAGGATCTGCCGTTGTTCCCCATGCGTCTTGAAGCGGGACAGCTCTTCGATCAGCACCGGGTACTCCTTGAACCGCTCGCGGAAGGTGAACAGATGCTGCTGACACAGCACGGTGGTCGGCACCAGCACGGCAACCTGCTTGCCCGCAGCAATCGCCTTGAAGGCGGCGCGCATGGCGACCTCGGTCTTGCCGAAGCCGACGTCGCCGCAGAGCAGGCGGTCCATCGGCCGGACCGCTTCCATGTCGGCGTAGACCTGCTCGATCGCGGTGTGCTGGTCCGGCGTCTCGGTGTATGGAAAGGCGTCGCCGAAGGCCTCCAGCAGCTCCTCCTCGCCCTGGAACGAGACGCCCTTGGACGTGGCCCGCACGGCCTGAATCCGCAGCAGTTCCGCGGCGAAGTCGCGGACCGCCAGCTCCGCCTCGCCGCGTGCCTTCTTCCAGCGCGTGCCCCCGACCTTGCTCAGCTTCGGCAGGCTCTTGCCGGTACCGACGTAGCGCCCCACCAGGTAGGCCTGTTCCAGGGGCACAAGGACCTCCACGCTGTCGGCGAACTCCAGCGCCAGGACCTCCTGGAACTGGCCGTTGAACTCGGCCATCCGGATGCCGTGGAACTTGCCGACGCCGTAGGCGGCGTGCACCACGAAGTCGCCTGCGTGCAACTCCGCGGTGCTGTGCAGGAGGTGGTCCGCATGGAAGGTCGGCTTCGGTCTCCGCCGCGGCGGCGCGGCCTTCGAAACCCCAAAGATCTCGGCCTCACTCAGGAGCACCAGAGGAACGTCGGGAAACATGACCCCGCCCCGGATATCCCCCGCAATCAGCTCCGGCTCGCAGCCGCGGAGAGCTTCGCTCTCGTGCAGGATCTCCCTGAAACGATCCAGTTTGCTCTGGCTCGAACAGCAGGCGCCGATCCGAAAGCCGTCGCGGTGCCAACGGCCGACGGTGCTGTGCAGCAATTGCTTCAGGAGGAGTTGGCTGTGTTCTTCGGTTTCCGGGGTGGCGGCGGCAAACAACGTCGATAACGGAGCTGCGGGCGGCCGGTATGCCGGATTCAGGTCGAAGGTCTCATCGAGGACCACCAGCGGCAGCCGGCCGTCCCCCAGCGAACGACAGCAGTCCGCTTCGGCCTGGTCGCCGTAGGTGTCGACATGTTCGGCGAGCCGTGGCGGCCGGCACATCACCACGCCGACGGCGGCGCTGTCGAAGTAATCCGGAAAACTGAAATACCTGTCGGGTTCCCGCAGGGCGCTCTCGCCGCGCGGGATCACCAGGCACTCCTCGACCGCGCGCCCGGACCGTTGGGTTTCCGGATCAAAGAACTTTATACTCTCAAGCTCTTGACCGAAGTAGTCCAGACGGATCGGGTCGGTGTAGACCGGGGAGAAGACATCGAGAATGCCGCCGCGCCAGGAGAACTCGCCCGGCAGGCGGACCTCGACCTCGTTGTCGTAGTCGAGCCGGGTCAGCAAGGCGGCCAGTTTCTCCGGCGGCCAGCTCTCGGAGCCGGTCCGGAGCGTGTAGTACTCCGCTCGGAACCGGCGGGGGTCCGGCGCCGGCGCCACTGCGGCCATGATCGAGGCGACATACAGCCCCGGGCCGCGGCCGGTGCGATCGAGAACCCGGCTGCGCTCGCACTCGTGCTCCGGAATCAACTGTCGTTTGGCGGCTTCGAACTCCGGGAGGAGGATGACTTGCCGATCCGACCCGAGCAGCCGAAGCCACGCCTGGACCTCCGGTGCGAGGTCCTCCGCCTGCCCCATGGTTTCGGTCAAGACCACCAGTGACCGGCCGGATTGCACCAATTGCAGTCCGGCAATGAGAATCGGGAACAACGCAGGCGGGGATTCAACCGGGACCGGTCCAGCCTCAAATGTGGGTAAACCACGTAACTGACGCCGGATAATTTCACAGAAATCTGACATAAATCCCGCCGAAACTCTTGAAATTGCAAGCTATAATTTTATATTACTGACTTTTGCTTGCATTTTTGTGGGCCCATCATGGGCTGAATCGGTGCATGGACTTGGCAAGTGCCTTCTCATTTTGAGAACATCACGCATTGCTGACGGGACCTCCTACTATAGGAACCCGCAGGCGCTTTTCAACCGCACGAGCCGTCGAGACCATGCCGCGTTCCAGTCGCAGGGGTCGTGCAGTGCAGCGTTCAGCCCGGGATCCGGGCAGAATGTGAGGAAACCGGTAAAGGAGCACTACAGCATATATGATTAGCGGTAAGAGCGACACGATGAAGGCGTACATGCGTGAGATCGGCCAGATTCCGTTGGTGACACGGGATGAAGAGGTCAGTCTTGCCGCAGAGATCGCCTCGGGTTCTGAGAGCGCCAGAGCGAAGCTGATCCAGAGCAATTTACGGCTTGTGGTCAAGATCGCTCACGACTTCAAAGGCCTCGGTCTGCCCTTACTGGACCTGATCAGTGAAGGCAATATCGGCCTGATGAAGGCCGTCGAGAAGTTTGATCCGGCCAAAGGCGCGAAATTCAGCAGTTACGCCGCCTGGTGGATCAAGCAGTCCATGCGCCGGGCTCTGTCCAACCAGAGCCGCACCATTCGTATCCCGGTGCAGTCGGCCGGCAAGATCAACAAGATCAAAGGCGCCCGTATCAAGTTGACCGAAGAACTGGGGCGCGAGCCGACGGACGGCGAGATTGCCAGTCACTTGGAGTTCAGTGAGCGCACCGTCACCGCCCTGCGGCTGGCGGAGCTGCGGACCTTCTCCCTGCAGGACCCGATCCAGCAGGGCGAAGAGAGCATGTACCAGGATATCATCCCGGATTTCGGCACGTCGACGCCGGATGTGATGATCTCCGACCGCGAGATGCTCAAGCAGCTGAAAGGGCTGATCGACCGTCTGGACGAACGTGAGCAGTTGATTCTGGTCATGCGGTTCGGGCTGGACGGTTCGCGGCCGAAGACGCTCGAGGAAGTCAGCAAAATTATCGGCCGGACACGGGAACGCGTGCGGCAGATTCAGAATCAGGCCTTGGCCAAGTTGAAGAAATTCATCGACGAGGACAAGCTCACAGCGGAAGAAGACCTGGAAGGCACCGAGCATATTGCCGAGGCCAAGGTCAAAGCCGTTGCGGACCGCGCCCGCGCCAAAGCCAAAGCAAACGAAGAAGAAGAAGAGGCCACGTCGGTCTGACGCCGGCGGCTCCTCGCTGCCGGACTGCCGGCAGGAGGGAGGTGAGTTCCACAATGTCTGAAATTCGAGTCAAACGTGGTGAACCCATCGATAAGGCCCTTCGTCGGCTGAAGAAGAAGATGGACAAAGAAGGCACCCTGAAGGACATTCGGAATCGCCGGTACTACGAGAAGCCGAGCGAAGTCAAACGCCGGATGATGAAGCGCAGCAAGCGTCGCTGACCGCAGGGCGTCCTTTGGAATATTGAACATCCCTCCCGGGTCTGTTGCCCTGGAGGGATGTTTTCATTTCGAGAGACTTCGATGGAACTGAAATATCTCGAAGGCAAACGCTTCTGTGTGGTTTTCATGCAGGCCGACGACCCGGACCCGCAGCAGGTCCGGCTGCGGGCCCTGCACGGGCGCGCCAACGTCTCGGCGGCAGGCATCCTCTCAGTCGAACACGACGGCGGGGCATTCCAGGTACCCCGCTCGTGCTATCCGCAGATTCTGGCAAGCGACGGCACGGATATCCTCGGAGACGCCGAGTACTACGTGATCTGCCGGGTCTCCGGCATGGATCTCTGAGGCGTTGCTTTTGCCTGCCGGCGCGACTAGGTTCTATTCATGAGCTGGATCAGCAAGATTGCGGCGCACCTGCGCTGGCTGTTTCGCCGGACTCCGGACCGGGTCGAGGTAGATCCGGTCAGCGTCCGCGGCTATTGCGGCGACAGCCAGGTTTGGGTAGTGCGTTGGGACAACCTGGAAGACGTTATGGTCGAGACCACGGATCGCGGCCCGGAGGAGGACAACTGCTTCCTGATCCTTGGTTGCCGCGCCGGCGATTACCGCATTCCCAGTGAGACCCCGGGGTTCCCCAACGTTGTCAACGCCTTGGCCGGCTGCCTCGAGGGCATCGACGAGAACGCCTTGATCAAGAGTATGGGCTGGCAGGAGAATCACGAGTTCCTGATCTGGGAAAAGCCGGCGGATTAACCCACCGTATCGCGGATGTCCTGCAGTTGCGCCTCGAGCAGCGGCATCTCACGAGCCCAGAAATTCTGGCTCCCCCAATCCGGGAAATGGTCGCGGAAACTGGGGTCATCCAACTGCTTGGCCAGCCAGGCCCAGAAGTAGTAGCTGCGCATGGCCCGCAGGGGTTCGATCAACTTGATCGAAAACCAGTCGAACTCGCGAAACTCCTCATACCCCTCGATGATCAGGTCGAGCTCCCGGCGGGTCTCCTGGGCGTTGCCGGGCAACAGCATCCACAGATCCTGGATCGGCGGGCCCATGGCCATGTCGTCGAAATCGATCAGCATGATGCCCTTGTCCGGCCGGTCCAACACATTCGCCGCGTGGCAGTCGCCGTGGATGCGGATCTGCTCGCGGCCGTTGAACAACGGCGTGATTAACTTGAGGATCTCCTCGGTCATCGCCTCGAATTCCGCCCGGTGGGCGCGGTCGACGTGGTCGCCCGCACGCAGAAACTGGACGTCGGCCCGCATGGATGCGGCCGGATGCATGACAATCCGGTTCGGGGCCGGTTCCCCGGCGCCGACGACATGCAGACGGCCCATAATCCGGCCCAGTCGCCGCCAGTCCTCGTCCGTCCGGACCTCCAGCTCGCGGCCCCAGTCCTTGGGGTAGACGGCGAAGTAAATGTTGTCAGCCAACCCCAGCGTGCCGCCGTCCGCCAGCGGCAGCGGCGCGATCACCGGGATTTCGGCCGCGGCACAGGCGCGAACGAACGCGTGCTCGTCCATCAGGGCGTCCCGGGTCCAGCGTCCCGGTCGATAGAACTTGGCGATCAGACGGTTACCCTCGGCATCCTGCAGTTCATAGACGCGGTTGATGTAACTGCGGTGGGGATGGGCCAGGCCGGTCAGCCGGACGTCCAGCGCGTCCTCGACGGCGTCCAGGATACAGTCTGGAGAGAGCGCTTCGAAGTCCGCCAGGCGATGATGCCTCATGGGAGCCTGCGGACAGCGTTGAGATCGTCGCGGAAGGCCCCGGCCAGCCGGCGATACGGCGCGGCAATCTGCGGCCAGAAGGGGGTCTTGGCAAAATCGCGCTGACTCAGATCCATCGGCTCCTCGCCTTCCTTGGTTCGCGGCCGATAGCGCATCAGCTCCCAGACCTCGGGTTTCGTCGGATCGCCGGCCAGCTCCGGGTTGCCGTCGCTGAAGTCTCCCTCCACATACTTGGCGTAGGCGAAGTCTTTAAGTTCGCTGGTCCCGACAACAACGACTTCCAGCAGTTCCAGCCGGGCCCGCCAGACACCATCGGCGCCGGCGGTCAGTCGAACGCGGTTGTTGACCAGCACCACAAAGTCCGTCCCCAGTTTGTAGCTGACCAGCGCCAGGTCTTCGGCGCCCACTTCATCGTCGCGCCTCGGGCTGCCGCCGATCAGTTTGGCTAGGATCGTGTCGAGCTTGAGTCCTTCAGTCTGGGCCCGCAGCCACTGCTGCCCCCGGGACTTGGCGATCTTGATGTACTTGAGGGGTTGCGGCGCGGCGCGCAGGCCCTGGGCCTCGGTCAGCGAAAACCCGGCGATCTGTGAACCCCACCGGCCGGATAGCCGCGGATAGTAGCGATTCGCGGACGACCGGCTGACCGGCAGCAGTTGGAGCGCCTTCACCCGGCGCAGTTCATCGAGAAATGTGTGCAGCATGGCGTCGGTCAGCTCCCGCATCTCCGCCGCGGTCACAGCGGTGCGTTCGGACTTCGGCTGCGTCCCCTCGGGGTCGGTGTAGATCATGCTGTTGAATGCCAGCAGGGCCGCGCGTTTGCCGCGGCGCAGATCCTTGCCGGGCCGGCCCGGGTGGATGCCGCTCGCTTTCAGCAGGCCGGTGTCCGAACCCGGTGACTGCAGCATGGAACGGCAGCCGGTGAGCAGGAACAGCAGAAACAGCAGACCAACGGCAATGGGTTTCAGATGTGTCATTTTCCGTATTCGTTCTCGGGTTGATCGACGTACTTCAGGACCCGTTTCAGATTGAAGGCCAGGTTTGACGGCAGCTTCAGATGCCGGACGTCGACGGTAAGCGCAGCCTTGAGATCCTGTAAATGAACAATGGTTTTGACCCGAATCAAGTCATCAAAAAAGTCTTTCTGCCGGCGGAATTCCCGCCGCAGGAGGTCCTCACGCAAAACGTCGTCGACAAGATAGCGCCCCAGCGAGATGGGGCTGCGGTCATCTTCTTTCCAGCCCCAGTGGGTCAAAATCGTTTCCATCCGTTTCCGCTGTGCCGGGGTCACCCGAGCCGGTCCGGCGAGGACGCCGGCCAGATGCCGGCCCAGCGCGCCCTGCTGCCGCAGCCTGGCCAGGTACTCCCGGGATGCCGTCACGCCGGCAAGCCAGGTAACCGTGGCGTCACGGTCGAGGGCGATGGCAAGCGAGGCCCAGGCTGTGATGATCGGGTACTCGACCGTGCGGCCGGCGGCGGGCTGCCGGCCCTGGTAGAACCCGGCGGCCCAACACTCGGTCAGTCCCTCGTTGAACCCTTCAAACCACGGATTCTTCCCCGGCCTGGCCAAATCCGGCGGCAGCAGGTGGTGCCAGAGCTCATGCTCGAAACTGTCGAAGAACGCTGCCGGCGCCGCCCGCATGCGATCGAGGTTGATCAGGACCTCCTGCGTACGCGGCAGGTACATGGCGGCAATGGTCCTGCCGTGCTGCCGGCCGTAATACCGCAGCTTGAACGTCAGTCGCTGCTGCAGGCGCCGCCGCAGGAATTTCCGGGCCGCGGCCCCCACGAACAAGCGCCGGGTCGCAGCCGCGAAGTCCCGGGCCAGCCGTTCGGCGTAGGCGTCGACCTCCTTGAGGAACCGCCGGCGCTGCGCATACGACAGCTTGAGGAACTCATGATCGGCCATGACCTGCCGGAATACCAGCAAGTTGGCTTTGTCAGCCTCGCTCCTGCAATTGTGCGGGCCGATGTCCCGACCCTTCGCGGTAAACCATGCATCCAGCCGGGCGTGCTCCCGCCGGCGGGCGTCGCGCGTGGCCCTGTCCTCGGCACCGGTGGCCGGGTCGATGGCGGCCGCGTCATATACCAGACGGCGCAGTTTGCCGCCGATATCACGCGCAAACGCCACATCCGGCTCGGCCGCGGTCAACGCGGCGCCGGCAAGCAGAGACAACGGGATCAGAAGCGCGCGATTCACTCGCTGGGGGCATCTCCACCGGACGTGACGTCGGTCACGGTTATTTCGAAGGTCAGATCCTTGCCGGCCAGCGGGTGATTGCCGTCGAAGGTCACTTCATCGTCGGTAACCTTGATGATCGTCGCCGGAAACGTGTCACCGCCGCCGGTGCGGATGGCGATCATTTTGCCGGGCTCGACCTCCATGTCGTCCGGCACATCCGTGCGCGGCACGGTAACCACCAGTTCCTCGCGATGCGGGCCGTAGGCGTCCGTCGAGGCGATGTCCACGGTTGTGGTCTCCTCAGCCGCCATACCGACTACGGCGTTGTTGAAACCGGCGATGACCTGGCCGCCGCCGACCGTAAATTCGATCGGATCGGAATCTTTTGAGGAATCGAACACGGTGCCGTCTTCGAGGGTGCCGGTGTAATGGACCTTGACTTTGTCGCCGTCTTTCACTTTCGTCATGGCTGCTTCCTTCCAATTGATGTCTGCGTGCTGGGATGAAACGCAGTTAGAAGGCAAGCCTTGAAACCGTCGGCACACAGAAAGCCGACGACGCTTCTAAATACGCGAGATACAGCGCGCACCCTACAGGTGGAGGTGGTAAGATGCAAGCGTCGCGCCCTTCTCCCCTTCTCCGCGCGCAGCGCCCTTCCTCGCGCGCAGCGCCAACTGTGGGGGTGCAGGGGGGCCACTGCCTCCCTGCCGGGGTTTGGGGCAGCGCCCCATTCTTTCCTCCGCGCGCAGCGCCCTTTCCTCCGCGCGCAGCGCCTTTCCTTCCTCCGCGCGCAGCGCCTTTCCTTCCTCGCGCGCAGCGCCTTTCCTCCGCGCGCAGCGCCTTTCCTTCCCCGCGCGCAGCGCCCTTCCCCGCGCGCAGCGCCTTTCCTCGCGCGCAGCGCCAACTGTGGGGGTGCAGGGAGCCAGTGCCTCCCTGCCGGCCCCGCATAAGATAGGCGGGGTGCACAAGGCAGGTTTGGGGCAGCGCCCCATTCTTTCCTCCGCGCGCAGCGCCCTTTCCTCGCGTGTAGCCCTTCCTCCGCGCGCAACGCCAGGCAGTGGCCTACTTCACGGGCTGATGCTATGGCTGGAAATCGCCGTCGAGCCATTCAGCGCCGAATTCGGTAACAGCGTAAGGAGGCCCGTCGAATTCGACTTTGATGACGGGGCGACAGGATCAGGGGAGTGCTTCGGCAACCCCTTGATCACCGTGCGCCCGTTGGTCGTGGGTTCCACCTCGAGCGGCTTGCCGGTGGTCAACAGCTCGGCTGACTTGATACCGGGTGCGATCTTGGAGACGACCACGTAGTCGCCGGGATAATAGAAGAAGGTGAAATAGCCGGTGGTCCCTTTGCTGGTCCACATGCCGTAGTAGAACATCGGGCCCTGAACGCGGCCGAGGGAGATGTCGCAGATCTTCTCCGGCTTCGTGCCGTGGATGGCTTCGGCGGGGTTCTCCATCCAGGCCGTCAGATCCTTCAGGAAGGCGCCCTCGCGATCGTCGATCGAGGCGATCGCCGACACCTGGGGATTTTGCGACCGCAATTATTTCTCGGCCGCGTTTGCCCGACACTTCGGCAGTGGTCCGGCCGCCTGTCGCTGCCGCCATCGCCAGCCCGGAGGAGAAAAAGCGGGGCGCTGCCCGTGTCCGGTTACTGCTCCGCGTCGTTCTTGACGCGGTCGGGGGCGTGTTGCCGCGCTGCACCGAAAAAGAACGGGGGGCCGTCTCCGGATACTGCTCCGCGTCATTCTTGACGCGGTCGGGGGCGTGTTGCCGAGCTGCGCGCTCAGAATCCCAGATGGGCGCTCGAGGCTCGCTAACCGTCCCCCCATAACTGGCGCTGCGCGTCGAGGAGGACTGGCGCTGCGCGCGGAGGAATGAATAACCCGGCGGCACTGGCCGTACCGCCGGGTTGGGTCCCTCCCCACAGGTTGTCATGGCAGATTCTTAATCCGATGATTCCATGAGTTCCGTTGCGACGACGCAGTAGGACGTGATGAAATCTTCAGGCTAACTGGACGTGAGGTCCACGAGTTCGCAGCTGCTGCCGGTGCAGGCGAGTTCCTGGGAACCGGTGGTTGAGTCTTCCAGCTCGAACTCCTGGAGGCGGCTCCAGTTGATGTATTCCGGCATGTCGCCCAGCAGCGTCTCGTAGTCGCCCTCGCGGCATTCCTCATAGGGCGCCTGCCGATAGCTGTGCTCGGCGTACGGCAGAAAAGCGATGCCGGAGACCTTGTCGAAGTTGCGGTACACCCAGGCGCCGACGTCCATCCATTCGCTCTCGCGAACACTGACGGTGATGCTGGGTTTGTGCTCGCACCATTCACGCTGGTAGGTCAGCCAGAGTTCGAGATGTTCGAGCGCCGTGAGATCGTCGCGCAGGACGGCGTCTTCCGGGGACTTCATCGGGAAACCGAACACGGCGTTGTGTTCGGGCTTCATGACGTCGTCTTCCCAGGGGAAGCCTTCGGCCATCATCATCTGTGCCAGGGGGTCCTTTTTGTCGGCGCGGACGCGCCGGACGAAGTAGCGGCTGTGCCGCGGGTGAATGCCGCTGGCGCAGTTGACCAACTGGCTGACCGTGCCGCTGGGCTTGACGCAGGTGATGGCGGCAGCCGGGTTGATGCCGAGGATCTCGGCCCAGCGTTTATTGGTCTCGACGGCTTCCAGACGCAGGTTTTGGAGCAGTTCGGCCAGTTGTTCGGCGCCGCGTTTGCCGGCGGTCACCGGGTTGTCGAGAATGCCCGTGAGGCTGACGCCCAGCAGGGCTTCTTCGGCGGTGTTGCGTTGCCAGACATCCCGCAGATAGCGGAAGTTGGTCAGGGTGGCCTGCATGGTCCCCAGGATCGTCGCCAGCCGGACTTTGCGCATCAGGTTTTCGGTGGTGTCATCCGGGCGGACCACCACCTCCGACAGGTTGCAGAACTGGGCGGACCGCAGGATAATCTCACTGCAGGGGTTCGTGCCGAATTCATGCTCGGGATCGCGCCGATCGTATCTGGTCACCTGGTCCCGCGCCGCCTGGCGGTTGAAGATGCCGCGTTCCCCGCTGCGGCTGCTGTAGAGAGCCAGCCATTCCCGCATGAACTTGTCCATCTCGGGTTTCTCGGTGTAGCAGGCACTGTTGTTGGCCAGGGCCCGCTGCGGGTCGGTCTTCCACCATTCCCCGGCTTTGGCGTGGCGCATGCGGTCATCGCTCGGATTCGACAGCGAGATCAGCGCCGAACGCCGAACGCCGCCGACAACCACGACCTCGCCGATCTTGCAGCAGAGGTCGTGGCACTCGATGGAGTTCAGTTTTCGGCCGGCCGCCGCTTTGAAGATGTCCACCGTGAATTTGAACAGGTCCTCCAACGGCTGTGGACCCGAAGCCCGGCCGCCGAAGGTCTTCAGCCGGCTGCCGGCCTTGCGGACCTCCGAGGTGTCCCACTGCGGGATGCTGCCCGAGTAGAGAAAACTCACCAGCTCGCGATAGGCATTGGCCCAGCCGAGCTTGCTGTCGTCCACCTTGATCGTGGAGTTGGACAGCCGGAAACGCTCGGCTACCAGCGGCAAGTTCGTAATAAACTGGCGTTCAACGCTGAAACCGACGCCGGTGCCGCACATCAGGATATAGAGAATCTCATCGAACGCATGCGGGTGATCAACCGCCACATAGCTGCAGTTGAACCCCGCCACATTGTCTCGCGCCAATGCCGGACCCGCCGTCATCAGCGCCCGCATCGACGGCATAATCTCCAGATCAAGAATCGCCTGCCGCAATTCCCCCCGGGTCTGCGGGTCAATCATCTCGTCGCATTGCTCATCGCACATATAGTTGATGTAGCGGTCAACGGTTTCTTCCCACGTTTCGCGCCGTTTCTCGTCGTCGAGCCAGCGGGCATAGCGGGATTGATGGATGAAATTCTGATACTCCGTGGGCAGGGACGTCATGGCTGGGGTGCCTCCTTGTTTCCGGCCCCGTCGCCATCGGGGCCGCCTCCGATTCTCGCGCCTTGATTTGGAACAGCCTCTCTTTTAGAACCGTTCTAAATATGAAAGAGATCCCGGGCCGGTGCAAGTCGCGGCGGGCGGGCGGGCGCCGGTTTGCCCCCGGCGGCGCAGTCGTAACTCCTTCAAAACGCGGCACCTTGAACGGGCCCGAAAAAAAAGCAAAAAACGCAAAATCCATCCGCCTCCACACCACAACATGTAGTATCGGCGCCCGCCATGACCCACAACATGTAGTATTCTGGCGGAAAATCGCCGCCGATCTGACCGCCGTCGCCGCCGCCGCTGAATAAACCTTTGAGGCATCGCGTCCGAACCACTGGAAGGAGGTAAGACCTCGATTACTGCCCTTCTTTGCCTCGAGTCCCGACTCTCAAGAGGTTGGGAACCTGCGG
>CAYLNH010000194.1:0-13788 GCA_964384625.1 uncultured Lentisphaerales bacterium
TGGAACTACAAAATCGCCGCTAATTGTTCATGTTAATTTCGGACGAGCTCTTAGGATCGCTGCTGCCGGCGAGAACCCTCAACAGGATTGCCCTGTTCTGATTCGACAAGCCGCCGCGGTCGAAGAGTTCCCCCAGCATTTCGGCGGCCTCGCTGGACGGATTCTGGGCCAGCCCCTGGGCGACGTCGGCAAGGTGGGTGTGGTTGCCGGTGCGAATGCTCTTGCGAAGGGTCTCGAACACGTCTTCGGCGTTGAGGCTGGCGAAGGTCTTGACGGCACTACCACGAATGTACGGGTTCCGGGACTTCATGACGATCCGAAGCAAGTGGGGGTCCGCGGTGCCGATCACCCTTCTTGCCACTTCTTCCTGGCGCCCGCGCGTGCCGGCGCGCATTTCCGCAGCCAGCTTCGCGCGCGCCGGGGGCCAGTGGGCCTCGCCTGCGAAGGGAACCATCTTGCCGTAGCGCCCGAGCTGGACCAAGGCTTCTTGCCGGACCCGCGCATCCTCGTCATTTACATAGATGCGCAAGAGAAGCCTCAAGCCCCCCTTGCTGTGGATGTTTCTGAGGTGCATGAGGGCACGCATGCGATCATTGGGGTCCTCCGCCTTGGCCAGGCGCTTCGCGGTATCCAGTATGCCCGGCATTTTCGGCCAGGACGCGAGCGGCTCTTCCGGCCCCCAGAACAAGAGGAAGGTGCGTCCGCTCTCGTGTTCCACGAACTCATACGTCATGTCGTTCTGCTCCGACACGGCTTCGGCAATTTCCTTAAGCGTCGCCTTCTTATCCAGCAGCACGCAAACCTGCCAGATCATTGATCTCGGATACAGCACCCGGACCCCGGTGCGCTGCAGCAGGTCGAGTTCGAGCGTTGAAAGGCTCGTGTATCCGTAGTCTAGCTCCAGGGTCGCCTCTCGGTCTACCTGCTTCACAGGCAACCATTCGACCTTCGCGGGCGCTGTTTCGGGGTCTATGGTTCCCGCCGGTTGCGTTGTGTCGGCGGGCCGTACTGTTTGGGCGGCAATGATCACTGTCGCCAGTGCTGCCGCACCTACTAATGCTGTTGTCTTGACTTGTGCCCAGAACATCATCCTCATCACTCCTTCAGTTATCTTTACGACTGTACTGCTTACCGTTCCCGTCGCGACACTCGCGGCGACGGCTTGGCTGGTCGATACGATCGCTGACGTCAAGGCAGTGGGCACAGTGGCCTGCGCTTCACCCGCCAGTATCGCGGCCAGAGCGCCGGCGCCGACCGCGAGTCCCCGTCGGGACAACCGCTTCCGGAGCTTGTCCAAGCCGTCGCTGGCGCGGCGGCGCAAGGCATCCTCGGAGCAGCCTGCCACGGCGGCGGCCCCCTGCACAGAGCGCCCCTGGAGATATCGCAGAACCACCGCTTCACGTTGGCGCGCCGACAAACCGGCGAGCGCACGGTCAAGTGCGTCGAGAATGGCTTTGCGGGTAGACTCATCCACCTGATCGGCGTCCTTCGTGATGCTGTGGTACATTGCGAACATCTCCTCGCGTTTTCGCTTGCGGACCGTCTGGCGCAGTTGATACAGGGCGACATTCCGCGCCGTCCCATGCAGCCAACTGCTGACCGAGCCGCGCCTGCGGATTGACCGTGCCTTCTTGACGAGGATGGCGAACACCGCCTGAACCGCGTCTTCACAGGCGTGGTGATCCCTCAGAATCCGATAGCAGACGCGGTAGACCATGGGCCCATGTCTTTCGACGATCTCCGCGAACGCCTTTTCGTCACCGTCGGCCACGTAGGCCGCCAGCAACGCTTTGTCGGTTCTAAGTTCTTCAACGGGCACTGCGCGAACTCCTTGTCATCATCGGTTCTACACCAGGTAGTTGCCGGACCGGTCGTTTTGTGAGGTTGTTCTTAGATTCAAGCTTGAAGTGGGGGTGGATGCGGGGTCATCCATAGAGGGCCCCGTCAAGGCCGGGCAAGAAACATTTCTCCGAGAAAACCGTAATCCGAGCGCGTCGTTTTCTGTTTTCTTCCGATTAGAGGGGGTGCGGGGGAGCGGCGGGGGCTGATTGGCGGCATGTTTGCACGCTCTTGCGAAAGGGAGCTTTGTGCATGTGCAGAAAAATGCGTACGTGTCGTCATTGCGGGGAGTTTTTCACGCCGGCGGCATTCTTCCGGCATCACCGGAAATACTGTTCGAAGCCGGCGTGTCAGAATGCGCGGAAGCTGAAAAACTGCAGTACCGGAATTACACGCTGCGCAGACTTTCGGCCCAGGCGATGACTTTGTCCTGCAGGGCGTTGGCGCGGTCCGTGTCCTCAATCTGTTCCAGGAACTTGCCGAACAACGTGTTGAACGTTTCGCGCAGGATGTTGAAGAACAGGATGCGCTCCTGGAAGTGGCTCATGGGGTCGAGCTCTTCGCCGTCGGGCAGCTTGACCGAGCGCAGCGCGAAGCTGTCGGCGTCCAGTGTGAAGGTCCAGGTTTCCTTGCCGCGGGTGATGTTGTACTTGGCGCGGGTGAGCTTCTTGCCGACCCGCAGAGCGGCTTTGGCTTCGGCGCTGATTGTCGGCATGCCTTTGCGAACGACGCTTTCCATGGCGGCCGAGCTCTCGGCGGCGAAGGTCAGCGGGCCGTCGATGGCGATGGCGAACTGGCCCAGTCCGTTGACATCGAAGGTGCCGCCTTCTTCTTCCTGGAAGTACCAGAGCCAGGTGGCGAAGTCGCGTCCGATCGCCGGTTCGTCGTCGACTTTGCCGGGGTCGGAAGTGAAGCTCAAGGAGTTGAGGTCGCGGATGTTCTTGTCGAAGACGTGTTCGATCAGCGTCTCCGGGAAGAGCGGGATCGGCTCGAATCCGACGGTTTCATAGAGGAAGCCGAGGAAGCTGTCGATCTGCCGTTGGGACACGGCGCCGAGCAGAAGAGTCTGGTGATTCGGGTCGACGACGAAGGGGATGCCGCTGAGGGAGGGCGGCATGTCCTTGAGCAGGCGTTCCGTGACGGTTTCGCGGATTTCCTTTTTCTGTTTGCGCGAGATTGCGAAGGAGTTGTTCGCCTGCATCAACGCCAGTTCCTCGATACGGCATTCCGCTTTGAACAGGGCCGACGGGATCTTTCGCACGGCGGTACGCAGGTGCAGATGCAGATAGCCGCCGCACGTGGCGGTGTCGTCGTCGATACGGTTTTCAAGCAGGTGGCGGCCGCTGACCCAGCCGATCTGCGGTTCGTCCATGACGCTGTTCAGGTTGCCGGCGCGTTTGGCGGCAAAGCGTTCCACGGCGTCTTTGGGGAATTCCTTGGGCATGTAGCAGAAGGTGACGGACTGAGTACCGGAATCAAATGGCATGGTGTTCCTCGTTATGTTCTGGTTGGTTGCTGAAAATCATATCCGCCGCGGGCGGCCAGGATCTCCTTGGCGCGGCGGATGTCCCGGGAGATCTGCCGGCGCAGGGCCGCGGCGTTGTCGAACTTTTCATCGGGGCGGATGAATTCGATGAACTCGACTTCGAGCCGGCGCTCGTAGAGGTCCTCGTTGAAGTCGAAAATATGCACTTCGAGAATGGGCGTTGCCGGCGATTGCTCGGCGAATGTGGGGGCGCGCCCGAGATACAGGACTGCCGGCAGCCGCCGGTGCTGCAGGATGGCCGTGGCCGCATAGATCCCGCAGGGCGGCAGCACCTCGTTCTGCGGCCGGATGTTGGCGGTGGGGTAGTGCAGCTCCGCGGCGCCGATGCCTTTGCCGTGCTGTACCGGGCCCTGGATCGAGAACGGCCGGCCGAGCATCGCGGCGGCCGCCGCCAGATCGCCTGCCGTCAGCGCTTGACGGATGCGCGTGGCGCTGACCACGCCGCGGCTGTCCCGTACTTCGTCGACGGCAATCAGTTGGAAGCCGTGGGAGCGGCCCAGTTCGGCCAGCAGATCGGCATCGCCGCGGCCCTGCCAGCCGAACCGCCAGTTGCTGCCGACACAGACTGCGGTGATCCGGATGTCGACCGCGAGCAGGAGGTCCTTGACGAAGGCGTCGGGCTGCATGTGCGCCAGGTCGGCGGTGAACGGCTGCAGGACCAGGGCCTCGATGCCGATCCGGTCCAGGAGGTCCTGCTGGTGCGTCTTCGACAGGAGGCGCCGGGGCGCGCTGCCCGGCTTGAGTACAGCCAGGGGGTGCGGCTCGAACGACATCACAACCGGGGCGGCGTTGGTCTCGACCGCTGCATCCAGCAGGCGGCTCATGATCTGCTGATGGCCGACGTGCAGGCCGTCGAAGACGCCGCAGGCCAGGGCGATGCGATCGATCTCGAGTTCTTTGAGTGTTGTCAGGGAGTCCGTGCAGATCATCGTCACACCATCGCGAGCGCCTTCTCGAGGGGGATCATGTGCGCCACCAGCGTCTCGGCGTTCCAGGTTTTGATTGCGTCCATGGTCTGTGCTCCGGTCAGATCGAAGCGGCCGCTGGCGGTTCGCCGCAGTCGCTTGAGAAAGGCACCGCATTCCAGAGCGGCACCGATGTCGGCACACAGGGTGCGGACATAGGTGCCCTTGGAACATCTCACTTGGAAGGCGACGTCGGGCAGGTTGATCGTCAGGACATCGAGAGAATGAATGACGATGGGGCGCGGATCGCGTTCGACGACGACGCCCCGGCGGGCGAGATCATAGAGTTTCCGGCCGTCTTTCTTGATGGCGGAGACCATCGGCGGGATTTGTTCCTGGGGACCGACGAAGTCGTTGCAGGTCTCCTGGACCATGGCCGGTGTGACATGACTCCAGTCCCGCGTGGCGACGACGTCGCCTTCGCTGTCCTGGGAGAATGTCTCGGTGCCGAGTTCCATGGTGCCTTCATAGACCTTGTCCTGGCCGGAGAGCTGGTTTGTCAGTTTGGTGGCGCGGCCGATAACGAGGATCAGCAGGCCGGTGGCGCTGGGGTCCAGCGTGCCGCAATGACCGACCTTGCGAAACCCGAAACGCCGGACGAATTTGACGACGTCGTGACTGGTCCAGGCAGGTGGTTTGTCCACCAGCAGCACGCCGTTGGCATCTGTGGGGGCGTCAGCCATGCAGCAGTTCCTCGGCGAGCTGCAGCAGTTCGGCCTCGGCTTCGGCCAGGGTTGCGTTCTTCATGGTGGCGCCGGCGGCGAGGGCATGACCGCCGCCGCCGATGCGCCTGGCCAGCGGCAGGATGGGTTTGTCCGGGTTCTGCGAGCGCAGCGAGAAGCGGACGTCGTTGTCGACCTGCTGCATGCGACAGGTGATCTCGACGCCGGCGATGGTGCGGACGACATCGATGAGGTCGTCGGCTTCGGCCGCGGTACAGCCGCAGGTTTCGAGGAGTTCATCGGTTACGAAGAAATAGGCGAGTCGACCGTCGAGCGCGAGTTTTGTGGTCTCGATGGCACGGGCCTGCAGGCGCAGCAGGCGCAGCGGCGTATTGAAGTAGAGCTCATCCATGATGCGCTGGTAGTCGCCGCCGCGGCGCATGAGCCAGGCGGTGGCCTGAAGCACTTCCGGCGAGGTATTGTTGAAGCGGAAGCAGCCGGTGTCCTGCGTGATGCCGGCGAGCAGGGCGGTGGCCGCTGCCGGCGGCAGCGGCAGGCCGCAGCCCTCGAACAGGCGCGCCAGGATTTCGGCAGTTGCGGCGGCGTCCGGATCGACGAGATCGACGGCGCCGAAGCCGCCGTTGCTGGGATGGTGGTCGATATTACAGCAGGGCAGGGGGATGTCTTCGACGGCTTTGGCGACCGGCAGGCCAAGCCGGTCGGGGGCGGCGCAATCCAGGCAGATGACGGCGTCGAATGCAGCCAAATCCGTATCTTCGAGCAGGAGGTCCTGCGGCACAAAGGGATTGAGTTGCGGCGGGAACAGCTCCCGGTCGAAGTAGATCCGGGGGTGGTGTCCGAGTTCCTGCAGGACGAGACCGAGGGCAACGGTGGAGCCGATGGCATCGCCGTCCGGCCGGGCATGGGTGACGATCAGCGGGCGGGCCGTCTGCGACCGCAGCCAGTCGTTGACGGCGATGTAAGCGGGCGACAGCGGTTCAGGCGTCAGCATCCGGGGAGTCCTCTCTGGTAAGCTCGTCGAGCAGTTGAGAGACGCGATCGGCCTTTTCCGCGGTGTCGTCGATCTGGAAGTCGAGCTTGGGCGTGTACTTGAGCGTCACGTTGCTTGCGATCCGGCGCTGCATGTCTTTGCGGCGGTCGAGGGCGGCGCGGATGACGTTCTGTCGCTGGTCGTCGCTGCCGTAGACGCTGATGTAGACGCGGGCATGCCGCAGATCCGGGCTGGTGGCCACATCGGTGACGGTGATGAGGCAGTCGAAGTGCGGGCAGATGTCACGCTCGAAAATGCCCCCGAGTTCGCGTTTCAGCAAAGCGTTGACGCGACGCATACGCTCCATCCGAACCTCCGTGCTGCGAATAATGACTGTAAGTGATTCCGACCCAAATTGAGCGATACTCCCGGCCCGGCGAAGCGGTCTGCGGCGCGCCGAAGGCCGGCTCAGTCGGGTTGCGTTAGAGGCTGGGCTTGACCTCTTCGTATTCGTAGACGTCGACGATGTCGCCTTCTTCGAAGTCGAGGAAGTTGTCCAGGCGGATGCCGCATTCCTGGCCGGCGCGCACTTCCTTGACGTCGTCCTGGAAGTGTCGGAGGGAGACGATATCGCCGTTGTAGATCAGCTCGTTCTGGCGCAGCACGCGGGCTTTGGCGGTGACCCGTACGGCGCCCTCGGTGACGGCGCAGCCGCAGATCTTGCCGCCGTTCGACAGCGTGAAGATCTTCTGGATCTTGGCTTTGCCGACGGGGCGTTCGCGGTGCTCGGGTTCGAGCTTGCCGACCATGGCTTCCTTGATCTGTTCGACCAGTTCGTAGATGACGCTGTACAGGCGGATCTCGATGCCTTCGCGTTTGGCGATGGCGTTGACGCCGGGATTGACGCGGACGTGGAACCCGACCACCATCGCCTGGGACGCCGATGCCAGCAGGATATCGTTCTCGGTGATCGCGCCGACGCCGGAGAGTACAATATCCAGATGGATCTTCGGCGAGTCCAGTTTGTGCAGGGCGTCGCAGACGGCCTCGCAGGTGCCGGCGACGTCGGTCTTGACGATGACCTTCAGGTCGAGGCGTTTCTCGGCGGCCATCTTTTCAAAGAGATCTTCAAGACTGGCGGCGGTCTGCGGGGCGAGATCTTCTTCGCGCTGTTTGACGCCGCGCTCGGCAGCCAGCCGTTTGGCCGTCTTTTCATCACCGCAGACGGCGACCGTATCGCCGCAATTGGGAACGCCGTCAAGGCCGACGATTTTGACGGGGGTGCTGGGGCCGGCCTGTTTGAGGCGTTTGCCGTGGCTGTCGATCAGGGCTTTGACGCGGCCGTAGTACTGGCCGCAGATGACGGCGTCACCGGCTTTGATGGTGCCGTTCTGGACGATCACGCTCGCGGTGGTGCCGAGTCCCTGTTCGATATTGGATTCAATGACGACGGCCCGGCCGGGCAGCTTGGGATTGGCCCGGAGTTCGAGCATCTCGCTTTCGAGCAGGATGCGTTCGAGCAGGTCGTCGAGACCGTCGCCGGTTTCGGCGGAGACGCGGACGGCGCCGAATTCGCCGCCCCAGTCCTCGGGCATCATTTCGTTTTCCATCATCTGGCGCAGGACTTTTTCCGGGTCGGCCGTGGCCAGATCCATCTTGTTGACGGCGACGATGATCTGGACGCCGGCGGCCTTGGCATGGTTCATGGCTTCGATAGTCTGCGGCATGAACCCGTCGTCGGCGGCGACAACGAGGATGACGATATCGGTCACGTTGGCGCCGCGGGCGCGCATGGCGGTGAACGCGGCGTGACCGGGGGTATCGATGAAGGTGATTTTCTGGCCGTTGTGCTCGATCTGGCTGGCGCCGACATGCTGGGTGATCCGGCCGGCTTCGCCTTCGACGACAGAGGTATTGCGCATCTTGTCCTGCAGGGAGGTCTTGCCGTGGTCGACATGGCCGAGGAAGGTGACGATGGGCGGCCGCGGCTCCACTTCGGCATCGTCGAAGACGACCTCTTCCGGTTCCGGCTCTGCTTCTTTGGCCGGCGCCGAGCCGGCGCCCTTGCCGCGCTTGCCGGCAACCAGTTCGAAGCCGTGGTTGGCGGCGATCGTCTGCGCCACTTCGGTGTCGATGGACTGCGTGATATTGGCCATGATGTTCTGCTGCATGAGTTCCATGATCAGAACATTCGGTTTGATGTCCATCGCTTCGGCGAGCGTCTTGACGACGATCGGCGGCTTCAGCTCGATGCGCCTGTCGTCGTCGTCCTCATCCTCGTCGGTTTTATCGTCGTGTTTGTGTTTCTTCTGTTTGGGCCCGCGGAGGCGTTCCTGTTGGGGATCGAGCTTGGCGTACTTCGGTTCGTACTTGGGTTGGAAGTCGCCTTCCTTGACCAGCAGCGGATCCTCGGCGTCGTATTCCTCTTCGGTCTTGGCCTCGACGTCTTCCGGGAGGTGGACTTTGGGTTCGTCGTCGGCGGCCGGGGCTGCCGTCGCCGGGGCGTCGTCGGCCGCCGGCTTGTCAGCGGCGTCGGTGGCGGTGCCGTCCTGCATCAGCTCTTCGATCAGGGCGGCGGTTTCTTCATCGACTGTCGAGGCATGCGATTTGACCTCGATCCCTTCCTTTTTCAGAAAGGCAATGACCTCGTCGTTCGGTTTCCCGACGCGCTTGGCCAGTTGGTATACGCGTATCTTCTTGCCTGCCATTTTGTACCTCTACCTCGCCGCCGGAGCTACTCCTCGGCAGCCTGCTGGATGACTTGGTCAGCCGTGTCTTCGTCAATGCCGTCGATGGCCATCAGATCGGATTTGTCGGCTGCCCGAATGCCCTCGATCGTCAGGAACCCGTTATCCACGAGGAGCTTGGCAGCATCTTCGGAGATCTCCAGAGTTTCGACCAGGGCCGCTGTCATGCGGTTTACTTTTTCTTCGAAAGTGATTTCTTCCTCGACTTCGATCTTCTTGATATCGATCTTCCACCCCGTCAGCTTCGCGGTCAGCCGTGCGTTCTGCCCGCGCTTGCCGATGGCCAGGGACAACTGGTCCGGATCGACCCAGATCGTCACCTGGTTGCTTTCTTCGTCGATCGTCAGATCTTTGATCTCCGCCGGCTGCAGCGCCTTGGCGATGTAACTCTTGACGTCGTCGTCCCAACGGACGATATCGACCTTCTCGCCGCTGAGTTCGCGGACGATCGCTTTGACGCGACTGCCGCGGATGCCGACGCAGGCGCCGACCGGATCGACCTTGGCGTCATTGCTGTGAACGGCGATCTTGCTGCGGTAGCCCGGCTCGCGGGCGACCGCCTTGATCTCGACGATGCCTTCGGCGATTTCAGTGACCTCGCGGGCGAAAAGTTCGCGCACGAGTGTTTCATGCGCCCGGGAGACGCGCAGCACCGGCCCGGGCCGGTCGTCGTTGATCTCGATCAGGACGCAGGCCACATGGTCGCCGACCTGGTAGTCTTCGGTGGGGATGCGTTCGCCGTGAGGCAGGATGCCCTCATGACCGCTGAAATCGACGACCACGTCGCCCTTTTCGAACCGGGTAACAACGCCGTAGAGCACTTCACCGACGCGGTCGCGGTATTCTTCGCGGACCAGTTCTTTCTCGACCTGCCGCAGGCGCTGGAAGATGCCCTGTCTGGTGGTCTGGGCGACGATACGGCCCAGGTCCTGGGGCGGAATATCGATTTCGATGCTGTCGCCGACCTTGGCATCCGGCACTTTCGCCCGGGCGTCGGCCGCCGACATCTCGGTTTCCGGGTCGTCGACTTCCTCCACGACGGTCACGGTGGCGGTGGCGGTAATATCGCCGGTCTTCGGATTCAGGCTGACCTTCAGGTCGTTGGGTCCCATGGACTTCTTGGCGGCCGACTCCAGGGCCTCCTCAATTACGCGGGTGATTACTTCGCGTTCAAGGCCGCGGTCCCGTTCGAGGTAATCCAGGACGGCGAGCAAATCATTATTCATGTCAAATCATCCTCTGCTTTGGCCTCACGGGCCGGTCTCCGGTCCCGTCGGACCCGGAGAATCATCGGAAAAAAAAAGTGGGATAAAACCCACTTTCATCAGTGCGTCGGTTTTGGTTGCCGCCACGGGCAACAGGCTTTACTATAGGAAGCTTTGAGGGGGGTGCAAGCGCAAAATACGGGAAATCAGCCACTTGCCGGCGGTTGCGGTTCGTGTCGCAAAGCTTTCCGGTGCAATTGGATGTGCTTCGGATGCTTTGCGGCTCAGGGATTGGCCTGCAGCGCTTCGCGGGCTGCGGTGCTGCCGAGGCCGGCGGCCTTGGTGAGCAGGAGCTTCGCTTTTGCCGGATCCTTGTCGACGCCGCGTCCATCGCGGTAGGCGAGTCCGACTTTGGCCAGCGCGGCGGGGTGGTCGCTGAGCGCTGCCTGCGAGTAGGCCGCGAAGGCCAGCTTGGGGTCGGCCTCGATGGGCTTGCCGTCGGCATTGTAGCCTTTGCCGGTTTCATAGAGCAGGCCGAGGCGATAATGGGCCTGGGGCAGTCCGGCGTCGGCGGCGCGCTTGATGTAGGTGAAGGCCAGGGCCGGCTTGGCCGCGGCGCCCTTGCCGAGATCGTAACAGACGCCGACGTTGTAGAGTGCCAATGGCGGCGGGTTGTCGTCGGCGGCGGCGCTGAGGTAGAGTTCAAGGGCTTTGGCATCGTTCTGCTTGACGCCTTTGCCGCGGGCGTAGCAGGCGCCGAGGTTCACCATGGCGTGGGGGTCGCCGAGTTCGGCCGCCTTTTCATACCATTTGGTTGCGGCGCTGATGGACTTGGGCATGCCGATGCCGTGTTCGTAGCAGTAGCCGATGCGGGTCATGGCTTCGGGCGATTTGCCGGCGGCGTTCCACAGGTGGTCGACCATTTTGCGGGCATCGGCTTTGATCGGGGGGTATTTTCCGGCATAGCAGCTGGCCAGGAGAAGCTGTGCCTCGACGCTGCCGGTGATCGCCGCTTTTTCGAGAAAGGGGATGGCGGCGGGCGGATTGGCCCGGCGGCCGATGCCTTTGAGCAGAATCCGGGCATACTCGATCTGACAGATCTGGTTGCCGGCTTCGGCGGCGGCTTTGAAATGGAGGGCCGCCTTTTCCGGCTGTTTCAATTCGCGATACGTGAAGGCGGCATAGTGGTGGCCCTCCGGCAGACCGTGTTCAATGGCCAGCAGGTAATACTCCAGCGCCTTCTGCTTGTCCGGCTTGATTTTCAGAAAGCGGTAATATTCGTCGTAGCAGATCCCGAGATAGAGCAGGGCGCGCGGATTCCGTTTCTCGCTGGTGCCTTCTTCCCGGGGTTCGGCGGCGCGGCGCAGCCATTTCAGGGCATTCTTCGGGTGCGGCGTCAGTCCGTATTTCCCCGTGAGATAGCCCAGACCCAGTTGCAGCTGGGCCTTGGCGTTGTCGTCCTTGGCCAGTTTGAGGAGACGTTTTTCGACGGTTGCCGGGTCTTCCGGCCGCCTTGGCGGCGGCGCGTTTGTCTGAGCCTGCAACGGGCTCTGGATCAGGAGCGCGGCCAGCCCCAGAGTAAGCGATAACACCGGTCTGGTGATCCAGTACATGGCGACATCCTTGTTGTTTGACGGATCGTGATTCAACCCTAAAGTTAACCTGTATTCTGCCCGGATGCTATAGGGCAGGACGTTTTCATTCCCGGCTCTATTCACTTTGAAGCCCCGACGAAAGAGACACACGTGGACAACGAACGACTGGAACGCCTCCTGCAGAAGCTGGTTGCCGGCGATGCCGCGGTTGAGGAGGTCCTGGCGGAAGTCAGCGGCGACGGCGGCGAGGATCTCGGGTTCGCACGGATCGACGGCCTGCGCGAGTCGCGCTGCGGCTTTCCGGAGGTCATCTACGGCGCCGGCAAAACCCCCGCCCAGCTTCTTGACATCGCCCGTCATTTCGTGGCCGAAAAACGCAACCTGCTGGTAACCCGGCTGACGCCGGACGCCGCGGCCGGCATCACGACGGCGGTTGACGGCGCCGATTACGATCCGTCGGGCCGGACGCTGTTGTGGTACGCCAAGCCGCCGGCGCGTCTGCCCGGCGATGTCGCGGTGGTTTGTGCGGGCACCTCTGATCTGCCCGTGGCGGATGAATGCTGCACCAGCCTGTCGTACTTCGGTCTCGAGCCCCGACGCGTGGTGGATGTCGGCGTCGCCGGCCTGCACCGCCTGCTGGCGCGCGGCGAGGACCTGGTGAAGGCGGATGTGGTCATCGTCATTGCCGGCATGGAAGGCGCCTTGCCCAGTGTGGTCGGCGGGCTGGTCGCCGTCCCCGTGATCGCGGTGCCGACGAGCGCCGGTTACGGCACGAGTTTCGGCGGCGTCACCGCTTTGCTCGGCATGCTCAACAGTTGCGCCAGCGGCGTCACGGTGGTCAACGTCGACAACGGCTTCGGCGCCGCCTGCGCGGCGAAGCGGATCCTGCGCCAACGCCCCCGCCGGGGGTAAGTTGACCGATTCGTTAACTTCGCACCGCCCCGACTCCCAGGATGTCGAAACGGGACTCCCATACATAAGATAGAATACAGAGGGGGCCTGTGGCCGCAGCCAGAATGATCCTCAATCCCATCCTGATTTCTGACCAAGCTTTGACTTCCAGGCTGGTCCGCAAGGGGATAGGGCCGAATCTTCTTGCCTTCATTGCATTTGTGCCGGCCGCCCGGCATCTTTGTTCTCGAAGCCGGCTGGATCGACGGAAACTGCAAATGAGGAATGATGGAATGAACCAGGTTTTACTTGCAGTCGCCTGTGCGACTGTCGCAATCAGTACGGTCGCGCAGGATTACATCATCCGTTTTGATCGTCCGGAAAAGGTGGGCGACAAGTACCGTCTCGACGCCACGGTTACCGAGAAGAGCAAACGGCAAGTGACAGGCGACGGACAGAATCGCAAGATGAAGGAGTCCTTCCAGGTCCGGCTGGATGCCGCCGTGACGGTGCTTGAAGTGGACGAAACAGCGGAAATGACGAAGGGCAGGCTCGTCATTGCCGGGTTTGAGCGGAAGGAGGATGACAAGGTCACGGTGTTGTTGAAGAAGGGGACGAAGTTGATGATCCAGGAGGACGTCAAGGGTGTGCAGTTCCTGGTCGGTGGACGGCCTGTGGCCGAGAACATCAAAGAAGCGCTTGAGCTGTTCTTCGACGCGGATGCGCGAAAAGAGGATGAGATTACCGACGACGAAGTCTTCGGCACGAAAGAACGGAAGAAGGTTGGCGATACCTGGCCCATCAACGCGGAACTCGCTGCCAGGCAGGCGACCGCGGAAGGAATAAAACTCGACCCCGGGAACGTGACGGGCGCGACCACGGTGGTAAAGAAAGAAACCGTCAACGGCACCCCGTGCCTGCGCTTGCGGTCGACCATGAAGGCGACGGGATTCCAGATGCCGATGCCGGGAATGACGTTGGATCAGTCCAAGGCAGCCGGTGTTTTTGAGGCCAGTTTCCCGATCGATCCGTCTCTGCCCTGTCTGCTCATGCGCGAGAGGTTCGAGGCCACGTTCTCCGGCAAGGGCCGGCCGGATCCGGACGGCCCGGAGGTGACGCTCGAAGCCGCCCACAATCGGTCTTCGGTCACCAGGATCACAGTGCTCAAGCAATGCTGCCGGGCCGAGAAGAACTCGGCTGCTCAGAAGCATCCGGACCACTAGATGGGCTCGGCGTACGTTTTCCAGCCAGGGACGGCGGCCAGGCGCCGGTCCGGCCAGACGATGCCGAATAAGCGATGCGAGCATCGTGTCCCGCCTTGGCGGGATACATTTCGTGCTTGCCCCG
>CAYLNH010000195.1:0-13758 GCA_964384625.1 uncultured Lentisphaerales bacterium
CGGCTGGTCCAAAGAGAGTGAGTTTGTCCAGCAGGATTTGTGCGTAAAGGCCAGGACAAGCCCCGTGGAGGCGGGACACGGAGCCAACCGCATCCGTAAACAAAATCTTCGCACCACGGGGACAAGCCCCGTGGAGGCGCGCAACCAAACCAGAACGAGTTGATGAAACACCACCTTTACATCGGTACGTACACAACGATAGAACACCCGACGGCCGGTCGAAGCGAAGGCATCTATCTCTACTCAATGGATGACGAAACGGGAGCTGTCGAACCAGTGGCCGCCACCGACGGCATCGTCAGTCCATCCTACCTGGCACTCAGTCCGGATCGCCGTTTTCTCTATGCCGTCTCGGAAGTGAACGATTTCGGCGGCAATTCCAGCGGCGCCGTCTACGCTTACAGCGTGGACCCGACGTCCGGCGCTTTGCGTTACCTGAACCAGCGGGCGACGAACGGCGCCCATCCCTGCCATGTCACGGTCGATTCAACCGGCAAAACAGTAATCGTCGCAAACTACAGCGGCGGCAGCGTCATCGCCTTCCGCGTCCGGCCGGATGGCTCATGTGCGGCAGATGCCTGCTTCGTCCAACACAAAGGCAGTCCGGGACCCAACGCAAAACGGCAACAGTCGCCGCACGCGCATTCCGCCTGGCTGCATCCAACCCGGCCAATCGTGTACGTGCTGGACCTGGGCATGGATATGATCAGGGCGTACGATTTGGCGGAAAACGGCGATCTCACACGCAACGAAGGGGCCTGCACGCCGACCGCGCCCGGCGCCGGCCCGCGGCATCTGGACTGGCATCCGAACGGCGGGATTGCGTACGTCATCAACGAACTGGGCAACACGATCGTCAGCTATTCCGTGGATCCCGAAACCGGTGCTTTCCATGAAATCGACGGCGTCTCAACATTGCCTGCCGACTTCGCCGACCAGAGCACCACCGCCGATATCCATGTGCACCCCAACGGCAGATTCGTCTACGGCACCAACCGCGGACACGACAGCATCATTCTCTGTCACACCGACGCCAACGGCAGTCTCGACCCGGTCGAACTGCAATCCGCGCACGGCGAGCACCCGCGTAACTTCGCCATTGATCCTTCCGGTCGGTGGCTCTACATTGCCAACCAGAACAGCAGCAACGTCGTGCTGTTCGCGATCGATGCCGACACGGGTCGACTGCAACGCACGGACGAGTACATCGTACCAGCGCCCGTCTGCCTGTGCGTTGTGTAGAGTAGAACTCCCAGAATCTCATTGCCGGCTCCTATGAAACTGCGAATCTTCCGCTCGCCGCATGCGAAGTACTACGGCGAGGACATCCTCGAAGCGCCCGCGATCTATGCCGCTGACTACTTGTCGGCACTGACCGGCCACGGTTTCAACGGCATCTGGCTGCGGGCCCGACTCCGGGATGTCTCGAAGACCGACGTGTTCCCCTCGCTGGGCGCCGCGGTCGACCGCTATCGCGAAGCCTTGCGGCAGACGTGCACGCAGTGCGCCGCCCACGGCGTCGGCGTGTACCTCTACCTGAACGAACCGCTGTGTTTCCCGGCCGACCACCCGTTCTGGGGCGCCCACCCGGAGACCCGGGGCGCGACCGGAACGTCCCGCATGGATGAGTGGCCCGAGACCAACGCGCTGTGTACGTCGCAGCAGATCGTCCAGGAATGGCTCGTTCTGGCCTGCGAGGACCTCTTTCGCCAGTGCCCGGACATCGCCGGCGTGTTCACCATTACGGCGTCCGAGCACCATACGCACTGCTGCTCGCACAACATGAAAGGCGATACCGACTGCCCGCTCTGTGCCGAACGCGATCCCGCCGAGGTCGTCGCCGAAGTGAACAACCTGATCCTCGAAGGCATCCGCCGCGCCGGCTCCGCCGCCCGGGTGATCGCCTGGAACTGGAGTTGGTCCCTCGCCGGTGAAGCCACGGACGTGCGCGTCATTCGTGACTTGCATCCCGACATCGCCCTGATGATCGACTTCGAACGCGGCGGCCGCAAACGCATACTGGGCAAGGACCGGTTGATCGACGAGTACTCGCTCTCCTATGTCGGTCCGTCGGAACGCTTCCTGGCAGCGTTCGATGCCGCGGCCGCCAACGACCAGGAGGTCTTCGCCAAATTGCAGATCGGCACGACGCACGAGATCGCGACGGTGAACAACCTGCCGCTGATCCCCAATCTCCTGCGCAAAGCCCGTTGGCTCCGCCGGCACAAGATCGACGGCGCGCTGTGCTGCTGGAACTTCGGCAATCGGCTGACCCTGAACACCTGGGCCTTTAACCACTTCCTCGATGACCCGAAACTTGCGCTGAAGACCGACAAGGAGGTCCTGGAGGACGTGGCCCGGGGCTACCTCGGCGTCAGGACCCCCTACGCGGTCATCCAGGCTTGGGCCTCCTTCACGGAGGCGTTCCACCACTACCCCTTCAGCATTCGCTTCCTGTATGCGGCGCCGATAAACTACGCACCGGTCTATCCCCTGCCGGGACCGGGCGATCCAGAGCGCCCCATGCAGCGCTCCTGGGTGCCGCTGGAAGAGCCCTTCGGCACCCGGCTGGAGCAGACCTGCGAGGGCACCGGCTACTCGCTTGAGGATTGCCGGGATGCCCTCCGGGCGATGACCGACATCTTCGACCACGGCCTGGACTGGTATTTCGCCGCACTCGACGGGTCCGACAACGAACACGCGGCTCGCGAACTGCGGAATGCCCGCGCCATTCGACACATCCTGCAGAGCACCCGGAATATCTACTCCGCCTATCTCATCTGTCAGACCCGACCGTTCGACGAAGCCGCCTGGCAAGCCGTCGCCCGCGATGAAGCGGAACAACTGAAACGACTGCATCAGCACCTCGAGGGCGAAACCGAAATCGGCTATCACAGCGAAGCGGCCTCGTGGTTCTTCACGACTGACAAAATCATGGACAAGATCGCCTTTCTGGAACAGATGATACAATGACGACAGAGACAGGAACCCGACATGGAGAATAAAGTCGCACTCGTCACCGGTGGCTCGAAAGGCTATGGCGCCGGCATCGCGGAAGCCCTGAAGGCCGCCGGCGCCAAGGTCTGGATTACCGCGCGCAACAAGGAGGTCCTGAACGAGACCGCCGACCGGCTGGGCGTTAACGCAATTCCGGCGGACGTCACCAGTCCGACAGACTGGGATCGGGTGTTCGAGACGATCCAGGCGGCCGACGGCCGCCTGGACATCCTCGTCAATAACGCCGGCGGCGGCGTCAAGATCGCGCCGCTGACGGACCAGACCGATGCGTCGATCGCCCAGATCATCGCCGTCAACCTGACGGGTCAGCTCTACGGCTGCCGGCGGGCGGCGAAGGTCATGGGCGACCAGCGGGACGGCGTGATCATCAATATCTCCAGTGGCTGCGCGATCCATGCCTGGCCGGGCTGGGGGCCGTATTCGGCGGCCAAGGCGGGGTTGAATCAATTCGCCCACTGCCTCTATACGGAGCTCCGGGAAACCGGGGTCAGGGTCACCACCATCACGCCGTATTGGGGTGCCACGGATTTCGTGGCGGCGGCGCGCATCGAAGGGCATCCCGCCGGCGATCCGGAGGTCCGCAAGCTGGTGATGCAGCCGGCCGAGATGGGACAGATGGTGCTGGACGTCTGCCGCACCCCCGCCCACCTGGTCGTGCCGGATATCACCGTTCAACCGCTGGTCCAGCAGATCGAACCAATGTAGTTCTGCTGCAGACGGTCCTTCAACCGGGCCCGGCTGGATCTTTCAGAGCGCCATCCTATACTACCTGAGCGGCCGCGTGTCAGCAATGACCGTCGCGCCGGCAGGCAAGGCATTGATGCCTCCCCTGCCCCGGAGTCGGTGTGGAATGGAACATCCTGTGGAGGACAACGTATGACTCGGTTTCAACTGTTGAGCTTTGTCCTTGCCGGTCTGGCAGCGACCTTGCCGGCAGCAGCGCGAACCGTCGATAACCGCAAAGACGTCCGGAAGGCGGCCGTTGAACTTGCCGGACAGGAACGCAAAGAGGTCTGGAGTACGCGGTGCAACGGACGCTCCGCCGACCTGATCACATTCCTGTCGGAAAGCGAAGTGCTCGTCGGCGAAGTGCTCGGCGGCACAACCTTCGGCAAAGCCGGCTACGGCGACATCCAGCTGCTTGACCTGAAGACCGGCAAACTCATCTGGTCCGCCAAACGCGAAAGCGACATCGACGCCACCCATACATTGCTCACCCGGACACCGCATCTGATCTTCCTGACGTCGCACCACAAGAAGAGCTCACTCTGGGCGGTGGATCGCAAAACCGGTCGCCGGCAATGGTCATACCGACTTGACGAGAACCCGATGGTCCAGGCCCGCGATCAGCGACTGGTCTGCGTGTCCGGACGTTCTCTGGAGATCATCGATGCCGCCGACGGCAAACGGCTGGCCCGCGAAAAACTCAGTTCCGCACCACAGGACCTCCTGGTTACCGACGACCTGGTCCTTGTCGCCGGCAGTTCTGTACAGGGCTTCAGTCTTGAGGGCCAGCCAAAATCGACACTGCCGTGCAAGGATCTGGGCGACGATCTGCGCCTCCTGCCGGCGGCCAAGCATGTCCTTGTCTGGTCTGATGCCGGCATGACGGCGATTGATGCCGACGGCAAACGCCAATGGACGTATCTTGCCACGCCCGGCTTTCTCCGCGCCGCGGCAGCAACGGACAAACAAGTATTTCTGCTCCTCGGCAGTCCGGATCTTCTCGCAACCGACCGCCTGACGGCGGTCCCGCTGAATAAGGGGAAACCCAGTTTCACGATCAACACGGGCGGTCGCGTCACAGGACCGCTGACCGTTCATGGCGGGCTCGTACTTTTCCCTCTGGAGGACGCACTGACTGCTTTCCGCACAGACCGCGGTCGCCGCGCCTTTCGCACTGAATTCCCGCTGGACTACGCGAAAGCCAATCCCCTTTCGATCCCGCTCGGCGGCATTCCGGACGAGGTCGTGATCTACCGGGACCTCTGTGTCATCGACCGCGACGGCCAGGGGCTGCGTGCCTTTCGATTGCCGTCCGGCAAAGCCGCCTGGTCCACACCGTCCTTTTCGAATCGCGCCACAGTCGCCCTTCGCTACAACGAACTGAACGGCGTTCTCAGCGGCCGCGCCGGCGGCGGGGCAACCCGGTCGAACCCCGTTCCGATGGTCGACTGGTCCGGCCCGCAATCCAGTTCCATTATCCGCCTCCAACAACAACGCCATGAGATGGTCATGCATGACACGCAGCGCGTGTTGCGGGATCGAAAATCAACCGCGAGCGAACGCCGGCTGGCTCACAACACCCGGCGTCACGCGATCGAAGCGGATATCAGCCGCACGCAACAGCAGATTGCCCATGAACGCCAGATGGCCGAGGCCCAGGTGGCCTTGGCCGCAGCAAACGCCGTGGTCGCCATCGGACAGGCCTTCAGCAAGGCCTACGAACAATCCATCTGGGACTCCCTGGCGGCGCGCGGTCGAATCCAACTGCGCTATGCCTTCCGCTCACGCGGCGCCCTGTTTCAGCACGGCTATCATGTCACCGGCTTCAACGACGCGGAGGGATCCGGCATACGCCTGGTCGATCTGTCGACCGGCCGGCTGAAAGAACTCCGCTACGAACCGCGGGATCCGCTGCTCTTCGCGACTCGAGTACCAACCGAGGTCTACGGGTTATCGCCGGACGGCAAGCGGCTGATTGTCATCGGTCTCGGCCTGGATCACGCCAACTACCGGACGGCACAGAGCCGCAATTTTCGTCTGAAGATCGTCGGCTTCCAGGCGGCGATTCTGTGTTTCGACCCGACAGCACCGAAACCCAAGCCGCCGAAAACTGCGGGAAAGACCGCGACCGCAGCGGTGGGGACCAAGGCCAACCGCTGGCTGGGCAAGACAAAGGGTATGAAGCAAGCCTGCATGATGGGCGACACGATCACCGTCAAAAAGCTCCTTGCCGCCGGCGCCGATCCGAACCAGCGCGTTCTGCTGTCCCCGCCGGGGGCCAGGCAGAAACTCGAGACCACTCCCCTCCGACTGGCCGCCGCCGGCCACCCCGAGATTGTCACGATGCTGCTGAAGGCCGGCGCCAAGCCCACCCTGCTGAATGTGCCTGGGCTGACGGCCATGGACATCGCCAGTCCGATGATGGACGCTGCCTATCCGCAGTGGAAACAGCAGCGGCCTGAAGTCCGACGACTGCTCAAGGCCGCCGGCGCCAAGCCGCGAAAGATGCTCGCAGGCAGTAAGCAGCCGCCCGGCGCCAAGGACCTCCTGCTCCGCCAGACAACCGGGGCGCATCTCTTCCTGATCCGCCGCCGACTGCAGAAGCCCGGCTGGAAACAGTCTTCCATGGTTGTGGCAGCTGTCACTGCGAATCGCAGCGATATCGCCCAGGCGCTGCTGACCAAAGGCGTTGATCCCAACGCCGCCAACCACTTCAAACAGACCGCTCTGCACGTTGCCGCCACGCGACTGAATCTCGGACTCGTCAAAGACCTCCTGGCCCGCGGCGCCAACGCCGACGCCCGGGATCGCAACGGCAGCAACCCGCTGACAATGATGCTCAACCCCTACACGCCGTACCAACCCAAGATCCGGACGATTGTTGAACTGCTCCTGCAGAAGGGCGCCGACCCGAACGCCAAGTTGGGGCCGCTCTGCCGCGTCGGCGGACTGTTCAAGACGCCGCTGCAGGCGGCAACGAATATCGACAAGGGTCTGGGTAAGTTGCTTCGGAAGCACGGCGCAAAGTAACCGCCGCAAGGGGAAGCTCATGCAGAACAAGATTGTACTCATCACCGGTGGTTCGAAAGGCTACGGCGCCGGAATCGCGCAGGCGCTCCGGGACGCCGGCGCCAAGGTCTGGATCACGGCGCGCAACAAGGAGGTCCTCGAAAAGGCCGCGGCACGCCTTGGAGCGGTCCCCATTACAGCAGATGTCACCGTGCCGGCCGACTGGGACCGGGTGTTCGAAACAGTGATGGAACGCGATGGTCGGCTGGATGTGCTGGTCAACAATGCCGTCGGCATCAGAGTCGCGCCGATGACCGAACAGACTGACGAAGTCATTGAACAGAACATTGCGGTGAATCTCACCGGCCAGCTGTATGCAGGTCATGCAGCCGGCAGAAATGGGACAGTTGGTGCTGGATATCTGCCGTACGCCGTCACACCTGGTCATACCGGCCGTTACGGTCCAGCCGCTGGTGCAGCAGATCGAGCCGATGTAGACGTCATTCGCCGGAGCGGAACACCTGCAGGCTGCTGCGAAACACGCCGTAGGCCTCTTTCGCGCTGCCGTCGTCATAGTGCCGGATACCGAGAGTCGCCAGGTATTCTCGGAATCGATCTGCACCAACGCCATAATCGCCGACGAAACCGTCGACCGCCGCAGGACTCCAATCTGTCAGATGGACTGCGGATACCGCCCGGATCCGCGGCCGTGTCGACAGGGCGGCCAGGCAGTTAGCGTAGAACTGCGCTTGTTTCGTTTCAGAAGAGCCATTGGTCGGCGTGGTGTAGCCGGACGCATAGCCCACTTCCTGCAGGATGAGCTGCAGGTCCCCGGCAGCCCCGAGCATGGCGTCGAACTCGTTGCCGACAACCGACGGGTTCCGGTGGGTAAAATCACCGTTCAGCGCGTAGTAGGTAAACTGCGCCACATCGCACTCCGCCAGAATTGCCTGCATGCTGCTGGGATCATCAAGGGCATCATAGGTCAACGTACAGGTGACGGCTATCCCGCCATCCAGTCTGCGCACATGCGCCCGCGCCGCCGCAGTGAAGCCCGCAATGTCTGCGACCGCGTCGGGGTGAAAACCGTAGTAGAAATTCACCTCGTTGCCAATCGAAATGCAGTAGCCGCCGTACTCCTTCACCAGTGGAACGACCGCGTCCAACACCCGGGCATAGCGGGTCAGGATCACCGGGTCATTCCAGCTTCGATCGGCAGCCAGTTGCGTCGGGATTTCGGCATTGACGAGATCAGTCGGTATCGAGTTGCGCAGGTCGATGTGGGCGTTGATGCCGTAAAGGACGATCATCGGCTTCAGTCCCAGCGCCTGTAGGCCGGCGAGGAGTTCCTCCAGCATCGATGTGTCGATCGTGCCGGAAGTCGTACCGGAGCCGGGCGTCGTCTCAATGCTGTTCCATGGCACAGGAAGCTCATAGGTATCGACACCGGCGGCAATCAGTTCACCGAACGCCGCGTCAACAATCCCCGTCGAGCCGGGTGCCGGCTCGTCATGCACAATCCCAATCCGTGTTCCAGGCCCGGCGTAGGGCAGTTTCCTCGGATTGATGACCGACTCGAAATCAACACCGGTCACGTCACTGCCCAAGGCCGGGACACCTGTGCTGGCGGCCGCGAAATCGTGTCCATAAGCGGACGGTGTCACCACGTAGTCGCCGCCCGGCAAGTCGTCAAACCGGTAGCGCCCGAACTCGTCGGTGAAGACCTCCGCCGACCGTCGACCAGATAGCGTCAGCAGGACGCCCTCTGTCACATCGCCGCTGACCGTGCCGCTTATGCTGAACTCACCCGAGCGACCAATGATCGGCCCGCCGCCACCGCCGTCGTCGCACCCACAGAATGCCAGGATGGCGCTCAGTGCAAACACCACCCGGCATCGTATCAAAACGCTCATCACCAACACTCCTGTCCTCGCAGTATTCAGTCCGTCGCCGTTCAATCGCATACCGGCGGGACAACTCACGAACGGAGAACAAAAAAAACGCGCCCCAGTTGATCTGGGGCGCAGCAAGACAGCTTCGCTTTGGCAGCGTTACTTCTTCTCGTTCCGGAACAAATTCGGATAGGTCTTCGACAACTCGTCGACGGAGTCCTTCGTAATCAGAATGAACCGCGTATCGAAAGCGGCCTGCTCGTCCTCCGGCACATCGGCATTAGGATCAAAGCGAGCCGGTTTGTTGTGCAGCGCAACGGAGATGACGTCCGCCTGAAACAATGGTTTCAAGGGGTAGACGTTGGCGCCGACCAAGGCGAGCTTCGGCACGTCTTCCTTGTCTTCGATCTTCTTCCAGAGCTCCATTTCCTGCAGATCAGGCGGCATCCCGACCATGGACAGGACGACGGTACAGTCCATGTGGTCTTCGATATACTCGTCGAATTTCTCGGCAGTCAAACCGCCGCCGGGGACGTAGCCCATGGCTTCGGGGCTTTGCGGGTCCATTCCGCTCGCCAACTCGACTTCAGCAAGAATGGTCGCTTTGCCGGCCAACCCGTCCTTCAGTCCCAGTTCCTGTTTGTCGCGCACCAACTGCGCCTTCTCCGACACCACCGACGGCGGCTTGATGATCAGGATCTTGGCGCCGGGATTGCGTTTGGCGATCTCCTGCCCGAGGAACTTGTAACCGACATACTGGTACTGAGCCTCGGTGTTCGAGTAGTCCGGCGTAATCGGATTCAGCGTCAGATAAATCTTGACAGCAACAAGCGTCAGCGTCATGACGCCGAACAGCACCGCCGCCGGACGGCCCCAGGCAGCGCCCTTATTCCGAAACTGGCGACTGGCCCAGAACGAGAGAATCCCCGTGATTACCATACCGGCGTATAGACCAATGTTGAGAGGCGACATCTTTTCTTCCTTTCCGCTCGTTAGACGGTTCTCGAAGGCCACTGCGAATACTATACGAAATTGACGCGGTCCTTTCAAATCCCGATTACAGGATCAGCGGATCCAGCCGGGCTGACCGCAACAGCAACTCACCCGGATGAACCACCGTCTCTATTCGCTGAAGACCAGCGTACCGAAGTCCCGGTAGTTGTGGAAACGGCGGCCGGTATCGGGGCACCAGGCCCACTGGCTCGGCGGGGCTTCATCGAAATCAATGCGGTATACGTTGGCTCGCCATTGGGTGCCGACGGTGGGCGGCACCCGGCCGAGGCCCTGCAGCAGCGCAAAGGGGATGAGGATCTCGACCGACCACCCGGTGCACGACGCCGATGGTTTTGCCCCGCCGCCAGTCACGTGGACGGCACGGCGGACGACCCGTGCCGAGCCGTATTGCCAGGGGCGCCAGCCCATGAACTTATCGCCGTCGTTCGGGACCATGATCGGCAGTTCATAGCCGAGCGGCGAGATTTCATACTCCAGATACAGCCGCTGCGTCGGGTCGGGTTGAAGGAAGACTTCGACAACATCCTCGTTGAACAAATTGGCGAAGTCCTCCTGCAGCGTACAGGTCAAATGCGTATCCTCGCAGTCAACCAGGAAGTAGATGCCGGTGTCGGACCAGACGGATTTGCAGCGGGTACGATATTCCAGACGGCCATTGCCGACGCGCTGAAGTTCCTGCCAGTCGCAGTCTTCCCAGGCCGGCGAATCCCCTACCCCCGTTACGTCGAAGTCGTCGACGCGCGGTATACTCAGTTCCATTGAGATGTCTTTCCGTGTTCTGTTTCAGAGCGCCCCGGTGAATTCTTCTGCCGGCGCCACGACGACCCCCCGCCCGTCAATATTCAAAGGCAGTTCGGCAGCGTCGGGAGCATTACGCACGGTGATCGTGTCGGCCGTCAGCACAACGGTGAAATCAGCCCCGTGCCATTGCAGGCGGAACTCGAGAGAATCCCAGTCCTGCGGCAACGTCGGCGATTCGATGTGAAAGACATCCCCGCGCGGACGGCAGCCGGCATAGCCGCGGACAATGGCGAGCCAGTTCATGCCGTTGGCGGCCATGTGGGCGCCCGCAGCCGTATTGTTCATCTCGTCCTGCAGGTCCATACCGAGGGACCGGCGGATATAGTCATCCGCCACCTCGTTGCGGCCGAGACGGGCGGCGATGATGCCGTAGACGGCATGGCTCAGCGAACTCGCGTGGATCGTGCGCGGTTCGTAATAATCGTAGTTCACCTGGAGATCGGCGGCGGACCACAGCTCCGGCAGCAGGTACATAAGCATGATGACGTCGGCCTGTTTGACGCATTGTGTTTCGAATGGTCGCGGACCACCGTGCTTTGGGTCGATCTCGTCGCGCAAAGCGAAGTAGCCGGCGCATTGTTCGAGGACGCCGTCTTCACGCTGCATGGTCGGCAATCCGGCGGCGACCTCAGCAAAGTTCTCGATTTCTGCGGCCGTCGCCCCGGTGCGCTCCAGGAGGTCCTGCAGGGCGGCCGGGTCGGCGTTCTTCAACTCCCGCAGCACCTGGTCTGCCAGCCGCAGGTTATGAGCTGCCAGGTGACAGACATAGGCGCTGTTGTCGCAAACCACATGAAACTCATCCGGCCCGCCGGCAGCGGGAATCGCGTAGCCGCCGTTCCCGTCGGGCGTCGCCTTACTGACCCAAAAACGCGCCGTTTCCAGCAGGACCTCCGGCAGGCACTCGCGGGCGAACTGATCGTCCCGCGTGCAATCCGCGTACTGCTGTAATGCATAGGCGACATCAGCAGTGATGTGCGACTGATGGGTGATCAACTTCAGCCACTTCTCGCATTCTTCATCGCCGCTGACACCGGTTTCCCACGGATACCAGGCGCCGCGGTATCCCCGTTCGCGGGCTTTGCGTCGAGCACCGTCCAGCGTGTGGAAGCGGAACATGGCCAAGTTCCTCGCCATCGCCGGCTGGGTGAAGTTAAAGAACGGCGTCATGTGGATGTCCGTATCCCAGAAGACCATGCCGCGGTAACCGTCGCCGGAGAGTCCCTTGGCCGGGATCGAGACGCTGGCATCCGCCTGTGACGCCGACAACAGCAGGTGGTAGATGCTGAAGCGAATCGCCAACTGGTCGTCGCTGTTGCCGTCTATCAACACGTCCGAGGCATCCCAATACTGATGCCAACATTCAATATGACTGATACGCATCTCGCTGAAGGGCCGGCGCGCGGCCTCCAGCAGTTCCTGGCGCACTTCCGCCTTACAGTCGGCGGCGAGGCGATTCGTCGCCAGAACGGCAACCTGCTCGAAGTAGAGCAGTTGATCCTGTTCTACATCGACCTCGGTCGCAACGGCAACTCGACCGGGTGTGGTCTTTACCTCATACACGGCGTGCGGCCGATCAAGGACATTGAGCCCGCTGCCGACAACCGCCTCCATACCGTCGCGCCGTCCCTTGACTGCCATGATCGCAGCGCGAGCATCAACGGCCTCGGTCGCGACAATATCATAGAGCTGTTCCGGGCCGCGATTGCTGTGGTTCTCCGTCAAGCCGCTGATGCCGCTGAGAATCGTTAGCGGCGCCGAGAAATTCAGCGGCTCAAGAACGTATTGGGAATGCACTTGATGCACATTATCGGCGGCGGCGAAACGCCTGAGAGTCAACGCGAACCGCTTGCCGTCGGCAACTTCATATTCGTATTCCGCCTGATACATGCCGGACCGCATGTCCAGCCGGCGTTCGGCCCGGTGCAATGTGACGGCATCCCAGTCCACGCGCTCGCCGGCAATCGCCAAGCCCAACTGCAGAAAATCAGGTGCGTTCACCAGACAGACTTCAATCTGATCGTCGCGCGCCAGATCCGGGTTGCCCCAGTACTGCAGGAACGGGCTCCAGTTGTCCACGTCCTGCGGACCGCGGTTAATGCGGTCATAAAAACCGGCGACATAGACGCCCTGCCCCGCTCCCGGCCGACTGCCGCGCACACCAACGTGGCCGTTGCCGACGCAGAACAGGGTGCCGAAGGACCCCTCCCGTTCCGGATCCGTCTGGTCCCGACGGATGGACCAGCGATCCGGACGGCATCGCGCATGCAGCCGGCATAGGCGCGCAGCATCCAGTTCCGTCAGGCTGTCGACGAACATGTCGGCATGCTTGAGGGAGTCAAAAGCGCCCATACCAACCGCCACGAATCCGCCGTCCAGGGCAGCGTTGATCCCGGCAGTGGCGTCTTCCACGACGATGCACTCATGCGGCTGCGCGCCGACCATGCCGGCGCCGCTGACGAACACGTTGGGATGGGGCTTGCCGTGCTTGTAGGCGTAGCCATCGGCAATCGCATCGAATTCGTCAATCAACTCCAGCCCCTCCAGCACGGCCTTGGCGTTCTTGCTGGCAGAACCGAGGACCACCTTGATGTCATTCTGTTTGAGGTCCGCAAAGAGGTCCTTCACACCGGGAAAGATGTCGGCCGGGTTGATGGCCTTAGCGGCCTCCAGATAGCAGGCGTTCTTGCGGGCGGCAAGTTCATTGAGCTGCTCGTCGGAATAGTCTTTGGCGTGCTCGCCCAGGGCGATCTTCAGGCTGGCCATGCGCGAGATGCCCTTGACCCGTTCCTCCAGGTCCGACGGCGGCTCAATGCCCTCCGCACGCACGAGGTCCGCCCAGGCCTGGGCGTGGTAGATCGAGGTATCACACAGGATCCCGTCGAGATCGAAGATGACAGCTTTCAAATCGGGCATGGTCGGTCTTTCTGCTGGGTGTTCAACTGCGGCAACGCCGGGGCCTACACGAATACCACGAATCTCAGGAAATTCACCCCGCCAACAGCTGGCAGGGCGCATGTCACCTCCGTAGGCGTTTCCTGCCAACAATTGGCTCGACCATACGACCCCAGGCGGTTTATCCGCCTGGTGAAGAAGTTCATTAGTGGCTGCAAGCCCTCACCCCTCACCCTGCTTTTCGGGCGCTGGGAAGCCGGCTTCCCAGCGCCCGAAAAGCAGGATCGTGGGGCCGTCTCCTTCCCTGATGAACTCATTCACCGGGCCGACGAGCGACCCGGGGTCTAGAGCGGAATGGCGCTGAATTAAGGGGTGTTTAGGATGATTCATGATGCCTCCTGAAATG
>CAYLNH010000196.1:0-13735 GCA_964384625.1 uncultured Lentisphaerales bacterium
GACGGCCATAAAGGCTTGCCAATCAACATGCCAACTGAATATTGTGGCCATAGGGATTCACGGAACGACGAAGGCTCGGTCACGGTGACCCAGATCCAGGCGCTTCGCGCCTGCCGCAATGCCGGTATCAACGTGCCCCCCAGCACCATCAAGAAGGCGGACAACTACATCTTCAAATGCGCCAATCGCGACGGCGGCATCAGCTATTCCTATCGCACCCGCGGTCGCAGCATGCCGGCGATCACGGCAGCCGCCTGTGCGACCATGTACAACCTCGGCCGTTTCGAGCACAAGGTGGCGGTCGGCGCCCTGCGTTACACCAAGAACCGAGTCAAGAAGAGCAGCAAGAACCCGGCGAATGCTTTCGGAGGCCATGGCTTCTACGGCCTCTTGTACTTCGGACAGGCCATGTGGTTCGCCGGCGGCAAGGACTGGAACTGGTATTTCCCGATCGTACGCGACTACCTGCTCGAGAAAAGCCGATCCGACGGATCCTGGAGATCCGCCGGCCTGGGATCGATCTTCGCCACCAGCAGTGCCTTGCTGACCCTGCAGTTGCCCTACCGCTACCTGCCGGTTCTGCAGCGCTGAGCAACAATTCATTCCGCGTTCTCAACCGGTCTACAAAAGGAAGATGCTCCATGCGTGCTTGTACCTGCCGTGCTGCTTCCCTCTTACATCTTCCGGCGCTCCTGTTGGCGATCGCCCTTGCATTCGTCCTGACGCGTCCGGTCCAGGCACAGAAGCAGTCCCCGGGTGCGGGGAAGGACGCGACGCCGGCCCCGGCCCTGCGTGACGCCGGCGTCCGCATGTACTCCGAACTCAACCTCCTCTTCCAGCAGGCCCGGGCCGCGGCGCGCGAAGGCAAGTTCGAGCATGTCTTTCGCCTGCTGGACATCGTCATCCGCCGGGATGACGGTATCCCGACCAGCATAGACGGCGAACTCTTCCTCTCCGTTCGCCAACTGGCCCACAAGATCATCCTGGACATGCCCGAGAACGCCCTGGCGGCCTACCGCGCGCTCAACGACCCCATCGTCCGCCGGCGTCTCGACAGCTTTGCCGCGGGCCTCGACATCGAGCTGCTCGAGGATACCTACAAGACCCGCTTTCTCAGCACTCTGGGAGATGAGGCCGCCTTCCAGCTGGCCTGCTTCCACCTCGACCAACAGGACTACCCGCAAGCCCGGCGCATTCTCGGCGAAATCCACCGGCGCCATCCGGACCCGACGATTGCGGCCGATGAGCTGTTGCCGCGCCTGGCCTTGGCCTGCGTTCGCAGCGGCGACCTGACCGGTGCGCAGGACGCCTGGCAGGAGCTTGGCGACCGCAACGCCGGACTGTCGCCGGCCTGGAACACGGTGAAGACCGAAATCGAAGCCCTGCGCGCCAGCCGGCAGCGGCCCGCGAGCGAGTTCGCTGCCGCCTATGGCGACGGCCGCCGCCGCGGCCGCGGGCCCGCCGTCGAGGCCGCCGACAAGCCCCTCTGGTTGCTGCGCTGGAGCCACAAGCACGTCACCTATTTGGGCCCGCCGCAAGGGCTCTCCAAAAAAAGGCCCCTCGACATTGTCACCGACTCGGACAACATGGCCGGACATATCCGCAAAACGCAGCAGCATCCCACCGACCAGGCCGTCTTCGACGGCGAGCGTGTCTGGTATGCCTCGCATCCGCACAGCTACTGCTACGATCTGCAGACCGGCAAAGGCATCTGGGAAGGCAAGGGCTTGTGGGAGAAGCAGCATACCTATCGTACCGTGAAGGGAAAGCAAAGTGACCGGGAACGCTGGCTTTTCCTCAATCGTCTGAGTCGCGACCTGAGTCTGGTCGGCGATACGCTCTATCGCATCGAGCTCAACCACAAAGCCTCCTACGTGCCCAAGAACTTCGGGTTCACCTGGCGCAACGGCAAGCGCCTCGAGGCCGGGGCGGAGATCGCCGAGGGCAATGTGCTGAGCGCCTACGAGCGCGACAGCGGCAAGGTCCGCTGGCGCATCGGCCGGACGCTCGGCGCCAAGTCCAAGCTCGTCTTCCGCAAATCCAAGCCTGTCTTGCTGCCGTGGGCGCCCGCTATTCAGCTGGACGGCCGCTTCGACGAGTGGTCCAGGGGTTTGCCGTTGGAGATCCACGGCAAGAGCAAAGAGGAGGATCTCGGCATCGACGCCGCGGCCGTTTGGACCGCCGAGGGCGTCGTCGTCCGCGCCAAGGTCACGGATTCGATGATCGTCGAAGCCAAACAGAGCGAAGCTTTGTCCCAGGGCGATTCCCTCGAGATCTTCGCCGCCGCATTCCGCGGATCCTGGAACATGTACCAGACCCTTGTTTCCACCGGCGCCGACCCCAAGCATCCCGAATTGCGGCACATCGTTCTCGACCACCGTCGCGGCGTGGAGAAGATCAAGGCGCCCTTGGTGCAAACGGCGGGGGTGAAGGTCGAGGGCGGCTACCAGCTTGAGGTCCTCCTGCCCTGGAGCAACCTCGGCATCGCTCCGAAGGTCGGCGGGGAGATCGGCTTGCAGGTCTGTGTCAACGACCGCGACGGCCCCAAGAAACAGTGGGTCGGCAGTTGGTATCCGCGGCGACAGACGCATGCCGATCCGACGAACATGCACCGGGTAATCCTGGCCAACGAGGCCGGTCGCGCCCCGAACACGCTCGCCGCCACCGAGCGCCCCATTGAATGGAAGGCCAATCGCGTACGGTTCTTGGCCGCCCCCCTGCCGGCCGCCGGTCGGCTCGTCACACCCTTCAGGGACGAACTGGGCCTGAACCTGATCGGGCTCGACGCGGAGACCGGCGTACCCGTCTGGAAGAGCCTGCTGGTGCCCGGCGGCCCCAGCATGGAAGGCCCCCGGAAGCCGATGCACCTGGGCTTGCACGGCGTCTTCGCCTACCTCTGCACCGGCGGCGGCCGCATCGCCTGTGTCGATACCATCGACGGCCGCGTCGAATGGCTCGCCGTCTACGAACTGACCCGGCCGGCCACCGGAGCGCCGGCGGAAAGCCAGCCGCGGCGCGAGGGTGTCGAGTTCAACAACGCCGGCAGCTGGGAGGAGGATCTCGTCATCCCCTTCAAGGACTTGGTCCTTGCCTTCCCGAGCGATGCCCCCGCCATCGTCTGCCTGGACCGCCGTACCGGCCAGCGGCGCTGGGTCAAGCCCCGGCCCGACGGCGTCAAGTACGTCGTCGGCATGACCGCCGAGCACCTGGTCTTCGGCGGCGCCCGCATGATCATGGCCGTCAATCCCGCCACTGCCGAGCCGCAGTGGACCCAAGAGGTGAAGAGCACCGGTCGCGCCGCCCTCGCCGGCGAGGAAATCCTGGTCCCCGCCGACCATCAGATCCAGCGTCTCGAACTGGCCACCGGCAAACCCGGAAAACCGATCAGGGTGCATTTGCCGGACAACATGCCGCTCGGCAACCTCCACGCGAGCGCCGCCGGCATCCTTGTCGCAGGCCCCGACCGGCTCGCCATGATCACGGACGTGAGCCCGGTCCTGAAGGAACTCGAACGGCGGATTGCAGCCGGCCCCGACCCGGACGCGCTCGCTGAACGCGGCGGCCTCTACCTTCTCCTGCAGCGCTACCGCGAAGCGCTCAATGACTTGCTTGCCGCCTGTGAGGCGATGGCCGAGGGACCGGCGCGTGAAGTGGCCCGCGGCCGCTTCCTCGAAGCCGTACTGCGGTTCGCACACGAGCAGCCAAAGCTTGCGGCCGACTACTACGAACGCGCCTGGTCGCTGGCGCGGACGCCGCGCGAGAAAGTGGAGATCGCCTGGTTGTACGGCACTTGGCTTGAAGGCCGCAAGAAGAGCGAAGCGGCCATCGCAGTCTACCTCCCGGCACTCTCAGTCGAGTCCGTGATGATCCTCGTGAACGAGGGCGATTGGCTGCGCTCCGGCCGGGCCGCGATCTGGGACCGCCTGCAGCCGCTGTACGCCAACGCCCCCGAACCCTTGCGCCGGCAAGTGGAGGAAGCTTTGCAGAAGGGACTGGAGCGCGCGGCGGCGGTCAAGGACCCCGCCGAACTCGTGGCCTTCTCGGTCGACTTCGCCGACAGCCCGCAGGCGAGCGCGGCCGCGCTGCAGGCGGCCGATCGCTTTGCCCGCCGCGGCTACCCCGGCGCCGCCACCGCCCTCTGCCTGCGATTCCGTCAGGCGTCCGACCCCGCAGCGCGACGGAACGCCGCGCTGAAGCTGCTGGACGTCCTGATCCAGGCCAAGCGCTTCACTGCGGCTGCCGGCGTGTTGGCCGACATCGAACGTCGCTATCCAAGCGCCGCCGAGCTTGAGCGAGCGCGCACCGCGCTGAGGCAGGTGAAGACGAGCTTTGCCGAGTTGCAGGTGAAGCCGCCCTTCCAGGTAGCCTGGAAGGGGAATCCCATACCCAAGCAGAGCACGCTGGAGGCGAACGCCAATGGGCTGGGCATCTACACCAGCGCCAAACCTTGGAGCATGGGCATGATCGATTTGCGCACCGGCAAACGGCGCTGGCAGCTCGAGGGCGACCGGGACCAAATCAAGGCCGTCAAGCGTGACGGCTCGCCCGGTACCGTGATCGCGTCCGAAAGCGCCGATTGGGTGAACGTCATCGACCTGAGCAACGGCAAGCAGGTTCGCCGTTTCGAGAAACCCTGGCTCCAAAGCACGATCGCGCCCGGCGAAGAGTACGGCTTCGCCCCGCTCACCACCGCCGCCCACAGCGGCACGCTCGGCTGGCTCGACCTGCTCTCCGGCCGTCTGCTCTGGCAATGCCGCGGCATTCAGGACAAGCTGCCCAGGGTGAACTCCACCAACGTCGATATCCGCGACTGGGGCCTGCAGGTATGGGGTCCCCCGGGCTTCCGCGACCCGCACAAACGACTCAAAAGCGCTTGGTATCGCAAGCCGAACAAGAAGGTACCGCTACTCAAATTCGACGGACGCACCGGCAGCTACGAGAAGCAGGCGCTGGACAGCAGGAAGTGGGTAACCGAACGCCGCAAGCAGCGTGACAGCAAGCAAGAGAAGCTTGGCCTGCCGAAGCTCAAGCTCGCCGGCGGCCGCCTCTTGCGTTCAGACGGCGCCGGCAAGCCCCTCTGGCAAAGCCCCGAAGACCTCAAGGTCCGAAACTACTATCTCCTCGGCGGTGACCTCGCATTGATCCGCAGCGCCGGCGACGAGGCCGGCATCGTTCGTCTGAGCGACGGCCGCTTCATCTGGCGCAGCGGCAAGCAGATGGCTTGGCTCAAGTATCTCGACAGGAGGCTGGACTGGAGGAACTACGATCCGAACAGCGCCTGCACCTGCCTGCGGTTCGACCAGAACCGCGTGGTCGCTGTCGCGCGCGACGGCGACGTCGTCTTCGACGGCATTTTGCCTGCGGGGGCGAGCCCGATCACGGTCCTCGCCAAGGACCTCCTGCTGGTCCGCCATCGCACGCGCACCAAGGTCGGCAGAAAGACCATTCGGAAGACCGCCTATCGCGTTCTGCGGGCGGACGGCAGTTTCACCAAGGACAGCCTGCCGCGCCCGCAAGACCTTCCGCCTTCGGCCAGACGAAAAGGCGCCCACGACTACAGCACCATTCTCCGCGGTCCCGGCGTGATTGTGATGCAAACCCGAGAAGGCAAATGCATCGCCTACCGCGGCACGGCCGACCGAACCGAAACCCAGCCGAAGGAAGAACCCGAATGACACCGCTGCAGTTTCGGCCGGCCGCAGCAGCACCCGGCCCATTCCTTTGGATCGGCCCCCTCACGCATGAAAGGGTTGGCCTCCGAATCCCCCGCGATAGGCAACCGAACACGTCTTCGTGTCGAGTTTACCCCATTCGCACCGATCCCCAGCCACGGTGATGCTTTTCGTCCGGTCTTTCGAGATGGCGTTCCCCGAACACTCCGCCACACACCGCATACAACGGTCACCGATTTTGCCGGTGTACAAATCGGATCCCGGCGACAAGCATCAGCCCGGCTCGTCACCGATCTGGCGCCCCTGGAAACCGCACTGGCCGTAGCCCCGGCCCATGCCGGCCGGCGGCCGATTTCATTGCTGTTTTCGTGAGCGCCTTGCCATCACTTCCGTTTGCTGCCATGTAGGAGAGGTCGGCGGAAGCATTCCGGCCGGGCATTCGTCGGCACGGATTGCGAGACCGGCCGGCCCTCTGGTATTATAAAAACCCCGACAATCCCCTTGACGGCATTATTGGTATGCATTATAATACCAATATGAACACCGTCAGTCACAAGGTCGTCTGTGATCGCAGCCCGCGGTCGCTGGCGCTCAAGGAGATCCTCGGCGCCATCGAGACCGGCGAGTTCGCCGTCGGCGACGGGATCCCCTCGGAGCGGGCGCTGGCCGAGCGAATCGGTGTTTCGCGGGTAACGGTCCGCTCCGTGCTGGAGCACCTGGAAGAGCAGCAGGTCCTGGCCCGCAAAGGCCGGCAGCGGGTGGTCCGTGCCGAGATGATCAAGCCGGTGAGCATCATGCAGAAGACCGTGCTGTTGCTGACGAATCTGAACCGCGAGCCGAACAAGCTGAGCATTCCGCATCGGCATTTCGCGTTGGATCTGGGGATTCTGGAAGGCATCCGGCGCCGTGGTCTGTGTTGTCTGACGGTGTTTCAGGATGCCCTGGGGCAGGACAACATCAACCATTTCCGGCTTGATCCGCCCCAGGCGGTGGCGGCCGGCTACATGACGGAGGACTCGCCGGCCTGTCGCCGACTGGCGGCGGCGCTGGGGCCGGCGGGGGTACCGCTGGTGGTCGACAGCGACGAGCCGCAATGGCAGGAGCAGGACCGGGTGATTTCGGATCATGGGCAGGGCGCGCGTTCGTTGGTGGAATTTCTGACCGAACGCGGGTGCGGGCGGATTCTGCAGCTGGGCGTTGACAGTCCGGACTGTTACTGGTATCGGGCCCGTCGCCGCGGCTATGAAGAGGGCCTGGCGGCAGCCGGTCTGCAGCCGCTCCCGGAACTGGTGGTCAAGGGGCTCCTGCCGCGGTCGGCGTTCGGTCCGGACGACTACGACACGCGGGCCCGGCAGTTCGCCGGTTTCCTGGCGGACCGACTGGCGAATACCGACGAGCCGGCGGACGCGGTGATGTGCGTCAGCGACAGCGACGTGTTCTATGTGGCGGCGGCCTGCCGGCTGTTGGGCCTGGAGCCGAATCGCGACGTGGCGATTGTCGGCTACGACAATTACTGCCGCGAGTGCCACGAGCTCGCGTGGGAGCCGACGTTGCCGTTGGCGACGGTGGACAAGCTGGATTACCGGCGCGGCGAACGTCTGGCGGAACTGGCTCTGCAGCGAGCCAACGGCGAACTGCCGGAAGCGCCGCAGCGCGTTGTATTGAACCCGGAACTGATCACCTTGTGAGGGACAGCCGATGACATCCGAATCCCGCTCGACGCTGATTGAGCTTCCAGCATGCGAAGGCGCAGTTCCGTCTTCACCGCGAGTCGGGACGACGGTGTCCGGCGAAGTCCGACGAAGCCGGAAGTTTACCCCGCGCAATGCGGGGCGCTCAATCAGGTTCACCTTGATTGAGCTTCTGGCTGTGCCAGCCGCAGCCTTTGGGCGAAGGCAGGTTCGGAGAGCGTTCACGCTCATAGAACTGTTGGTGGTGATCGCGATCATCGCCGTGCTGGCGGCGCTGCTGCTCCCGGCGCTGCAGCGGGCCAAGCAGTATGCCGTCACCGTTACGTGCATGAATAACGAAAAGCAGATCCATATGGCGACGGCCATGTACGCCGACAACAACGACGGCATCCTGCCGCCGAACTTCGACGTGATCTGGGGCTGGAACAACCAGACCGTGGATTTCCAGGCGCTGATTCTCGACGGCGTGCTGCCGGTGGAAGAGATCACGGACATGGAAGACCAGAACGGCACGGTCTATCCGGATGTCCGCTATCTGCGCAGTCTGCACTGCCCGGCGCACGGCAAACAGCTCGGCCGCTGGAACCAGACGAAAGGCACGGTGACCTCGAGCAACGGTGTCAGCGGCACCGCCTGGATCGAAGTCGACGGCGACTATCTGCACGCGGACACGGCCAATACCACGGCCAAGCCGTTCGGTGTTTTCACCTCGTACAGCATGAATTCGCTGTGCAACTGGGACAAGACCCACAGCAACCTGTACTATGACCAGCCCGGCTGGTTCATCGGCAAGTACATCCATTACGGCTGGGTCGGGGAAGCGCCGGACAAGCCTGTTCGCCTGCATTCGATTTCGCGGGCCGACAACGTCTGGCTGCTGGCCGACGGCTGGTTTTCGCATGTCGGCCTGCTCTGCGGCACGGTCTGGCGCCATCCGGGTCAGAGCGCCAATTTCACCTATGTCGACGGCCATGTGGAGACCCTGCGGCCGGGCGACGTCCAGGCCCGGAGCTGGTGCGCCCGCGGCTGGGACTGGGATATCTGGGACCCGCGGCTGGTGATCAGCAACAAATTGCCTTAACCACTGAACAAGGACCTCCTGTATGCGCCGTTCCGTCTTGCTTCTTCTCGCCCCGCTGCTTCTCTCCGTATCCCCGGTGTCGGCTCAGGATACCGTCCCCGTCGTCGGCGTCTGGAACATGGATGCGGCCGAGGACAAGGGGTTCGTCAAGGACGCCGGTGCGTTCAACGTCAACGGCAAGCTGGTGGCCGGCGCGACACTGGTCGCCGGCCGACACGGCAACGCGGTTGAACTGGACGGCAAGCAGGCGCGGGTGGTGTTCGCCGGCAGCAGCGCGATCGACCGGCTGACGCGGGCGATCTCCTTCACAGCCTGGATCAAACCGGCCGGGCTTCCGGACGGCGACACCTGCTTCATCGTCACCAAACGTCCCGGCTGGTGGGCGGGCAAGCCGTATTCTTTCGAGATCAACCGCAACGGCCACCTGGGCGTCAGCTACAACGACGGCAAATGGCGGCGGCTGTGGAAACGCGGCAAGCTCATCAAACCGGGAGACTGGCAGCACGTGGCGTTCACGTTCAAAGCGCGCGACGAATTGGTAATCTATCACGACGGCAAGGCGGTCGCGCGCCAGAAGACCGGCAAGGCCCTGTTTCCCGGCGGCGACCCGCTGGTGCTCGGCTGGGAAAAAGGCGGCAATTTCGCCGGGGGCAACTACAAGGGCTTCCACGGCCTGATCGACAGCGTCCGGGTATATCCTGTGGCGTTGTCGGCGGCACAGGTCAAACAGGATATGCACGGCACACTGAAGACCCGGCCGGCAAAACACGAGGATCTCCCGAAACGCGGCATGCCGCCGGCAGCCATCCCCGACGCCGTCAAAGCCGCACCCGAACCGGACGACCCGCTGGAATGCTACATCATCTTCGACAAAGAGCCCAGGGCCAAAGGCATGTGGTTCGAGAAGCGCAAGTGCAAGCCGACCGTGGTCGACCTCGACGGCAGAAAGACGGAGGCGTGGGTGGCGCAGTACGGTTCGGCGCCGGGCCTCGGCTGGGGGCGTTCCTTCTATTTCACGATCACCGATCCCCGTTTCAAAAAGGGCCGCATGCCGGCGGTCGATATCGAAGTGACCTACCGCCTGCCGGCGTGGTCCGGCACCCAGCTCTGGGCCGACACCGCCGCCGGCAGCAAACAGGTCCTCAGCGGCTGGCAGTCGAAGCACTGGAAAACCATCCGCACCAGGATCGACAACGCCCACTTCGGAGAACGCGATTTCGGCCACAGCAACAAGGCCGCCAGGTCCGACGGCTACGACCTGCGCTTCAACGGTTTCACCAGCGACCTCTGGATCCGCAGCATCCGGATCAAAGGCTACGACCTCGACGACGACGTCGACTACCGGCGCCTCCTGAAACTGACGAGTATCGACAGTGAACGCGGCGTGTATTTTTTCCATCCGGACGACCGGGTGACGCTGCAGTACAAGCTCTGGAACATCTCCCGCAAAGCCGTCGACACCACCTTTAATTTTACCGTGTTCAACCGCGCCGGCAAGATGCTGTCGCAACGGGACGGCGCCCGAACCATCAACGGCGAGGAGAAGCTCAGTCTGCCGTTCACCTTCTCGACGGCCGGCCTGGAGCACGGCCAGTACTTCGTCAAGTTCCGACTCAATACGACGCGGGACGACAAACCGTACAACATCATTGACAAACGCATCGCTTTCGGCATCGGCAGCCGCACCAGACTGCGCAAGGCAAAAGCCGGCGAGTTCCTCTACGGCCTCGACGTCATGCTCGGCTCGCCGTATCGCAAGGACCTCCTGCTGCAGTGGGCCGGGATCATGGGGGTGGACATCCTGCGCGGCGGCGCCCGCCTGCACGAATGGGACGACGCCCTCCCGGTGTACCGCGAGCACGACCTCAAGCTCATGCCGATGGTCGACGTGCCGTATCACAAGGATCGCAAACGCCTGGCTGCAGAGACGGAGAAACGCGCGCGTGCCGCGGCTGCCGTTGCCGCCAGATACCCGGAGCTGCGCTACTGGGAACTGGGCAACGAACCCGATCTGCCCTTCTTCTACAAGGGCCCGATCGACGACTACAGCCGCGGCATGAGCGTCATCTCACAGGCGATCAAGCAGGCCAACCCGAACACGGTCATCATGAACGGCGGCCTCTGCTTCCACGGCAAGGACGGCAACCGCCGCGCCCGCCGTTTCGTCGAGATCGTCAATCCCAAGCACCTTGACGCCTGGGCCTATCACGGCCACGGCCCGGGCGTGCAGGCCGAACGCAACGCCTATCGCCGAATGAAGGATTGCGCCGCCCGGCACGGCAAGGGCGACAAGCCCTGCATCGAGACCGAGTCCGGCTTCGCCGCCGGCAACGCCTTCCAGGAAGACATCCAGGCGCATACGGCCATCCAGAAGATCGTCTTCGCCCAGTCGCAGGGCCTGCCGACCTTCTTCTGGTTCCGGCTCTGGTTCGAAAACGCGAACAGCTACGGCAACCTCTACAGCCACAAAGAACCGCGGCCGGTGGTGCTCGCCTACCGCAATCTCGTGGAAACGCTGCGCGGGTACGCCTTCGAACGCACCATCGATCTGCAGAAGACCGGCGCCGAAGGCTATGTCTTCAAAGAGACCGCCGGCGCCGGCAAGGTCTGCGTGCTCTGGGTCAATCACCCGGCGCTCTATAACGTCTACCTCGATCTCGCCGCCGAAGCCGACGATGTCAAAGACCTCCGGTTGATTGACAAGTACGGCAACGCCGAAGCCGGCGCCGTTCTGCCGGACGGCAGTACCCCGGTCGCCGTCGGCTACGCGCCGATCTTCGTCAAATGGCAGGGTATCGACGCCGACTATCGCGTTGCCACAGCGCCGCCGGTTTTGACGCTGGGCGCGGCCGGCAACCTGCTCATCAACCGCCGCAACACCGTCCAGGTCCAGGTTCGCAACCCGTTCGACCGCGAACTCAGTACGCGCCTCAACCTGCAGGCGCAGTCTGAGGTCCCGGTGACTGTAACGCCGGCGGCAAGCGACCTGACGCTGCGGCCCAAGGAGAAACGCGAACTCGAATTCACCGTCGACGTCGGTCGGCCGCAACGTCTGCTGAACTGGCCGCGCGCCTGGACTGTCTTCACCTACGTCGACGAAGCCGCCGCCGACCCGGCGACGTACAGCGCGATCCCGAAGACGCTCGCCTGCGACGGCAAGCAGACTGCCGGCAAGGTCGCCTTCGCCCGCAACAACAAGCTCGACTTCGAAGCGGTCAACGGCAACTTCCGCACCCGAGCCGCCGCCCTGGCGTTTGCCGTGGTCGAATCCGACCGCGAACGCACCGTCAACGTCGGCGCCTCGGCCGACTGGTGGATGGCCTGGTATGTCAACGGCGAGAAAGTCTACGACACCCTGGCCAAAGGCAACGGCGGCGGCTACTCCATTCGCGATCACGTCTTCCCGATCAAGCTGAAGAAGGGCAGCAATCTGCTGGCGGTCAAGGTGCTCAGCGGCTCGCAGGGCTGGAAGCTCTTCGTCGGCGGGCCCGGCGCTCTGCGCCGCCTCGAGAACGGGATGGAAACCATCCGCGTGACCATGACCGAGACCGACAAGGTGATCACCAGCGAAGCCGTCGGCATCAAGTACTCCTTCCCGCTGCCGCAACTCGACCGCGCCTTCTGGGACATCCCGGCCGCTGCCTGGGACAAACGCGAACCCACCGTCATCATCGGTTCCCGCGGCATCATCAACTTCTTCGACAAATTCCCCGATGCAGCTAAATGGTGGCACGGCGAGGATGACCTCGCGGCTGAAGCCTGGCTGCACGCCGATACGGACTTTCTCTATCTCGTCGTCAAGGTTCGCGACGATGTCGACCGCACCGGCAACGAAGCCGGCGCCATGTGGCAGAATGACTCTCTGCAGGTGGCGTTCTCGCGCACCGGCAAGAAGGATTTCAACGAATACGCCATCGGTCGCGTCAACGGCAAGCTCACCGTCTACAAGCACGTCTCGAACTACGGCGCCGACGCCGGCGTCATCGCCGCCAACGGCGAGATCAAGGCGGACATCACCCGTCGCGACAAAACGAAGGCCACGCTCTACCGCGTCGCCATTCGCCGCGACGTCATCGACCGCGAGCAGTTCTTCGTCAACTTCATCGTCAACGACGACGACTTCGGCGCGCGCAAGCAGTACCTGGAGTGGATGCCTGGGATTGCGAAGTCGAAGGAACCGGCGCTCTGGTATCGTGCCGTCATGCCGTAGACCCAGCGTCTGGGCTTCAGCCGTTTACCGCTGCTGCTGCTCAGCCACCAGAAGATTTTCGGCTTGGGTATGGGATACGGGCCATTTCTTTCACTTTGCCGACGTCGCGGGTCATGATGATGTAGAGGCTTCGTACTTGGCCCTTCGGCGATTTGGCATAGCGGAAACGGGTGATGATCACGTCGGGAATTTCAAGTGCGGTCTGCATCATCCCACGGCCCTCAATCATATCCATCTTATCCATCGTCGGGGTGATAACTTCGTCCCCCTTCTCAAACGGAAGGAAGTACGTTCCGCCGGCGCCGACTCCCGTCTGGACCGTAGTATCAGGCTTTGAATGTTCAGCAGGTTCAAGCAGTCGATCTGAGAAATGGACCTTCCAGACGGGTTTCACGGGCGTTGAAGTCTTCTTCAACGGGACTTCGTACCAGACCGAAACCAGAATTCAGCATGAGCCACGTCCTTTGCCGGTATCGTGGAGAAATAGAGGTCCATTTCCTTGCCGCTGCCGAAGCGTTTCTTGCCGTCGACCTCGACCAGGATATCTTTGGTACTGTTCTTGTCTGAGTCGATGATGATCGACCAGCCCGGCGTAAGGACAAAGGTATGATTGAAAACCGGGATCTGCCGGACTTTTTTGTCCTTCTCGTTCTTGCCCGAGGTCTCAACTTGCGCGTATACCGCAGCGCAAAGTATGAGGCCCAGAAACATGATCATCTTTGTTTTCATACTGATGTTGATCCTTTGATCTGATTTGTTTATCGGCCCGCGGCTCACCGGCGGCCCTGCGGGCCGATGATCGGGCGCGCAGCGTCCGATCATCGACGTAATGAAGGGACAAAGCCCAACCTTAGGGCCGGCGCAGAAATAAACTGGCGTTTTGCCGGGAGCAGTTTCGGCTCTCAGGCAGGCATGATTGACGATCGCAGCGAGCTGCGTGAGGATTGAATAACGAAGCTGAGGGCCGAAAATGCCCCGACCAACTGAAGCAGTTGGGACACAAAGCGCCAAGTTATTTCTGCGCCGGTCCTTAGGGTCGGCGCGGAAATAACGTCGCATTATTCGGGGCAGACATACCAAC
>CAYLNH010000197.1:0-13649 GCA_964384625.1 uncultured Lentisphaerales bacterium
TAGGGGTGTTGCAATGCGAGTGCCTGTCCTGCTGCATTGGAAGATCCGGTTCAACGGCAAGTGGCTGGTGTTTTGGGGCGGCGAGACAGCGGAATTAAGTGGACATCATCACACCGACCCCGGGCAGCGGTACGCCTTCGACTTCCTCGTACCGGGAGAGAACGGCCTGACCTATCGCAATCACGGTCTGGAGAACCAGGACTACTACGCCTTCGGCAAGGAGGTCCTGGCGCCGGCCGACGGCGTGGTTCGCACGGTGATCCGCGGCGTTTCCGACAACCGGCCGAACTCCATGAACCCGTACTCCGGAGTCGGCAACGCTACGATCATCGAACACGCAAAGGACGTGTTCTCGCTGATTGCCCATTACAAGTTGGGCAGCATCCAGGTTGAGGTGGGCGATGCAGTCACGGCGGACCAGGTGTTGGGGCTCTGCGGCAATTCCGGCAACTCCTCGGAGCCGCACATCCATTTTCATCTGATGCACAGCGGCGTCATGCAGGCGGGCAAGGCCGTCAAGTGTGTGTTCAGCAACGTCCGACGTCACCGGGACGGCGAGTCGGAGACCTTGAGGTTGTATTCCCCGATCAAGGGCGACGTGGTTGAGCCGGAGTGACTCCATGTCAGCAAAGTGCGGTTGGGATTGACTATGCCGGAGAACGAACAACCGAAGGGTACAAGTTACTTTGCGACAGGCGTGTTGATCGTCGTCACGCTGGCTGTCGCGGGCGGTCTGGGCGGTGCGCTGAGCACGCTTGCGGAGGACAACGTCAGCCAGTCGCAACTGCGGCTCTGGGTGGGCGGCAGCGTGGGCGGCTATCTGCTCGTCGTCCTTTTCGGGTTGTTTCAGTTTACGGCCGGGAACCGGAAGTGGGGGCTTCATCTGGTCCTGGCCGCAACCGGCATCGCAATGCTGGTCGGCATCGGTGTCCGTTGCGGCACACCGATTGTACCGGTGTCTCTGGCTGCCATTCTCGGCCTGCTGTACTACGTCGGCTGGCAGCTCTGCGGTCGGATTGAGCCGCATTGGTTGCGACAATTGACCCGAGCCAGCGTCGCGGCGGCGATCGCAGGACCGTTCCTGACAGTGGAAGTCTGGCTGCTGCAGAGCCGGGAATGGGAACTGCACGAATTGTTCATGACGAAGGCAGGCGTAATCATTGCTTACATGGCGCAACACTGGACGGGGTTTCTGCTGGCCGCCGCAGTGATGTGGTGTATCAGCGAGATCGCGGACCGCCGCCGCGAGCGAACAGCCGGCACCAAGTGGGACATCGGCAGGATTGCAGCTGCAGCTCTACTCTCGCTGTACGGCATCAACTGGTACGTGGCCGGCGCCTGGAATCCATGGTACGGAGCGGCTGAGGGGCGCGGGTGGTGGAAGGTCGTCTATCCGCTCAGATTTCATTACCGTGATCTGGACGCACAGACAGCGAGGTCCGCCTACGGATGGCTTGGCAGCGCCCTGTTCATTGCCGCGGCCAAGGGTGACTCGAATACCGTGGCGATGCTGATCCGATCCGGCGCCGATGTTGAGGTCGGCGAGATCGCAACCGGCTGGAAGCCCCTCTACTACGCCGGAACCGTTGATATTGCCAAACTCCTCATCGAAAACGGCGCCGATGTCAACAGCACCGACCGGAATGGATGGACGGCTTTGCACAACGTCGCACTGTCGAGCAAGCAGCACGACATCGCCCAGGTTCTCATCGATGCCGGAGCCGATGTCAATGCCGAAGCGGCAAAGGGGGAAACCCCGCTGTTCTACGCCGAGGAAGAGATGACCCGCGTTCTGCTTGCAGCAGGCGCTGACGCCAAACACACGGACCATCGGGGAATGACGCCGCTGCACCGCGCCACCTACCAGTCGACAGCTCGCCAACTGCTCGCCGCCGGAGCAGAACTGGAGGCGGTGAGCAAAGACGGCAGAACGCCTCTGTGTTGTGTGAGTCGGCCCGCAACCGCGCTGACTTTGGTGGAGGCGGGAGCAGACGTGAATTACCGAGATCCCACCGGCAAGCCGGTACTGTCCTGCTTTCGGCACGAATATGCATTGGATACGATCGAAGTCCTTGTGGACGCCGGTGCCGACCTGAATGCAGTCTGGGTCGAAGACGGCCGTAAGCAGACGTTCCTGTCTGTGGTCGATGGGCGGTTGCGGCAAGACCTGCGCCGGCGCGGCGCCAAGACCCCGGCAGAGCTTGAATCATCCGGGGATTAGACCGGCCGGCCTGAGAAAACGTGGATTTCACGGCGTTTTCATATGAAAACCATTGGATATTCCCGGGGAACTTGCTAGAATGCAGTTCTTTGCGGCGATCGTCGGACCGTTGTTGCGTTGGCGTCGGGGGCAGCAAATCGTTGTGGGTCCCGCGCCCGTGCCCTCACGGAATTGCAGGACTTGGATTGGCACGGAACTTTTCCTATACTCCCTGGGGTCTAAAGCTGGTACACATGAGAAATCTGATCACCTATTTGTATTGCGTGGCGCTGGCGCTCGCGGCGATTGGCCCGGTGCGTGCCGGCAGCGACGGCAAAGGGCGCAAGCTGGACGAGCAGATTGCCGACAAAACGGCGATCATCGCGGCCAACCGCCTGGTGGCGAACGCGGATGATGAACGGGCATTCATGATGCTGCAGATGGCGTTGCGGGTGGATCCGGCGAACAGGACGGCCAACCGCGTGATGGACATGATCGCGCAGGAGAAGAAACTGCCGCGGCTGAAAACGCGGGTGACGGAGAAGAAGCTGTACGAGGTGATGGGCAAACGGGCGAACCAGCTTTACGAAGACAAGCAGCACCTCAACCTGGCCTGTTTGTACTTCCGCATGATCGAGCAGGCCGATCCCGACAGCCCGGTGGCGCTGATTGGCCTGCAGAAACTCGCCCGGCGGGACAGCATCAAGCCCAAGCTCACCGAGTTGCTGGGCAATATCGATCTCTACGACAAGACCGACAAGCTCGACTTCGACCTGCCGGACAAACCGAAGGTTGCCGAGAAGACCGAGGCCAAACCGGTGCCGACCGGGCCGATGCTGAGCCCATCCCTTCCCGCCGGCTGGAGTGTCTGCTGTTTCAAGAACGGCCGTTGGGTGAACTACCCGCTGAACAAGATGGCCAATCAGACGTCCGGCGGCATCCTGACGGTACGCAACACGACGGGGATCGGCCGCAAGGCGATGCTGGTCTACAACGCCGTACGCGAGGGCAACTTCGTGGTTGAGGTCATTGTCAAGGGCGGCAAGGAAGTGGTGATGCAGCCCAATGACGGCAGCGACCGTCAGTTTTCCGTTCCGATCCGGGGGGACAAGCACTGGTATCGCTATCGCATTGCCCGCGGCGGCGGCCGGGTTCGATGCTGGCTGAACGGCAAGCATGAGTACATCAAGAACATCAAGGAACTGGCCGACAGCCCGTTGGTTCTGGGGGTGGTGATGTGGAAGGACCAGGTCGTGCAGGTCCGGCTGTAGCGACGGGATGGAACAGGATATCGACCAGGTGATCCTGACGGCCGCGGCGATTGCCGCGCGCAACCGTGAACTGGCCGCCGACCTCGCGGCCGATTATGCCGGCCGGAAGTTGACGGTTGTCGTTCTTTCCAACGGCGCCCTGTTCTTCGCGGCGGATCTGCTGCGCCTGATTCCCTTACCGCTGCAACTTGACAGTATTGGCGTGGCATCCTACATTGGAGAGAAGAGTGAAGCGGTTGAGCTACGCTCAGATTTGAAGACGGACGTTCAGGGCCGTCACGTTCTGGTGATCGACGACATTTTCGATACGGGCCGCACGCTGCAGGCCGTATCGCAGCATCTGCGGAAATCAAAGCCGGCGTCGATCCGGACTTGTGTGCTGCTGCAGAAGGAAGTGGCGCGCGAAACCTCGGTGCAACCGGATTACCGGGGTTTCGCCATTGAGAATGTGTTCGTCGTCGGCTACGGCCTCGATTACAACGAACACTATCGGAACTTGCCGTATATCGGAGTGCTGAAGCCGGAGGCAAAACGGACCGGACCACGCCGAAAACAATGACAGGGACCTGGTATTGACCGAGTTCGCCAACAACCACGCCACCGAAGACAACGTTGTCCGTCGCGCGGAAGAAGACTGGATGCGGCAGATGTTCTCGGGCACCATCCACAACATCGGCAACGTGATCACCGTGGCCCGTCTGGCCGTCAGCGAACTTGAGGAAGCCAACAACGAGAAGAACGAGGTCCTCGATCTGATCCTGCAGGAGATCCTGCCGGATATCGAGGAAAGCGTCCGCGCCGGTACGGTGGGAGATTTTCTGACCACAGACGCCAAGGGCTGTGAATATGTCGGCAGCATGATGCAACTGCTGCAGCACCAGAAACGGATCCTGCAGGAACAGGCGGACACCGTCAACGCCCTGAATCAGAAACTCAATCACATCACCGAGATCATCAGCCTGCAGCAGCGGCTGATCAGCGGCGTGGGACGCCGGGAAGTGGTCGCGGTGGACAGCCTGATTCGCGACGCCATCAAGATGATGGGCGAGTCCGCCAACCGCCACGACGTCCAGGTATTGGAGGAACTGCAGGGACGCGATCTCATCGACGTCGACCCCTCGATGACGACCCAGGTATTCATCAACCTGATCAAGAATGCGATCGAGGCGCTCGACCACGTCACCGGCCGCGATCGCAAGCTGCGCATTTCCACGACGCACCGTGAGTTGGAGGGCGTCCCGTATGCGGTGGCCGGTTTCGAAGACAACGGCCCCGGCATGGGCGACGAGGTGTTGAACCGGATTTTTGATTTCGGCTATACCACAAAAACCGCCGACGGCTACGGCCGCGGCGTCGGTTTGAATTACTGCCGCCGGACGATTGAGAAGTTTGACGGTTTTCTGGAAGTCATGTCCGAAGAAGGCAGCGGCACGACATTCAATGTTTGCCTGCCGGTGGCACAAGGCGACGACTGATCTAGGAACAGGGTGAGTAACACAATGGACTCGAATCGCAAAATTCTGATCGTTGATGATCAGGAAGACTTGCGGCAGCAGGTGGCGAAGATGCTGCAGCACCGAGCCGGGCAAAGCGATACCAGCTCGTTGATCGAACAGATCCGCAGCCGCATCTCCAAAACCAAGGAAACGGCGCCGGCCGCGGCGCCGCGGATCCAGTATCAGGTCGATACGGTCGGCCAGGGCCGCGACGCCTACGAGATGGTCAAGGAATCCTTCTCGAAGCACGAGCCGTATGCCCTCATGTTCCTCGATATGCGCATGCCGCCCGGCTGGGACGGCCTCGAAACGGCGCAGCGCATCCGGTCGATCGATAAAGAAATCCAGATCGTCATCATGACCGCCTACGCCGACTACGAGCAACAGGAGATTGCCGAGAAGATCGGCGAGCCGGACAAGCTGCTCTACATCAAGAAACCCTTCCACTCCGAGGAGATCCGCCAGCTCGCCCTGGCGATGACCGAGAAATGGAACATGAACCGGCGGGAGAAAGAGCGGCTCATCCTGACCAACCGGCTGATGCGCGAGAACTCGTACCTGACGCGCTATCGCTTCAAGAACATCCAGGACACCTACCGCACCGTGCTGGACGCGTTTGTCTCGTTCCTCGATGCGCGCAGCGGCGTCCTCGTCCGCCGCCACGGCGAGAACCACACTCCCTGCGCGGCGACGACGCCGGATGACGGCAAGCGCCTGCCGGCCGAGCTGGACAGCGCCACCAAAGACGCCACCAAGGTGATCACCAGCGAGTCCCGGGGCACCGCATTCTTCCCGGTGTCCTTCGAGGGTTTTGACGGCTACATCTTTGTGGAAGGCAAGAACCTGGTCTTCCCGTTTGAACAACTGCGGCCGTTTCTGGACATCCTGCTGGAGACGACCCGCGAAGTTCTGATCAACTCTTCCCTGCACCAGCAGCAGAGCGAGGAACGCCAGTTGGCGGCCATCGGCCTGGCCACCAGCAAGATCTCCAGCCGGGTCAACGACGCCATGGCGTTGATCACCGCCGCCACCAGCGAGATTCGCGGCAGCGACGATACCGTCGCCCGGGGCGCCGTGTGCGACAAGATCGACGCCGCCGCCGAAGCGGTATTGCGGCTGACCCGGGAAGTCCAGATCTTCAGCGATGAACAACACGAATCCCTGGAGCTGGAGAAGTTCAATACCAAGGACCTGATCACCCAGTCGCTGCAGCGATTCGAGGAACAGATCATGGAACAGGGGATCGCCGTCGTCACCGAACTGGAATCGGATCTGGTCATCACCTGCGACGGCGACGCCATCGGGCGTTGTTTCGATACGCTGATCCAGAACGCCGTCGACGCGTTCGCCCGCTCGACCCGGGAGCAGAAGGAATTGAAGATCTCGGCGGCCTACCTGAATAACTACCGAAACGCCGTCCAGATCACGATCCAGGACAACGCCGGCGGCATTCCCGAGGGCGTCCTGGGCCATGTCTTCGAACCGTTTCGTTCGTCCGACCCGGAACATCGCAACGGCCTCGGCGGCACCATCGCCAAGCAGATTCTCGATCGCCACAACGGAACGCTGAGCTACGAATCGGAAGCGGGGGAAGGCTCGACATTCCAGGTCGTGCTGCCGGTCTCACCGGATACGCCGATCAGCCAGAGCGTTTCCGGCAAGCTCACCTGACCCCGGCTGTGCGACCCGGCTTTCACAACGCGGCTCCAGAACGGAGACAACACAGCACCTGATGTCAGCACTCCTTGCACTAGTTTGGGATGTCTTCCAATTCCTCGTTCAGGTCGGCCTCATTGCCGTGCTGATCTACTTTGCTTTGACCTACCTGCGCGGCACGCGGGCGGCAATCATCCTGATGGGGATCGTGATCACCACGTTTGTCGGCTGGTTCCTGGCCCAGAGCCTCGACCTGGAAGTCCTCGAATGGATCCTCAGCAAAGTCCCCGCTCTGCTGGCCTTCGCCCTGGTCATCATCTTCCAGCCGGAACTGCGCCGGGCCTTCGCTGAGATCGGCAGTAACCCGCAGCGCCTCTTCCGCGAAGACCTGAACGTCAACGAACAAATCGACGCCATTGTCGAGTCCGCTTTCTATCTCGGCGACCGCAAGATCGGCGCCCTGATTGTCATCGAACGGGACATCCCGATGAAAGCCCTGGCCGAAAGCGGCGTGCGCGTCAACGCCCCGGTCAGCCGGCAGTTGCTCTCCACCCTGTTCTTCAAAGACACGCCGCTGCATGACGGTGCGGTCATCCTCAAGGACGGCCTGATTGTCGCCGCGTCCTGCTTCATTACCAAACTCGGCGATACCGACGACCTCGACGGCGACCTCGGCACCCGGCATCGCGCCGGCATCGGCATCACCGAGGAGACCGATGCCGTCTCCGTCATTGTCTCGGAAGAAACCGGCGCGGTCAGCCTGGCCTACAAAGGGCGGCTTGCCCACGGCGTCGAAAAACAGCGACTGCGCCGACACCTGACGAATTTTATCGCCAAGAAACGGCGGCTTTCGTCCAAACGCGGCGCCGCCAATCCGATCCAGACCGGAATGCAGAACCTGAAGTCCAAAGTCTTCGAAGAAACGGACAGTCTCGACAGCCGAGGTGACGCATGAAGATCGCCCCGCTGTTTTTCCGTGACTGGCCCCGAAAACTCGCCGCCATTGTGCTGGCGGTGATGGTCTACTTCTCCGTTCGCATGCAACTGCAGACCGAAGAACCGTTCAACGAATGCGAAGTCGTGATTCGCTCGGAAGGCAACCGTAACGCCGTGCTCCAGGACGAAAACCTCAAAACAAATCTCGTCCTGCGCGGCACCAAGCGCAGCCTGCAGAAGATCAAGACCAACCCGACCATCGAACATGTCGTCCCCGCCTCGACCCCGCCCGGCCCCTATGCCCTCCGCCTGCGGCCCGATGACGTCAAACTCCCGCCCGGCGTGCGTGTCGCGTCCGACGGCATTCAGCCGGCCGACTTCCAAGTGCTGATCGATCCCATCGTCCAGGAAGACGTCAAGATCCGCCTGCGGCTGAATCGCGAAACCCTGCCCTCCGGACTGGCCACCCGCACTGTCGTCATCCATCCCAAGAACGCCACGATCGTCGGCCCCCGGAAGTACGTCCAGGAAGTTGCCGAAGTCGTCACCAAAGAAGTGAACTTCGACAAGGACCCCCCAATGAGCTATGAGCTCGACATCGATCTGCTGAAGATCCCCAATGTGACCGTAAAACCTTCGAAAGTCCGCGTCTCGATCGAACTCAGCCGCAGCAAAGACACGCGATTGTACCGCGGCATCCCGGTGGAAGTCATGACCGCCGTCGGCAGCAATCTGTACGTCGAAGAGTTCACCGACACCGTCGGCGCTCAGCGGCCGACCGTCGACGTCACCCTCGAAGGACCTGCTTCCACCTTGGACTTCCTCACAGCCCATTCGATCCGGGCGTTCATCGAACTCAGCGAAGATGATGGCGCGGGCACCTACAACCTGCCCGTCCGCATCTGGGTCTACGTCCAGGACTGCACGGTTCAGAAACACTCGCCCACCACGATCAAGGTGAAGGTCGGGCGCAAGGCCGCCCGCCGACGCTGATCACCGCTGTTTCCCTCCCTCGACTTCTGCCGTTACGGCCCCCCGCCAGACGGAGCAAGCCCTGATCCCGCTCGCGCGGGACGCGAAAACACCGTTGACGGATGACCGGCGACAAGGCCGGAGCGTCCTTGAAAACAACCCAATCCCTGCTTTATTCCCGCCCAGACGTGGGAAAAACGAAGGAACGAGAAAGGGACAAGCATGCGCAAACACTGGTTCTGGATGGCCGGCCTGGCTGTCGTCATGGGAATCGCAGCTCTGACGGGCTGCAAGAGGAACGCCGAAGCCGACAAGGGAGAAGTCGTCGTCTATACCGCGCTGGATCGCGGGTTCTCTGAACCCATCCTCAAGGAGTTCGAAGCGAAGACCGGCATCAAGGTCCGCCCGAAATACGACACCGAAGCAACCAAAACCGTGGGGTTGGTGAACACCATCCGGGCCGAAAAGAGCCGCCCCCGCTGCGATGTCTTCTGGAACAACGAGATCGTCAACACCATTCGGTTGAAGAACGAAGGCCTGCTGGCCACTTACGAGCCGGAAGCCGCCGCGGCCTTCCCGCAGCAGTTCCGCGATGGCGACGGCAAGTGGACCGGCTTCGCCGCCCGCTGCCGCGTCATCCTGGTCAACACCGACCTGGTGAAGCCCGCGGACGAACCCAAGTCGATCTACGATCTGGCCGACCCGAAGTGGAAAGGCAAGACCGGTATTGCCAAGCCGCTCTTCGGCACCACTGCCAGTCATGCCGCCTGTCTCTTCGAAAAACTCGGGGAAAACAAAGCCAAGGCCTACTTCCAGTCGCTCAAGGACAACGATATCCAGGTCGAAGCCGGCAACAAACAGGTTGCACTCAAGGTCTCCCAAGGCCTGTTGGCCTTCGGCCTGACCGATACCGACGATGCCATCATAGAGGTCGAGGCCGGCAAGCCCGTCAAAATCATCTTCCCCGACGACGGCCCGGACGGTATGGGCGCGTTGTTCATTCCGAACACGCTGGCCATCATCAAAGACTCCCCGAACCAGGAAAACGCCCGGAAGCTGGTGGAATATCTGCTGTCCCCGGAAGTCGAGGTCGCCCTGGCCAAAGCGGAATCCGCCCAGATCCCGCTCAACCCGGCCGTCACCGAGAAGGTCCGCGTCAAGACCCCGAAAGACACCAAGGCCATGGACATCGACTTCGGCGCCGCCGCCAAACAGTTCGATGCCGCCGCCACGTTCATCAAGGATACCTTTCTGAAGTAATCCCGCCGACGGGATTGCTTCTGTTCCGACGGCGGACCGCCGGGACGTGGTCCTCGGCGTCAGACCTCAGCGGGTACCGACCAGGCCGCCGTCCGGCGCAATAGCGGCAGCGGCGCGACCGCGACCCGGGGCGTGACGGCAGCTTGTGTGCCATTCTGCGCCCCGGGGCTCGCCCCCCCGTCATGAGGTCCGCTGATTTCCCGTCCGGGCATGCCGCGGTGACCGATGCGGCATACTACTCGAACTTCAGCGTGCGAATCTGATAGGGCTTGACGGTCAGGCGGACCTTGCCGTGCCGCAGCGAGAGTTTCTTCTCGACCTTCTCCATCAGATTCACTTCGGACACCTTGCGGTACGGCAGAGTCGTACTGATCGTGCAGGAACCGCGCGTACCGTGGGCTTCATAGAAGCGGACGATCAGGCCGTCGTCGTCTTCGGCCTTCTTGATCGCGTCGATCACAACGTTTTCGGCGGAGACGCCGAAGAGGCCGGCGACCGCGCCGGCAGCCCCCGCGGACGCCTTGGCTGCGATCGCAGTCAACGGCACGTTCAGATTGTAGCCTTCGCGAACAACGCCGTTGCGGAAGTCATCGGCATGCGGCATCAGGCTGTAGGTGAAGACGTGCTGCTTGTTGATGTCGGCCTGCGGATCCGGATGCTTCGGGGCGCGCAGCAGCGACAGCCGCATCAGGTTGCCGCGAATGTCGTGGCCGTATTTGCAGTCGTTCAACAGCGCCACACCGTAGTCGCCTTCGGTCAGGTCGGCCCACTTCTGGGCACAGACTTCGAAGCGGCCGAAGTCCTGCGGCGTGTTCCAGTGCGTCGGGCGTTCAACGCTGCCGTACTGGATTTCGTACCGCGCTTTGTCGGCATGGATATCCACCGGAAACGCGACCTTGAGGAAGACGTCCTTCTCGTCGGCCCAATCAACCATGGTCTCAAAATCGACGCGCGCCGAGCCGGCGTTCAGGACGACCAACTGGGTGATGGTGGACTTGCTGACGGCGCGCTTGATCTCGACGACGGCCCGCACCGGGCCTTCCTCGAGGACCTTCAGTTCGAGCAGTCTGCCGCCGAGTTCGAGGAGTTTGTCAAAGTAGTGGATGTCGACGTCCCAGGCATCCCAGTTGCTCGGTTTGTCCTCAAAAAGCTGAAACTCGTTGCCGCTGCCCGCCAGGACTTCGCGGCTGTTTGCCTTGTCGCGGACGCTGCGCAGGTTGCCCCGGCGGTCGAACGCCAGTTTCAATGCGTCATTCTCCATGGCCTTCTTCGACGCGGTTATCCGGGGCGCCTTGACCTTTCCGGGACGGACCTGGTAGACCGCATGCCCCACCGACGGCACGGTTGCCCGGAACCGGACCAGACCGTCGAAGCCGACCTGCGCCGGCGTCTCGCGGCCGTCGGGAGCGACCGCGATATAGTCCGTCTTCGGTTTCAGGCCGGCGATTTCCACGGCGGCGACTTCGTTGCGCTCCCAGGAAAGGCTGTTGAACAGCACAACGGGATGGCCGTCGCCGGTGGTATCGACGGTCTTCAGGTAATGCTGCAGGCCCTTCTGCTTGCAGGTTGCGGCGGTGTCGAGAACCTCCGCGTAGTCCTTGTCCGAATCCTCGTAGACGAGGGTAATCGAACTCCCGGGGATGATGTCGTGGAACTGATTCAGGAGGACCTTTTTCCAGGCTTCGTTCAGCTCCTGCTGCGGGTAGTTGCCCCGGCTCGACAGGTTGAGGCCGTTGATCATCTCGGCGTCGCGCAGGGCCAGCTCGGACTTGCGGTTGCCGCGTTTGTTGGCGCCCTGCGTCGTCAGCGTCGCCCGGTGCAGTTCGAGATACAGTTCGCCGACCCACACCGGCAGTTCGTCGGCGTTGGCGCCGAGACGCTGGAAGAACTCGCCGGTTGACATCGGTTCGAGATGCGGCATGCCTTCGAGGTCTTTGTAGCGGCGCAGGCGCTCGAGCATGTCCTTGGTCGGGCCGCCGCCGCCGTCGCCGAAGCCGAACGGAATCGCCTGGATATCGCTGCGGTCCTTCTGCTGGTAGTGTTTTTCGGCCGCCTTCATCTGCTTGGCATGGAGATTGCCGTTGTAGGTGTCGGCCGGCGGGAAATGAGTCAGCACTTCGGTACCGTCGATGCCCTGCCAGCGGAAACTGTGATGCGGGAAATGCGTGAACTGGTTCCAGGAGATCTTCTGCGTCAGGAAGTTGTCGATGCCGCTGCGCTTCAGGATCTGCGGGATCGCGGCGGCGTAGCCGAAGACGTCCGGCAACCAGAGGCAGACCGGCATCATACCGAACTCCTGTTCGAAAAACCGCGTGCCGAACAGGGTCTGGCGCACCAGGCTCTCGCCGCTGGTCACGTTGCAGTCGGCTTCGACCCACCAGCAGCCGGTCGGGATCCACTGGCCCTTCTTGACCTTCGCCTGGATCCGTTTGTACAGCGACGGGTAGTTCTCCTTCGCGTACTCATAGAGCTGTGGCTGGCTCTGGCAGAAGATGTAATCCGGGTACTGGTCCATGTACTCGAGCACGTTCGAGAACGTCCGGCCGTTCTTGCGTCGCGTCTCGGCCAGCGGCCAGAGCCAGGCCACGTCGATGTGCGCGTGCCCCATGCATGCGATCGTCTGGGCCGAGGCCGCCGCCGGCATCTCGTAAAGCGGTTTCAACGCCTTGCTCAACCGCCGGGCCGACGACCGCAGCGCGTCCCGGGATAAATCCTGGTAGTCGAAAAGATCGACGGCTTTGGCCAACTCGTAAACGAGCTTCGCCCGACGCGTGTCCTCCGGCGGCAAGGCTTCCATGACATCGAACAGACAGGTCAGATCCCAGTAGGCCTGCCACACTTCCGGCAGATAGACGACAACCCGCGGCTCACCCACGGCCCGACGTTCGAAGCCGCCGAAGGCGTTGTTCACTCCGACCTCACAGTACAGTTCAAACGTCTCGCCGCCCCTCGCCTTCGGCGTCAGCGCGTAGTCCTGTCGGTTGCCCTCGAGTCCCTGAACCGGAAGATCGTCGCGATACAACAGGCCTTCAGCGTTGGTATTGAACAGCAGCGAAACGGCCTGGCCCTTGAACGCCTTCGGTATCGCAAAGCGCAGCCGGAACCAGCCGGTGCCCCAGATCCGGCCCCAGAGATCGCCGGGTTTTGTCTTCTTATAGGTCAGCTCTTTCGCGGCCGTAATCGGCAGGTGGTCCTTCGTCTCCGCCAGCGCGAAGTCCGTGATCGGCACGGCCTCGGTCCAGATGTATCGTTTGATCTCGGCCGAGCGTTTGCCGATCTTGCTGATGTAGGCCTGTTCCAGCCGCTTCATTCCTTCGAGGGCCATATGCAATCCTTTACTGGTTTGATTCCGAAAAAGCAGAAGCCGTAAGCTACCCCGGCGGCCGCCCGGCACAAGGCTGCGGCGAGCAGGAATTCCGCCACGGTGAAACCGAAAGAAGAACAGTAGGTCCAACCGCATCCGCGGCAAGACGCAGAGGCCGACAGTGGCAAGCGCTCGATTACTGCCCTCTGCATTCGGCATAGAGATCCCGTCCCGACCTCTTGAGAGTCCGGCCGGGATGCCGAGGGAGCAGCAGACGAGGGCTTACCGACAGCGCGCGATGCGTCCGTGACAGGGTGTATCGAATGCCGGCGTTCCACCACCGGCAGGCTTGACCTGCCGGAGTGATGGTCGGTGGGTTATAGACGCGGACAGCACGCCCCCGCCCTCTCTTCCACCGCAGCATTGTCGATCGGCAGCGGACTTTCCAACGCCGGAGTTGCGGATTGTCGGCGGAGCAACGTCGGCCCGCACGAAAAATGCTTAGGCGTCGTCCGCAAATAACTTGAACATCTGTGTTATTGCCTCCATATTCT
>CAYLNH010000198.1:0-13618 GCA_964384625.1 uncultured Lentisphaerales bacterium
GGAGGCATCATGAATCATCCTAAACACCCCTTAATTCAGCGCCATTCCAGGCTAGATCGACTGCGTGTCACTGGCGGAATCCCGGCTTGGGGCACACCCCGCACCGAGGCATTACGGCATAACCCCCGACGGCACGCCGGCGCGTTCGACCACGGTGATCGGCGCCGTCGCTTCCAGATCGATCGCCCACGGAATGTCCAGGTGGAAGACAATGTCATAGCGGACGTTCACCAGTGCTCCCGTCGTGACGGAGCAGTAGACCCGGTCCGGCAGCGCCGTTTCGATGGGGATGGCCGCCGCCGTCTCAGGATGCTCGAGCCGCAGCAGTTCGACTTGCGAAGTCCGCTCGTGCGTCAGGCCGCCGGCCTGCATTTCAACCGTGCGCCGCAGGGAGACGATCAGGGCGTCGACGGCTTTGTCGGTGTCGTTGCCGATGGTGGCGGTGCCGCTGACGGTATCGCCCGGGAAGAAGATGTTGCGGTCGACAGTGCCGCCGACGCTAACTTCGCCGTCCGACAACATGAACGACTTGTCGGCTGTCGTCGAGACCGGGTGGATGTCATCTTCCCGGTGGCTTTGATAGATGGTCAATCGGCGGGTACAGGAGAGATCGATCCGCAGCGGGATGTCGGCGAACCCGGTGATGGTGTAGGCGATCTCGGTGGGAGTGCCGGCGTCGAAGTCCGGCGGTAGGTCGGCCGGCAGTTGATACTGGAACGCGTATTCGTGCAGGCCGGCATCCAGGGTACTGTAGTGCTCGTTTGAGAAGAGCCCTTTGATCGCGTCGGCCATCGTCTGTTCCAGCCCCATGGACGGTTCGCCGAACACGGTCAGTTCATCGTCGAAGTAATCTTTGGTTTCAGCAAGCGCCGGCCCGCCGCGTTCCACGCCGCTGGTCCAGAAGGCCCGTTCATAGCCGTGGAAGCGCAGGCGCACGCCGCGGACGAGGATCGGCTGTTCCAGGGTGAGAACCAGTTTGCCCGTGACGGTGTCGCCGCCGGTGTAATCGGTCTTGTCCAGAGAGATCGAGATCTGGTGCATTGTATCCTTTCATCAGGTTCGCGTGCGGCCCTACAATCGAGCCCGAAACCGCCCAGGTCAAGGGGGATCCACGGCGCCTTCGGCGGATCTTGACTTCCAATCGCTTCCATCTATTGTCAATTTTTCCGGAACCGAGGCGAAGACGAACAGAAGGAGTTCTGATTATGCACAGGTGGACTTGGCTGGCGGCAGCGGCGGCGATGATGCTGGCCGCGGGCTGTAAACAGGGCGGTTCGAACGGCAAGGTCAAGCAGGTGGCGATCGGTACCGGCAGCACGACCGGCGTCTATTACCCGGCCGGCGGCGCCATTGCCGATCTGGTCAACAGAAAGCAGGATCAGTATAAGGTCAAGATGTCCGTGCAGTCCACCGGCGGCTCCGTCTTCAACATCAATGCCGTCCTTACCGGCGATCTCGAATTCGGTATCGCCCAGTCCGACCGCCAGTTCCAGGCGGTCAAGGGCCTGGCCGAATGGAACGACCGCGGGCCGCAGGCAGACCTGCGCGCCGTCTGCAGCCTGCATCCGGAAATGGTCACGCTGATCGCCGCGGACGACGCCGGCATCAACACGATCGCCGACCTCAAAGGCAAGAAAGTCAGCATCGGCAACCCCGGCTCCGGCCAGCGCGGCAATGCCATGGACGTGCTGCAGACCGCCGGGATCGATCCGGACAACGACATTGCCGCGGAATCCCTCAAGGCCGCCGAACAGCCGAGTATGTTGCAGGACGGACGCATCGATGCGTTCTTCTTCACCGTCGGTCATCCGAACGGCGCCATCAAGGAAGCCACCGCGGGGCAGCGCCGCAAAGTCCATTTCGTGCCGATTACGGAAATGACCAAACTGATCGAGGTATCGCCGTACTACGCCGAAGCCAGGATCCCGGTCCGGCACTATCCGAAGGCGACCAACAAACAGGACGTCCCGACCATCGGCATGATGACCACCGTCGTCACTTCCGCCAAGGTTTCGGACGACGTTGTCTACGCCCTGACGAAGGAGCTCTTCGAAAACCTTGAGCAGTTCAAGAAACAACATCCCGCCTTTGCCGAGTTGACGCCGGCCGGCATGCTCAAGGGCCTCTCCGCGCCGCTGCATCCCGGCGCCGAGAAGTACTACAAAGAAGCAGGCTTGCTGCCGTAGCGGCCGTTCGTCGCTCGGACGTCAACGCGTGGGAGCTCTTAAGTAATCCTGCGGACAGGATTGCTTCTACTGCGGCGGCGGACCGCCGCAGTCGGCCAGATCCACGCAGCAGGGACCGAGCTTCTGGCTCGGCGGCGCGGCGAATTCCAAAGCCAAAACGGCCATCGACGCCACCTTGTCCGGACACGCCTGCGGCATGCCGCGCAATAGTACCCGGTTGTCGTCCTGCGTGAACTCGACGTCGGCGCCGGTGGTCAGCAGCCGTACGCGATGCAGTTTTTCTTTGAGCCCGCCGATGGCAAACTCGCTGCCCGGCCAGCGGCCGCTGATGAAGTAGGCCGTGTTGCCGGAACAGGTCCAGGCGCCGACATTGGTCCAGTCGAACCGTCCGGCGATCGGGTCCATCGCCCCGAGCACGCACTCGCCGTGCGTCTTGAGCCAGTCGCCGACCGGCGCGAAATTGGCCAGCGCCTGCGGCGGCACCGAACCGTCCGGCGCGGGTCCGATGTTCAGCAAAAGGTTACCGCCGCCCTGGGCGGCGCAGCTGATGAGCATGCCGATGACATCGCGTTTGCCGGTCCAGTCTTCGTCCGGTGCGTAGGGCATATAGCCCCAGGATCCGTTTGACGTCATGCAGGCCTCCCAGGCGCGGTTGTCCAAGCCCTTGATATGGCCTTCAGGCGTGCCGAAGTCTTCGTCGATCTTCGAACGGTTGTTGATCAGGATATGCGGCTGGCGCCGGCGGGCCATGGCGTTGCGCCGGCGGCTCTCCCAGGCGTCGGCCGTCGGCAGCGGCTGGGAGACGTCGTACCACAGGATGTCGATCTCGCCGTAGCGCGTCATCAGTTCTTCGACGCAGCCGTAGGTGAAGTCGACGAAGCGCCGACGGGCGTCCTCATCCACCAGGCAGCGGACGCCGTCGGGATGATGCCAATCCATCAGTGAATAGTAGAACCCGATTTTCAGCCCGTACTCGCGACAGGTCTCGACGTATTCTGCGACCAGATCCCGCTTCGGCCCCAGTCGGGCGGCGTTGTAGTCGGTCTGGTCCGAGTCCCAGAGACAGAAGCCTTCGTGGTGCTTCGTGGTCATGACCATGTATTTCATGCCGGAGTCGACCGCCAACTGCGCCCATTCGCGCATCGGCCGGGGCTTCGGCTGGAAGTCGGCGGCCAGCTTTTCGTACTCTTCGACCGGGATCCGCTCCCGGTTCATGGCCCATTCATGCCGGCCGAGGACGGCGTACAGGCCCCAGTGCACAAACATGCCGAAACGGGCGTCGTGCCACCACTGCAGCCGTTCCGATCGCGTGCGCGCGGCCCAGAGCGCCACCTGCTCATCGGTCATCGCGTTGAGGTCTTCGGTCGTGGTAAAGCCAGCCATGGTCGTCTCCTCCTGGTCGGAGCTTGATTCCTGTTTGTCCTGCGGGCGCCGCGGCATCAGCACACAAGAGTACTGTTGGAGGCGCGGTGACGATTCCAAGCGCGGAATGCAGAAAAGCAGGGCGAACTGCTGCCTGCAGGGACAACAGGCCCCCGGATGAATTCGCGGGTTCCTCTTGATTCAACGGCGGCCGGTGGCTATGTAGGTTCCCCGGTAACAGCGTGGCCGGGAGTGCGACAGGGGCGGGTAAGCCGGATCCTTTGCAGCAGAACCAACGACGTGACGTATGACTGATGAGCAACCGAAAAATGCAGTGGATGCCCTGCCGGACGGCGGTGCGGCGGCGGCGCTCGACGACGTCGAAGAACGCAAACTGGGCCACCGCCGGCTGAGCGGCTGGAGCAAATGGGTCAACGGCGTTATCGCGGCAACCTGGACCGTGTTCCAACTGCTGCTGCCGCGGCTGGTCACGCTGAACAGTGATACGGTGCGGGCGATCCATCTGGCGTTCGCCCTCTGTCTGGTGTTCCTGAATTTCCCGGCATTGCGCCGGCCGCGCCTGCAGAAGTGGCCGTTGCCGGCGTTCCTCCATCGACGCGATTCCATCCCGGTCATTGATCTTCTGCTGGGACTGCTGGCGGCGGCCGCGGCACTGTACTTCATTATTGACTATGAAGGGATCGGCAGTCGCGCCGGGGCTGAATTGCTGCCGCGGGACTACGCCTTCGGCATTGCCCTGCTTGTCCTCCTGCTGGAAGCCGCCCGCCGGGCCTTCGGGCCCACGCTGTCGGTCGTGGCGCTGCTGTTCATCGTCTACGGCTTCACCGCGGAATTGATGCCCGGCGTGTTCTCGGCCAAGAGCGTTTCCGTCCGCGGCATGGTCGGTCGGCTGACGATGACAACCGAAGGCGTCTACGGCGTGCCGCTCGGCGTGTCGGCGTCAACGGTATTCCTGTTTGTTTTTCTCGGCGTCCTGCTGGAGCGGACGGGCGGCGGCCGCTACTTCGTGCAGCTCGCCTTCAGCCTGCTGGGCCGGTTCCGCGGCGGCCCGGCGAAAGCCGCCGTCTGCGCCAGTGGTCTGACCGGGATGATCTCCGGTTCCAGCATTGCCAATGTGGTGACCACGGGGACGTTTACGATTCCGCTGATGAAGAAGAGCGGCTATCCGGCGGAAAAAGCGGCGGCGATCGAGGTGGCGGCCAGTACCAACGGACAGTTGATGCCGCCGATCATGGGCGCCGCCGCGTTCATCATCGCGGAGTATTGCAGCGTCCCCTACCTGACAGTCGTGAAAGCCGCGTTCATCCCGGCGGTCGTGTCGTACCTGGCGTTGATCTACATCACCCACCTGGAAGCCTGCAAGCTGGGACTGCAGGGATTGGCCAGAGAGGAGACGCCGCAATTCACCAAAGTGTTCTGGTCCGGCACCCACTTCCTGGTACCCGTAATCCTGCTCGTCACCCTGCTGCTGCGCGGTTATTCGCCGTCTGCCAGTGTGTTTTATGCCATTGTCCTGCTGGTTGTGCTCGTTTTGATCCACGATACGATGCGCGGCGCCAGGGCAGGGGAGGGCGCCCGAAAACCGTTTCTTGATTCGGCCAGGCGGATTGCCGGAAGTTTTGCCGGGGGCGGACAGGCTATGATGGGCGTTGCCGTCGCCTGCGCCGCCGCCGGAATCATCGTCGGCGTGGTCGGCATGGGCTTCGGCAATCGGATCACGGACATCGTCAAGGTCCTCTCCCGAAACAACATCATCCTGATCCTGGTGTTCACCGCGATCGCCTCGCTGATTATCGGCATGGGGTTGCCGACGACCGCGACCTACATTGTCATGGCGTCGCTGACGGCGCAGGTCATCGTCGACCTCGGCGGCCAGGCGGGACTGGTGATCCCCGTGATTGCAGCGCACCTGTTCTGTTTCTTCTTCGGTATTCTCGCGGACGACACGCCGCCGGTGGGGCTGGCCGCCTATGCCGGGGCGGCGGTGGCGAAGTCGGACCCGATCAAGACCGGGATACAGGGGTTCACCTACGACCTGCGCACGGCCATCCTGCCGTTCATCTTCGTGTTCAACACCGACCTGTTGCTGTGGCAGATCACCAGTTGGTGGCAGGCGACGCTGGTGTTTGCCGCGACCACGGTGGCAATGTTCGCCTTTGCCGCCTTGACCCAGAACTTCATGGCGGCGAAGAACCGGATTCACGAAGCCGTCCTGCTCGGCCTTTGTACGCTGGTGATGCTGCGTCCCCGCTGGCTCCAGGACCTGCTGCCGCGATTTGATGTCGCGGTCGACGCCGGCCTGCCGAAGCTGCTGGCTTCGCAGTATCTCTGGTACGCTGTCGGCGCCCTGTTGTTCGGCGGGGTCTACACTCTGCAGCGTCTGCGGCGGACGCCGTAACGCGGCGCAACGGGATTCGGGGTGCAGGGCTCACGCAGTCCGGGCGACGGCACACCGGCTTGCCGCCGGTTCAGCGGGTAATCAGGCGCGGCGGGATGGTCACTTCCCGGCGGCGGGCGGCGAACCCGTGGCGGATGTCAAGGATCACCTTGGCCGTGGCTTCGGCGATCTTCTCCAGTTCCAGGTCGACCGTTGTGAACGGCGGAAACAAGGCCTGACTCCAGGGGGTGTTGGCATAACCGGCCAGATACAGGCCGGACAATAGATCCGAGTCGACCTTCAGCAGCGTCCGCGCCACAGACCAGGTGGCGTAGTCGTAAAGCCCCGCCAAAGCCGTCGGTCTCGGGTCGGATTGCAGCAGATCGCGAAGCCGCGGCAAGTCGAACTCCAGCGGAAAATCCGGCGCCGGCGCCGGCGACATGGGAAGGAAATCCAGTTGTACTTCCGCGTCCCGCAGGCCGCGGAAAAGCGTGCGGCTGTAGTGAGTGCCGTTGATCGCGCCGGACTGCGCCAAAGCCAGCATCTTCTCCGGCGCCGCGATCACGACGCGACGGTGGTTCTCCGCAATCAGATGCGCCGCCATCTCCCGGCCGGCCAACGCGCCGTCCGACAGAACCTGATGGTAGCGACCGTTGTTCTCGCTGTTTTCGATCATGCAGACCACCGGCGTGTGGCTGACCGGCGGGCGTTCCAGCAGGTCCCAGGGAAATTCGATGCCGGCAGCAACCACAATGGCCGCCGCATGCGAACGCCCGGCGCTCTCCAGTTTCTCCGGCAGACCCTGATCGGCTGTGCTGAGAACAAAGGTCCATAAACTGTGCTGCTGGATCTGGTTGCAGGCAAGCATCGCGATGTTGCCGTAGAGATGACCGTTCGGCTCGGTCACAATTACCACCGCGTCCTGCATCCGGATATCCGGCACCACACTCGCCACAAACGTCCCGGACCCCTGTTTGCGAACCAGCAACCCCTCCTCCTCCAGCATTGCGATGGCGTTGCGCACCGGTTTCGCACTCGTCGAAAATCGCTCCGACAGTGCCTTGAGTGTCTCAAACCGGTCACCCGCATGCCACTGGCCGGACAGCAGTTCCTGCCGCAAAACCTGATAGACCGCGTCTTTCGTGCCCGACTCGGAATGGCGGATCGGTCCGTTGACCATGGTGCCTCCACGCTGGATTTTGAGTTCAAATCTACACAGCAACGGGGGGATTGCAACCTGTTTCGCCCGTGCCCGCGTGCCCCGAATTCGGCATTTTTTTGCTTGTTACCCTTGACGCGAGCCCCAAGTGCAATGTATTGTGCCCGCAGTTGGGCACTATAGAGTGTTGCCAAGGAGCCCGACGACGATCTTGGTGGAGAGAGAGTGGAATAGAGGAACGCGGAGGCGAACTGTGAGACCTTATCTGCGACATGTGAAGCTGGCGATTCTGGCCCTGGGCGTCTTCTGCGTCGGTTTGATGGTGATGGCGTTGATCCAGTCGAACACCCCGGTATTCGTGATTCTGGGCGCGCTGTTTATTGCTGTGGTCGGCGCCAGGGTTGGCGTCAGCCTGTATGAAAGTCATTGCGAGGCGATGGACAAGGAACGGCGGCGCCGGCAGGGCATGGAGGCCGCCATGCAGAAGCTCAGCGAGAGCACGGGCACATTTTACGTCGAGGACGACTGAGGAAAAATCTCAGGGGGATATACTGAGTGACCGGCAGGGGCTGCGGCACCCCCTGCCGGTCACACTTTTTTGCGGGCCGCAGGACAGTGCCCGCAGACGGGCACTGTGGGGCACAGTCAGCGGATTTGAACCTGGACGGCTGGCAGAGTGCCTGTTTCGGGGCAGTTTTTTTTGCTTGTGGGCGGGCGGACAACGGGGAGCTCGACGATTTTCCCCGGCAGGGGTGACCTTGCCGGGAACGGCGGGATGGTTGGAAGCGGCAAGAACAGGAATCATCGCGCCGGCGGCGGATTCATTTACAGATGACGGCAAAGAACGAGATCGGCGTTGCTGTTGAACAGGGGCGGTGGATTGGCAGGCCTGCCAACGGGACGAACACGGCACGGCAGCACTCCGGCTGACCGGCCGCGGGTCCGTCGATCAGGAGTACAGCCGGCCGCTGCCGGCATGCATGGTTCCGGTCGCGGGCGAACAAAAGGGCCCGGACATTGTAGTCCGGGCCGACGGGCTTAAGGAGGCATTCTGCCGCGTCCCGCGGCAGCGAAGATCAGCTCGTTTCAGGCATGCCGGCCTCCCGGGCCCGCAGATACGACGATTCGCTTTCGCAACCGTCTCTTAACCTGTTAAGATGCGCGGCAGCGATGAATTGATTCAGAAATCTTGCGCCGGCAGTTGCGCCTGGTAAAGCACCAGTTCGTGATCGACAAGTTCGCCGCCGCGATAGGTGAAGGTCCCCGAAAAAAAGCGGCCGCTTTCCAGGTGTTCGAGGAAATACCTGTCGCCGCCCCAGAGATTGAGATCGAGTAGACGGTCGTCGTCAATCCACTCCAGGTGGCCCTCTTCGGTTTCGGTCAGTTCACCGTCGAAGTCGCGGGCGACAAAGACGAACACATACCAGTCGTCGCCGCGGGCGAATTCAGGGAAGGTGAGGAACCCGCGAAGCTCCGGGTTGCGGATTGTTAAACCGCATTCCTCTTTGATCTCGCGGGTGACGCAGGCCTCCGGCGACTCGCCTGCTTCGAACTTGCCGCCGAGCCCGTTCCATTTGCCTTCGTGAATGTCGTTTTTCCGCTTGACGCGATGCAGCATCAGCGTCCGGGAGCCGTCCTTGATGTAACAGAGTGTCGCCAGAATTTGCATACTTCGACAGTAGTTGTGTCGCGTTCTCATGCAAGGCTTGTGTAACGCCGGTGCAGCGGCTGGATCCGGAAACGGCCGTTTGTGAGCTGCACTGTCGCGCCGGCGGCGCCGCGTTCGTCAAAGATCCAGGCCCGAACCTGAATCTCTCCCATGGTTCCCGCCGGGCGGCCGTAAACGGGCGTCCGGCTTCTCCTTAGAGGTTGCGAATCGCGGCGGCGGCTCTAGTGTGTATCGACCCATGAAACCGAGGCGTGATCCCGCACCTCGTCGCGCTCTGCTTCGGCAGTCGCGAACCACAATATTCCTATCGCTTTGCCGCAACTGCCTGGCAGAGCAGCGAAGATCCCGCGGAATCACTTATGCTCCCGGATCTCCGGGACGACACACTGGAGTATGGCAGAAGGTCGCTATGCACATACCGGATTTCCACACGGCTGAAATCAACCTCGACTGCCGCACCTTGAACGACCACGGCAAGACCGTGGCCTATGTCTCGCCCCAGGGCTATGTCGACTGGCTGTTGACGGCGCCCGACGATGACGGCGAGATCCTGGATGCCGTTCGCATCGAACCGCATTTGTGCTGGGTGCTGGGGACCAAATTCAACCTGCACCTGCCGCATCTCTGTGAGGAACAGGACGAAGTCGCCATTGAAGTCACGGATGGCGGTACGGCAGCCGTATTCACCGGGAAGTCCCACTCGAAGGACGGCCGCTTCACCGGGCGGCATTCCGCCGAGATCCGGATGGACCCGGAGACCAACCGCTATTGCTGGCGGGTTCGGACGACGTTGACCTACAGCGGCACGGAACCGTGCGAGCTGCCGTGGATCGAGTATACGAATGTATACCCGTTCGGCACCGGCCGCTGTATGTTGTTCGCGCCGGTGAAACGGTTTGACCGCACCTTGCTGGTGGACCGGGACGGCACGGTCTGGCACTTCCCGCATCAACACTGCATGCACTACGGCAGAAAGATCAGCCAACTGGAGTTCGCCGAAGGCAGTCTGGGCGGGTTCTTCGGGGAGGACCGCAATCCGGTGGTGATTGTTGAGCAGAGTACGCTGCCTCCGGACTGGGCGATTTGTGATATGTACTACGATCTGCATTGCGGCAGTCGTCCGCAAGGCCCGATCCAGCCGGGCGCCGAACATCGCTGGCAATACGCGATCCGCTGCCTCGATGCCGAGGAATCGCGCAAGTTCACTGCCGCCGCCCGGTATGTCCCGGTCACGGCGGACGACTACGAAACCTTTGCCATGCCGCGGCTGGCGCTCGGACAGAACGACCTGGGCCGGCCCGTGGTAATCGACGATGTCGAGGACGCCTCGGGGTTTCGCCCGGACCCGCCCGAAAAGGTCTGGGACCGGGAGATCGGGCCGCCGGGGAAGGGCGCTTTGCGGCTGACCAACCGCACGGCAAAGGAAACCGTGTGGTCGGCAACGCCGCCGTCCCAGATCCCGAGCGAACGCAAGTTCAACCTGTCCGCCCTGGTAAAGACCGAGAACGTCGAGGGCAGGGGGATCTACCTCCGGGTCCGGTACCACACGTTCGAATGGCGCCCCGAGCCGCACGTGGACTGGGTGCAGACGCTGGAGTCCGAACCGGTGAACGGCACTGCCGACTGGGTGCGAATCCACGTCCCGGAACTGGTTGTACCCGAAGAGCACTTCGATTATCTCGTCTGGATCGATGTCGTTCTCGAAGGCAGCGGAACAGCCTGGCTGACGGATGTCGGCGTGGAACTGCAGGGCATCGAAGCGGACGTCCCCGAACTCGCCCCGGCCTAGCCTGGACGGTCTGACTTAAGACGGATTTGGGGCGTTTGACTGACCGTGCTTCAGCGCCAACGGCGGTGCACACAACAGCCCGGTCATCGCCCCTGGAACCGTATGCGCAACGAGTTGTTCCCGGTACATCCCATTCGTCTCCGCCTGCAGCACGCCATAACGTTGGGCGTTACTCATAGCTGACCGAGTCAACGCCCGGGTCTGTTGTCCAGCGGGGGGTGTGTCTGAAGGACAGGACAAACGGATGAGGTCTTCCGGAGCGGCGGACGTCAATTCGCTGGTACTCTCGGGCGAAAGATCGATGTCAACCCTTTTTGTGTCGCGTGCAGCCCGGAACTAGAGCTTCTTCGGTTTGCAGCAGTTCTTTCCTTTCGGCACTTCAGCGCCGCATTTGTCGCAAACGAAACGCGCTTTCTTTGCCATCTTTCTGCGTTTCTTCTTCCCCGCTTTACACGCCTTTTTGCTCATCAATGGATCCCGCTGTTGTCATTCATTGCCACCCCTGTATTCAGGCACTCCGCCGGAGCAAAGTCAGTTGCGCTTCTTCAGAATCCGCTTTTTCAGCACGGTCTTGTGCTTCGTCTGCGGCGTCGGCGGCTTCGGAGCCGGCGGTTTGGCGATCGGCTCGGCCTTGGGCGGCCGGCGCCGCAGAACAACCGAACGCTCGGGGTTCTTGTCGAGCAGCTTGCGAACGGTGCGCAACAGCTTGCCCGGCATGATCGGCTTGGCCAGAAACTTCGCCTGCTCGTCCTCCATCGCCTCGGCAATCGAGGGATGGCCGGTGTGCCCCGACATGAAGATGACCTTGATGCTCTTGTGCGTCTGCCGATACTGCCGGGCCAACTCCGTGGCCGTCATCCCCGGCATCACCACGTCGGAAATCAAAACGTCGATCGAACGGCCCGCGCCCAGGGCAATCGCCTGGTCGCCGTTCTCCGCCTGCAGTACCGTGTAGCCTTTGCTCTGCAGAACTTCACACAAAGCCAGCCGAACCAGGTCCTCGTCGTCCACGATCAGGATGGTCTCCCGCCCGTTGACGGACGGCAGTTCGATGCTGTGACGGCTCCAGATCTGTTCGTCCGTCTCGTCAACCGCCGCAAAGCTCAAAACAAAAGCAGTCCCTTCTCCCGGCGCGGTCCGCACATCGATGTCCAGCCCCCACCGTGTAACGAAGCCGTAGACCATGGCCAGCCCGAGGCCGCCGGTTTCCGTGCCGCTGCGAGTCGAGAAGAACGGTTCGAAAATGCGCTCGGCTGTCTCCGGATCCATGCCGTGGCCGGTGTCGGAGACCGTCAGCGTCACGATCTTCTCGGCCGTGCCGTTCGCGTTGGCGACCTCTTCGTTGCGGGTCTCGACGCGGACCACGCCGCCTTCGGGCATGGCGTCCCGGGCGTTCAGACAGAGATTGAGCAGGACCTGGTTCACCTGCGGCGCACTGGCCCGGATCAGACCAAGCATCGGCTGCAGGTCTGTTTCGAACGTGATGGCTTCGCCGACGGAGCGGCGCAGCATCTCTTCCATCTCGTCAATCACATGGTTGAGACTGACGATATCCGGTGTCGGCGACAGCTCCTGCTGCGAGAACCCGAGCAACTGCTCGGTCAGTGAACTGCCCTTCAACGCCGCCTGGTTGATCTCCCGGGCATAGCCGTGCACCTCGCTGTCGGCCGGGCTCTTGAACATGATCAGCTCGGAAAAACTGTACACCCCGGTCAGGACGTTGTTGAAGTCATGACAGATATGGTTGGCCAGACGTCCGACCGCGTCCATCTTGTGGGCGTGCCGCAACTGCTCCTGCATGGCCTTCTCATTGGTCACGTCGTGGGCGATGGCCGTGTACCCGATCGTCGCGTCCTCGGCGTTGCGGATCGGACTGACGACGGCTTCCACATCAATGGCGTCGCCCTCGGAGCGGTCGAACGTCATCTGCCCCCGCCACACCAGGCCGCGACTGAGTGCTTCCACCATCTCTTCGACAAACGGTTGATTGCCGACGACCGCGTGAAAATCCTTGATCGCCCGGTCGATCACGTCGTCCGCGGCGATCTGCGTCAACTCCAGGAACGCCGGATTGACATAGCTCACGACGCCGTTTACGTCCGTGATCAGGATGGCGTCCGGAGATTGCTGGACCACGGTGGTCAGCCGGTGTTTCTGGAGCTCGGACTGCTGGCGGTCGGAGAGATCGTGCAGGACCACGATGCAGCCCAGGAGCGTGCCGCCGTCGTCCGTCAACGGAGCAAATTGGCCGGCGACCGGCAGCAGCTTGTGGTCGTTGGCGCGGAACAGCACGCAGTCCGTCAGGTCGACGCCCTGCCTGGTGTCGACCACGGTCTGCAGCATGGCCTCCGGCGTCGCCGCCGTGTCGTCGGCATTCAGTGTGCAGACGTCCTTCAGCGCTTTGCCGACCGAGCGCCGGGCGGAACAGCCGGTCATCCGTTCGGCGGCGGCGTTCATCATCATGATCACCCCGCGGTTGTCGGTGGAGATGAGGCCGACGCCGGCGGTGTTCAGGGCGGAATTGAACCACTTGGCCTTTTCCTGGATCGCAGTGGAAGTCCTGACGTGGGTATGGCGCCGCCGGGCGATCAGGGCTGCGGCGCCGCCTGCCAGCAGGACCGCCAAGACACGGGCATAGAGCGCCGGCAGGGGAATATCCAGAAGCAGCAGGTCGAAGAAGGAGGTCTCATAGAACAACACCGCCCCGAGGATTGTGTCGGCAAGCCAGACGACGACGCCGGCGATGCCGCCGCACACCCCCATGAAGAAAAGCACACTCAACCACGAGCGCGAATCCTCCTCGTCCTCGAGGAAATACGCCTCGTTCTCGGCTGCAGCATCGGTTTCCAGGGTGTCCGGCATAGTCGCTCAACGGCCCGAAAATGAATCACGACAACCAACCCGAAACGCCGGCTGTCGCAGTTAGCCATTCCCATTGACACTATAGCCGTTGAGGCGGCCCTGTCAACGAAGCAGCCCGGTTGGGGTGAGCCCTCGTTCACTGCCCTTCGCGGTCCGCATAGAGATCCCGCACCCTCTTGAGCGCCGAAGCCTC
>CAYLNH010000199.1:0-1505 GCA_964384625.1 uncultured Lentisphaerales bacterium
ATCTAATTGAGCGACAATAGTTTACAGTTGTCAACCTTTAAACACGCACTCGAAACAATTGAGCTCTTGTTGGATGCGGGAGCCGATCCCAACGAAACCACTTCTTTCTATCCCACACCGGCACTACACTTGGTGAAAACAGAAGACTGTACTGAACTGCTGCTCAGTCGTGGAGCTAGTGTGGACGGTAAAGCCTGCAATGAAAGCACTGCTCTTCATCGAGATCCCCGCCCTGGGAAGGCGCGGGTGTTGCTGAATGCCGGCGCAGATCCACGTGCTCGGGATGATCGGGGCAATACTCCACTCCACCGGTGTTCATTACGCGACACAGCCGTGCTGCTGGTGGCTGCCGGGGCTGACGTCAATGCGAAAGAGAAATATGGCAGAACGCCTCTAAACGCAATGGCTACAAGAAGCAGATGCCCTGATTCTGCTCTGATTCAGTTCATGGTCGATACTGGAGCAGATGTTAACACCCAAGATGTTCTGGGACGGACTCCCCTGCACTTTGCAGCGAGAAGGGGATTCAAAACGGTCGCATTACTGTTGCTTCAGGCAGGTGCTCGAACTGACATCAAGACACACGACGGCAAGACGCCCGCGGATATGGCTCGAGCGAAGGGCTATGAAGCGCTTGCGAGAATGCTGCTCCCTGAAAGAGGGAATAAAAACTGATGTTGGATTTTGACTGGGGACTGGGGTGACGGTAGAAGAGGCGTCCAGAATCGTCGTGGGCGAAGGATAGGGGTCAGACCGACTTTTTGATTTTAGTGGCTGAAAGTGGCTGCTTGAAGGGGGGCTTGGGAGAGGACCGGGGTCAGAAGACACCCGCGGGTGCGGGGCGTGCGAGGCACGCATAGGAGGGAAGGAAGGTGATCGGTAATCGGTGATCGGTAATCGGTGATCGGTGGCGAAAAGAAAAAACACTGGAGCGGCCGGGCATTGGGTCGCAGGCAATCCACAAGAAGGACCGAGGGCCGGCCCGGTGCCCCACCGGCGCCGGCCCTCGGTTGGAACGGGTTATCTGATGAGCTTGAGCTCCTCCACGACGGACAGGCGGTCGCCGCCGAGATGGAAAGGCTCAACCGAAATCTTGTCGCCGATCCGCAGTTTGCGATACCGCGTCCGGTTTCGGCGATAGAGCCGGGATTTTTTGTGGAAGTCGATAACGACAAATTTGCCGGCGGCAGACTCGGGATGTCGCGCCTTGTTTTCTTTCCAGACGCGAGTGACCTTTTCCACCTTGAACAGGAAATGGTCTCGCCCTTTCTTCACGATGGTGCCTTCCATCATACCGCGGAAGCCGTGCAGGCTGGCCGGTAGCCGGCCCTCAGCCCCTTCATGCCCGCCGTGTTCGCCTTCTTCGCGGTCGCCCTCGCGGCGGTGGCCTTCTTCCGGGTGACGGCGGTCGCCTTCTTCGCGGTCGCCCTCGCGGCGGTGGCCTTCTTCCGGGTGGCGGCGGTCGCCTTCCTCACGGTCGCCCTCGCGGCGGTGGCCTTCTTCCG
>CAYLNH010000199.1:1605-13536 GCA_964384625.1 uncultured Lentisphaerales bacterium
GATGACGGCGGTCGCCTTCTTCGCGGTCGCCCTCGCGGCGATTGCCTTCTTCCGGATGACGGCGGTCGCCTTCTTCCGGATGACGGCGGTTGCCTTCTTCGCGATCGCCCTCGCGGCGGTGGCCTTCTTCCGGATGACGGCGGTCGCCTTCTTCGCGGTCGCCCTCGCGGCGATTGCCTTCTTCCGGGTGACGGCGGTCGCCGTCTTCACGGTGATGTTTCTCTATAAAGCGATCAGCGGCCCGGCGCTGGTCAGCGTTCAACTCGAGGATATGCCATTCTTTGCCGCGGGGGTTGTAGATTTCCAACGACACCTCCTGGCCCCGGCGCAATGTGTGCATGTAGGCCAGATGCCGTTTGACGGGCGCACCGGTGCCGGTCTTGTGGTCGGCATGTCGCGGGCGGACGTGGAGGACGTGGCCGACCAGGCTTTGCGGCTTTTTCGCTTTGTTGCCTTTCCAGGTTTTCAACACCCGGGCAATGCGGTATTTGATGCCGCCGTCGCCGACGCGTTCGACGGTGCCGCGGACCATACCGCTGAAACCATGGACCGCATTCCAATCGAGCCCTTTCCCGGAGTCATAGTGCGTCAAGTCGCCGCCAAACGCCTGCTGCATGCCGGCGGACAGTTGATGGACCTTGCCGTTGTACTCCACATTGACCGTCCCCGTCGTCACGGCGACAACGAGGATGAGTGTTTTGGTTGCGTTCCTCATATCGTGTTCTCCTCTGTTGTTTTTAACCCGTACCATAAACTTCGTCCCGGTGACGCGGACCGTACCGACATCGGTGGTCACCTTGAATTCGCCCGCCTTGCGGTTGACGTCGCACTGCACTTCTCCCTGCATCAGGTGCACGGCCTCCGCCCGTTTGCGGCCGTCGATACGCAAACGGCTCTCCGGGGCCAGGCGGACAACGCAGTAGCCGCCCATTTCGAGTTCGGCGGGGCGATCTGCCGTATACAGCACTGCCGCACGCGTCACGGGCCCGCCGCCTTCGACGCGGTACCCGCCGCCGGCCGCCGGGTCCGGATATCGCCGGCGCCAGGCCCAGGCGCCCAGAACGGCCAGGCACATCGCGACCAGCGCGGCCCAGGCCCACGGTCGTTGCCAGATCATGGTCTGCCGCCGCGGCAATTGCCGCATGATCCGATCGGTCAGGTCCGGCGGGCGCTCGGCGCCGAGTTCTTCGCGAAGCAGCACGTGAATCAGGCGATCCCGGTGTTTCTCCGTCATCAGACGCCCTCCTCTGCCAATCGCCGCTGGATGCATTTGCCCAGCGCGGCGCGGACGCGCCGCAGCAGGGATTTGACGCCGTCTTCCGTCAACCGCAGGAGCTCTGCCATACGCTGCCGCGATTCGCGCTCGCGGTAGCGCAGGTCCAGCGCCTGCCGCTGGTTTTCGGGAACGGTGTCCAGGCACTCACGCAAAGCCTCGGCATAGCCAAAGCCATCGCCGTCGGCCAGAAAATCCCGGGTCCAGACGGCTTCCGCCTGTTCCACGAAGTCGCTGTCGACGACCTCGCGTCGTTCGCGCCGGCAGAACTGCAGGAACTTGTTGCGGGCGATCGCCCGGAGCCAGGCGGACATGCCGCGATGGTCGTCGGCGTCGGGCTGTTTGCGGTTGCCGAACGCCGCCAGGAAAGTTTCCTGCACCACATCCTCGGCTTCGACCGCGCCGGCGCCGAGGTACCGCACGTAGCGGTAGACCATCGCCTGGTGCTCGCGAACGATCATTTCAAACTGCTTGCGATCCATGGGGTTCTCACTCGGGGTTGTGTTCTATAATCACACGCAACCGCCCAAAGGGTGCATGCATTTCGGATTTTTTTCAGATTTTTCCGTCTGCCGCCGCGAGTGCCGTCGTCGGCCGTACCGGTCGCCCGCCCCCGACGCCTTCGTCTTAACCCGGCGTTCACAAGGGAGTTGTGAAACGGCGTGCCGAAGCCACCGGAACCAACGCCCGCGTTCATCCGGCAAAACGCCGCAAGACCTACTCCTGACTGGCTCTTTTTTGCATGACAGCCCTTGACATTTCGTCCCGGCCGGGGTACTGTTTAGACAGAGTAGGAGTGAATCAGCCTCTGGATATGATTAGCTTCGGGATCGCAAGATCTCAATGTTTGTGACGCAGAGCACGGACCTCCTACTCTGCTTTTTTTTTGCCCTGATTTCCTTGCCCCCGAACGATGCCGATCCAAGTTCTCTGCCGATGACCACCACGATTCCATCGGAACGCCGGCCATTGCCGCCGGAGTTAGCCCGCCACCTGGGCGTCGCCGTCGACAGCGCCGGCATGACCGTACGCCTTCGGCGCCCGCTGCTTGTCCGCCTCCTGTTGTTGCTCCTGTTTGCCGCGACCCTGGCTGGCACGGGTTGGGTCATCTACCTGATGGCGACGGAGCCGGCTGCCGTCACCCTGACGGTCCCGGCGCATGACAGCACGGGGAAGCCGATTTCGGGTGAGACGGTAACGGTTTCCCGGCCGACGCACCGCGGCCAGGTGCTGGCGTTCGGGGTCCTGTTGCTGGCGGGTCTGGGCTACGCCCTGCTGCGGCGCGTTTCCATTCGCTTGGGGGAGGAGGGGTTCTCCCGCCGGGTCCGCGTATTCGGCTGGGACCGCGTCCAGCCGCTGCGCCCGGATACACCGCTGAGCATCGATTACGTTGACGACGGCAACGGCACGGGGCACCATCGGCTGCGGGCCCGGGGCACGGGCCGCAGCCGGCTGGGGCCGATCCTGCATCCACGCCGCCCGGGCAGCGAGATTCAATGGGTGACGTTGTGGTACGACAAAGACGTCGCGCTGGTCACGGAACTGCGGGACTGGTTGACGGCGTGTCAGGGTCTGCCTTCGCCGCCGGAGCCGGAGCCGGAACCGGAGCCGGGCGAGGAACTGCGGAGTTGTTCCTGAATCACGCGAAAGCGTTTAAGGAATGTGGAGTCGGGGTTTTGCCGCTGCAGCTCACGGATCGCGGCTTCGGCGGCTTGGGGCTTGCCCTGCAGCAGCAACTGTCCGGCGAGGACGAAATAGGCTTCTTCCAGGCCGGGATCAAGTTCAACGGCGCGGCGGCAGCCGGCAATGACGCGATCGCGGGAAGCGGCCGGCAGCATTGCCGCGGCCTTGGCGAGGTTCAGGTGCAGCACAGCATTGTCGGGATCGATTTCGAGTTGTTGTTCGAACACCGCGAGCGCTTCGGCGTAATCCTGCCTGGCGAAATAGGCGGCGCCCAGGTTCTGGAGGGCCTTGGGCCGCTGATCGGGATCGTTCAGCGCCCGCGTTGATGCCGTAATGGCTTCGTCGAACTGACCATGGCGCAGGAGGGCGCCGCCCAGATCGCGCCAGCCGACGGCGAAATCGGGATCGAGCGCCACGGACCGGCGATAGGCGGCGATGGCTTCGGGATAGCGCCCGGCGGCCTCATGGGCTTCACCGAGGCTCATCAGCACATGTTTGTTGGGTTTGCCGCGGGCGGCGACAGCGCTCCACAAGGCCGTGCTGTGGCGCCATTCGTCGATCTGCGGCCGGCTCCGGGCGCCGAGTATCACGAAGACGAGGCCGCCGACGATCACGGCGGGACGCCGGCAGCGGGACAACCAGCGGTCGAACAGTACGCCGGCAAGGAAGAAGAGTCCGATCAACGGGAAGTAGCCGTAGCGGTCGGCGGTGATGAATTTGCGGTAGTCGATCACCAGCCCGGCAGCCGGCAGAAAGGCGATCGCGAAGAACGCCAGACCGAACCACACGAACCGCCAGCCGCGCCGAATCGCCACGACCATCCCACCGACATACAACAGCGTCAAAGGCAGACCGGTGGCCAACAGCCGGAGGACGGATGCCTCGGGCCATGGATAGAACGCCAGCGGCCGTCGCACCAGAAGCAGACGCAGAAGCCAGCCTTCCGCCAGCCACGGAACGACGGCCAGACGGATCCCAAGCGGCGGCATCTCCACCACCGCCCGCGGCAGCGTCAGGTTGATGCCCAAGATGATCGCCGCCGGCACGAGCAGCGGCACCACCTCAAACCAACGGCGCCGGTCCAGGTTGTGGTCGCGCCGGAGGGCCAACAGCAGAAACAAGCCCGGCAGCACGACGACCGACGGTTTGGCCAGCATCCCCAGCCCAAACGCCGTGGCGGCCAACGCATAGAACCTCAGCCGCCGGGTTTCCTGCCACTGCAGCCAGCTCAACAGTGCCGCCAGCGCAAACAGCGTCGCCAGGAGGTCCTTGCGGCCCATGGCCCAGGCCACGGCTTCGACCTGCAGGGGGTGCAGGATGAACAGCACCGCGGTGGCCGCCGCCGCGACCGCACGCCGCCGCAGGCGGAACGCAAAGACGAACACCAGAGCCGCGTTGATCCCATGGAGCAGAACGTTCACGCCGTGGGTAACGGCAGGGCTGACGCCGGCAATCGCATTCTCGAGCAGGTGGGTCAGGTACGTCAGCGGGATGTACAACTGCTCTTGCGGCACAGCGCCGGGCCGCCAGAGCTGCAGGATCTTCGACCAGGCGAACGGCGCGGTCAGCGGGTTCGCCGTCAACAGCGGATCATCGTCCCAACTGGTAAATTCAAAGCCGAAACAGGGGGAGTAGAAAAGCACGGCCAAAACGGCAAGCGCCACGGGAACCAGCCAGATTGGCACGCGTCGCGACTCGCCTGCAGCCGGGTTACTCATCGTCCTCGGCACGGAAGCTCGCCAGCAACTCCTCGATTTCGACAGAGACCGTGCCGATCTTGCCGACAACCACGCCGCCGGCGTGATTGGCGAGGGCGGCGGCTTCGGCGGGTTCCGCCCCGGCGAGCATGGCAAGGGCGCAGGTCGCGATCACCGTGTCGCCGGCGCCGGAGACATCGAACACCTCCCGCGCCACCGTCGGGATGTGGTGCAGCAGACCGTCCGCCCCGAACAAAGCCATACCGCCGGCGCCGAGGGTGATCAGCAGATTCTCCGGAGACCAGGCCGCCATCAGTTTCTCCGCGACCCGGTGCAGGGCCTCGTCCTGTTCAATCGGCAGAACGAGTTCGCGGAAATACTCGCCGGCAAGCGCAAAGGACTCGACGCGGTTCGGCGTCATCAACGTCAGGTTTTCGACCTGCAGCGGGTTAGCCGGATGCGGGTCCAGCAGGCAGATGGCGCCGGCCGCCGCGGCCATCTGCTGGATGGTGCGGGCCAGTTCCGGGGTCAACACGCCCTTGTTGTAGTCTTCAAGGATGACCGCGTCAATCTGATCGGCGACAAAGGCGCCGCGCAGGCGCTCCAGCAGCTCGTCGGCATCGCGCGGGGACAACGGGCTGCAGGTCTCGTCATCGATGCGGACAACCTGCTGATGGTCGGCGATGACCCTGGTCTTGACGGTGGTCTGCCGGTCTTTCAGCGCGAGGATGCCGTCGCCGTCGATCCCGCGGTCCGCCAGCAGTTCACTTATGGCATCGGCGCTTTCGTCGGTGCCGACGACGCCGAAAGCCAGAGCGCGGGCACCGAGACTGGTGATGTTGCGCATGACATTGGCGGCGCCGCCGAGCACTGCAAGATGCTCCTGGACGCGGACCACAGGGACGGGCGCTTCGAAGGAAATGCGGCTGGCGGTACCGAGCATATAGCGGTCCAGGATCAGGTCGCCGACGACGGCCACGCGGGCCTGATTGAATTTCGCGATGATTTGTCTGGCGCGTTCATAGTCCATCAGTCTGTCTTTACCTCCTTGTCGAGGGCCTTTTGCATTGCCGGTTTCATATTCGCCTCCGGTCGCGTGGGGTACAACGTCCCGTCGTGGGCCGCATGTACGAGATTCTGGTATGTCGTGATATCGCGCCGGAAGACCTGGAGCTGTTCAGTGGTCAGCTCGTCATGGTGACGCCGCAGGTAGAATGCCATGCGGTCGGCATCCTCCTTAATCAACTTCATCGTCTGGGCTGTATCTTCATCCTTCGCCTGCCCGCCCAGGATCCGGATACTGCCGCGCAGGTAGTCGAGTTGTTCCAGGGTTTTCTGGCGCACCAGTTCTTCGGCCCACAGCTCGTGTTTGCCGATCTGTCGCGGCAAGACGACGGCGACCAGAATCTCGATGATAATGATGACCGCGATGAGCACGCCGGTAACCACCGGCAGCAAACCGGTGGTGGCCCGTTGGTTTGAGCGTTCGAAGGCGACGGCCGCCTGAATCGTGTAACCCGGGAGTTCCAGGACATCCCCGTTCTCGAGGTAGCAGGCGGTCGCGGCCAGCAGTTCGCCGTTGCGGGTCAGTTCCAGGTTCTCGTCCTTGCGCTGCAGAACCAGTCGGTGGTCATCATCGGGAGCGACGGAGAAACAGACGTCGGCCAGACCGGGCAATTGCAGGTCACAGCCGGCGGCGGCGCCGGCAATCAGGTTGCCTTTCGGGAACCGGTGGCGGGTGGCGGTGGCGGCGTCATCGGCATGTTTCACGATGAGCATCAACTCCACGGGCGGGCCTCCTTCCTACATTGGCGGACCGGTGGGCAGATCAGTTCGGGGCGGCAGGACGGGGCGATCAAACGGCGGTCGCGGCCCGGCCGGTCCAACCACTCTAAAAATAGTGAGGCGCGTCGGACTCGGCAAGGGTTCGAGCCTGATTTCAAAGCCGGTTGCCTGTTTGAACTTGCGCACAGCCTGCCGGCGGCTGTACGCCAAGATGAGTGTCGGCAGGTACGGATAGTGTTCGATTTCCCGCTGCAGCCGGAATCCTTTTTTTGTGTCCGGACAGGCCAGGCATTCAACGGCGCCGATATCCCGTTCGTGCAGCCGCCAGTACTGCCGCGCCGCCACGAACAGCTGGAAATCCACAAAGATCACGGCATTGGCCGGCAGCGGCGCTTCGTTGGCCAGGAACGCCATCGTCCGCGAGATATCGCGATTGCGGGCGTGATACTGCTGCAGGAGGTTCTGGCGATACCGCCCGCGGGCCAGGTCGCGGACCATGAAGTGATTGGCCAGGCGCGTCCAGACGAGGAAATTGGCCAGGACAAAGAAGATCGTCAGATACAAGTACTTGTTGACGCGCACCAGTCGCGGCGAGTAGAAGACCATGGCGGCGAAGGTCAGCGGCGGCAGGTAACAGAGGAAGACGCGCGGGAACGGCGCCCTGATCCAGGCGACGAGAAACAGCGGCACCAGGCAGCAGCCGGCCAGCCACGGCAGTTGCCGGCGCAGATCCAGCGTTGTCCGGTCGCGGTCTTCCTCGGGCATCTGCCGCACTTCTTTCTGGCGCCGCAACCCGTAACAGGCCGCCATGAACAAGCCGCCGTGCGCCGCCAGCGCCAGGAGCCAGTGCAGCACCACCCGGGACCCGGAATCCCACGACGCGGTATCCTGCATGACCTTCTCGAACTTGCGCCAGATCGGCACGTACACCCCCATGCCGACCAGGCAGGACGGCACCCAGGCGATCTGATAGAACAGGTGCGCCAGCCACTTGCCGCGGCGCGCCAGCACAAGATTCACAAAGGCCAGCAGACTGAGGTTCAGCATCAGGTTCGACGGGATGACGACCGGCAGCAACACCGCCCCCAGACAGAACATGACTGTACCGCGGCGCGGTTTTCCGGTGATGATGTTCAGCCCGCCGATCGTCGCGAGCGTCGCCAGGAAGATGGTCAGTGTGTAGCCGCGCAACTGGGAGTAGAAGCCGATATAGATCGGGCTGAACGCCATCAGCAGCGTCACGAACAGGCCGGCGGCGGCATGACCGAAAAGCCGTCGGCCATGGGCATACAGCAGATACAGCGTCGCCAACGCCAGCAGCAGGCACGGCAGCCGCAGGAAGGCTTCGTTGCCCTGACCGAAGAGCCGCAGCCAGCCCCAGAGCAAGGCGGAAAAGAGGATATGATTGTTCGCCACCTTGTACGACGTGAAGACCTCGCCCAGGCGCTCGGCGGTGGCGTAATTCAGCACGGTCAGCCATTCATCAAACCAGAGATCGCCCTGGAAATGCGCCAGTCCCACCAGCAGGAAGACCAGAGCGGCGACCAGCCCGGCGCCCTGGGCGAAAGCCGGGGAATCGGCCACCGGCCCGAGTTTCGGCGGGGGCGCCTGCTCTTCGGTGATCTGCTTGCCGAGGGCTTTGTCGACAATATGGATAACGGTCTTCAGCCCCATCAGCCGGAGATCCTTGCGGTCAACCGCGTATGCCGCGGGGAGCGGTTGAAATTATTCACCGCCATCGCCAGCGCTTTGCGCGAGCCGACCACCACCAGCAGCTTCTTCGCCCGGGTCATGCCGGTGTAGATCAGGTTACGCTGCAGCATCACGAAGTGCGCGGTCAGGATCGGCATCACCACGGCGGGGAACTCGCTGCCCTGCGACTTGTGAATGGTGATCGCGTAGGCGAGCTTGAGTTGTTCATACGCTTCTGAAATACTGTACATCGCCTCGCCGGTATCGAACAGCACCTGCACCTGCTGCGCCGCGGGAAAGACCGCCTTGACCGTTCCCATGTCGCCGTTGAACACGCCCAGGTCGTAGTTGTTCACCACCTGCATGACGCGATCGCCGACGCCCAGCCGGACCTCGCCGAAGGGGATTGCCGGGGCGCCCGCGGGCGTCGGATTCATCAACTGCTTGAGTGTCGCGTTCAGGTTCTGCGTCCCGCAGAGCCCGCGATTCATGGGCGTGAGCAGTTGGATATCGGTATCTGCGGCATATCCGAAGCGCTGCGGAATCCGCCGCGTGATCAGCTCCTGGAGCAGGTTCAGGACCTCCTCCGGCTCGTCCTGTTCGATCCAGTAGAAATCGCGCAGTTCGTCGCGGTTCGCGGGCGGCCGGAGATCCGGCAGTTTGCCGGCGTTGACCAGATGCGCGTTGCTGACAATGGCGCTGCCTTCTGCCTGCCGGAAGATCTCGGTCAATTCCTGCACCGCCATTGCCCCGCTGGCAATGAGATCGCCCAGCACGCTGCCGGGGCCGACGGACGGCAACTGGTCGCGGTCGCCGACCAGCACCACCCGCGTCGAGTAGGCCAGCGCGCGGAACAGCGACACGGCCAGCGGCAGGTCGATCATCGAGACTTCGTCGACGATCAGAACGTCCGCCGGGAATTTATGGTCGACGTTGTAGAAGAACGTCCCGGTTTTCGGCTCCCATTTGAGCATGCGGTGAATGGTCTTGGCGGGCATGCCGCACGACTCGCTCAACCGTTTCGCCGCCCTCCCGGTGGGCGCGGCCAGCGCCACCTTCAGACCCAGTTGCCGGGCGACATGAACAATCTCCTGCGTCACGGTGGTCTTGCCGACGCCGGGGCCGCCGGTGATGATGCTCAGGCCATGGCGGAACGCCTGACGCACCGCGTGCTGCTGGGCGTCATTGAGTCGCGGCCACATCCGGCTGACCGGCATGGTTTGGGGCAGTTCATCGCGGCGATCCTGCGGGAAGGCCCGGATGATCCCGGCCAGTTCACACTCGGCGCGGTACAGCTGGCGAAGGAACACCAGGTCGTCCTCGCGCACCAGTTCACGCCGCTCGATCGCTTCCTGCAGGCCGCGCCGAACCGCAGCCTGATCGACGTCAAGAACAGCTCGGGCCCGTTCCTCCAGGACCTCCTGCGGCACGCAGCAGTGGCCGCCGCGATCCGCCAGTTCGTTGACGACGAAGACGCAACCGGCGGCGAGCCGGAACAGGTGGTCCTTGGCGATCCCCAGTTTCTGCGCCACGGCGTCCGCCATCCGGAAACCGATGCCGCGGACCTCGGTCAGGCGGTAGGGGTTTTCCTGCAGGACCGCGACGGTTTCATCGCCGAAATGCTTGCCGATTCGCCGACAGTAGGCGGCACTGACGCCCAGGCCCTGGAGGTAGACGTCGCGCTCGCGGTCGGCCTGCTGCTGGTTCCAGGCTGCCTTGATCTCGGCAATTCGCTTCTTGCCGATGCCGTCCACCTCCTGCAGGCGCGTCGAATAGTTATCCAGAATCCACAGAGCCTGCGTGCCGAATTTGTCCACAATCCTCCCCGCCAGGGTCGCGCCGATACCGGGCAGGACGCCGCTGCCGAGATACCGCCGGATGCCTTCCTCGGTTGACGGCAGGATGGCCTTGCAGCGGCTGACGCGGAATTGGCGGCCGTACTCTTTGTGTTTTTCCCAGGCGCCCCACGCTTCGAAATCCTGGCCCTCCGTCAAACCGCTCAACGGCCCGACCATCGTAAACTCGCGCCCGGACCGATCCGTCGCGCGGACGACCATATACTGGCCGTCGTCACTGGTGTAGACGACGCCGGCGACGCAACCGGCGACATGGCGTTCAGTCACGCTCCGGCGTGTTTCTTCGGGGTCATCGTCCCACAATGGCAGTGTCGGTTCCAAAGGGCCTCCTTCCGTTGTGAACCGTCTAAAGGTAGGAGTGCGGATGCACCTTGCCAAGCGCAACCGGAGAAGACGGTTGCGGCGCGGTCGACCCGGCAGGCGGCGAACGCACCGCAGCAATGCGGCAGGCGGGCCAACCCTTGTCGCGCCGGGTACAGCTACACCTGCCGCGAAAAGATCCCCCCGGCTGTGCCGGGGGAGTGTCAACCTGCCTTCAGTTTCGCCTTCGCCCCGACTCTCCCGCCCTTTGCGCGGCAGGTGAAGCTAGAGGAGAGCCGTGCTGAAATAGCGTTCGGCGCGGTCGGGAAGGATGGTGGCGATATTGCCGGTGTGGGTCTGCGCGAGTTGCCGCGCAGCCCAGACATTGGCGCCGGACGAGATGCCGACCAGCAGGCCGTGATTGCGCCCCAGTTCACGGGTGCAGGCAATCGCGTCCGCGTCGGTCACCTCGAGCACTTCATCGACAAGGGAGGTGTCGAGAACCGCCGGGACGAACCCGTCGCCGATGCCCTGGATCTGGTGCAGTCCGGGTTCGTGACCGAGCAATGCCGAAACATTCTTCGGCTCGACCGCAACGATGCGGACTTCCGGTTTATGTTCGCGCAGAAACCTGCCGATCCCCTGCAGGGTGCCGCCGCTGCCGACGCCGGCCACGAAGCATTCGATGTCGCCGGACATCTGCCGCCAGAGCTCGTGGGCCGTTTCTTCGTAGTGCACGCGCGGGTTGTCCGGGTTCTCGAACTGCTGCGGAACAAAGATGCGCGGGTCCGCGGCCTGCATGTCCTTCACCTTTTCGACGGCGCCGGCGATGCTCTTGCCGGCCGGCGTCAGGATGAGTTCCGCGCCGAGTGCGGTGATGAGTTTCTTGCGTTCTTCACTCATGTTCTCCGGCATCACAATCCGGACGTCATAGCCTTTCAGCCGCCCGACAAGCGCAACGCCGATTCCGGTATTGCCGGAGGTCGGCTCGACGATAATGGAGTCCGGCTGCAGGCGGCCGTCGCGTTCAGCACCTTCGAGCATGGCGACGGCGACGCGGTCTTTGACGCTGCCGCCGGGATTGAGGAATTCGGCCTTGGCATAGATGTTCTCGCCGCGCAGCCGCAGGAGCGGCGTATTCCCGATGAGGTCCAGGATGTTGTCGGTCAGCATAATTCCAGCGCCTTGGTTGCCTATAGAAAAGCGCCCTCAGACTCTAGTATCCGAGGGCGCTTGTGCAGGGAGGGCAAAATTCAGTCAGTCGACCGTCACGTCCAGAATCTGCTTGTCTTTGTAGTAGCCGCATTCCTCGCAGACGCGATGCGGAATGACGGGCGCGCCGCAATGCGAGCATTTGCCGGGCTGTACGCCCTTGTAACGGTTGGCCGCCTGCCGCTGGCGGACCTTCTGCTTCGACTTCTTATTTTGTTGAACTGCCATGATAAAGATCTCCGCTAAGCGGCGAAACGCCGTGAGATTGCTGTGGCCATAAAACTCAGAGAGCCCGGAATATAGGTGTGGGCCGGCGGGATGCAAGTGCCGCTCCGGACAAAAAAGCAAGCCCTCGTCTGCTGCCCGCCTCAGCATCCCGTCCCGACTCTCAAGAGGTCGGGAACCTGCGGTACTTGCGGATCTGTCACCGGTA
>CAYLNH010000200.1:0-13531 GCA_964384625.1 uncultured Lentisphaerales bacterium
TATCGCATATGCAGCAGCATGACGAGTGTCGCCTATTTGCATGCCGGATTAATATTTCGACGCATAGGAACCGATCAGCGAGCATATACCCATGGCGACACCGATCCGCACTAAAATCCCCGTATGGACGAAGTTGTTCTTTTTGTGAATGATAATGCCGGAAACGGCGGAGGCCAGAACCTGAACCATCGACAGTCCAGCCACCGTTTTCATTTCCAGACGGTCCAGCCCGAACAACGGCGGCACAGTCAGCATCAGGGGGATCATAATGACGGCTCCACCCAGGCCCAACAGGCCTGAGAGAAACCCCCCGACGAGACTGATGAAGAACAACGCAACGATCATATATATCCAATCTCTCTCATTGAGTTCCGGCCTTGCCACTATGCCTGCCGGAGAGGAAAAGCAAAGCCGCCTTGCCGATCAAAAGCACCAGGGCTTTCGGCTTTCAGCAACGGCGGCGGCTCAGTCCGAAGCAGAGTTTTGAACTCAGTTCAGATCGTCGTCATCCTCGTCGTCGAGGGCGTCATCCTCGTCGTCGAGGGCGTCATCCTCGTCGTCGAGGGCGTCATCCTCGTCGTCGAACTCGTCGTCATCGAGGTCGTCGAGGTCGTCGTCCTCGTCATCAAGGTCGTCGTCGTCCTCGTCATCGAGGTCGTCGTCGTCCTCGTCATCGAGGTCGTCGTCGTAGTCAAGATCGTCATCGTCGTCGGCGACGGCGGCGTCGAACAGCAGAGATCCGGTCACCAATGCATCACATTCGGGACAGGCGCCGGCGTTCTTCTCGACTTCGTTCATGGAGACTTCGGCTCCGCAATATGGGCAACTGACCACTTCCATTGTTGTCCTCTGCGCTCCACATTGGCCGGCAGTGCTCTGAACCAGCTACAGCGGTTTGTGCATCGCAACCGGCAGGTTGACTGAGTGTGACAGAAAGGCAGTATAAATATGAACGTGGTTTGAGGCTGTCAAGGAGAGGCTCGACTTTTTTCCGGGCCGGCGCGCCGGTGCTGCGTCCCGGCGCCGACAGAATTCCGGCCGGCACCGGCTTGCCGCAGAAGGCGGCTGAAGGACTCAGGCCGGACCGCAATGACGCTGCCGCAAGACGGTTTGGAATGTGGCAGGCTTTTCCATATCCCGCCGGAGTTGACGCTCGCTTCGCTCTTTACTGCCCGTCAGGCAGTCCCTCACAGCGGGACTCCGGCCGGGAGCAGACCGCCCTGCCCCACTCAGTTCAGCGTCAATCCAGGCTCCTGCTGCGCTGTCACACTGAAGGACTACGCGGATGTCGCACCTCTTCGTGCTCTGCTTCGTCAACCGGACGCAGCCACATAGTGTATCGTCCCATAAACCCCAGGCGTGATGCCGCGCCTCTTCGCGCTCTGCTCCGTTAGTCGCGAACCACGATATTCAGATCGCTTTGCCGCAACTGCCTGGCAGAGCAGCGAAGATCCATCGGAATCACCTATTTTCCCGGATTTCCGGGACGACATACTAGAGCTTGAGGGACAGCAGGAATTCGACGTTGGTTTCGGTTTCCTTGAGCTTCTTGATCAGCAGTTCCATCGCTTCGGTGGGCTGGACCTCGTTCAGATAACGCCGCAAAGCCCAGACCTTATTGAGTTCATCGGGGTGCATCAGCAGTTCCTCACGCCGGGTGCCGGACTTGGAGATATTGACGCAGGGGAAGATGCGGCGGTCAACCAGGTAGCGGTCGAGATGGAGTTCCATGTTGCCCGTCCCTTTGAATTCCTCAAAGATGACGTCATCCATCCGGCTGCCGGTATCGATCAGGGCGGTGGCGATAATCGTCAGGCTGCCGCCTTCTTCGATGTTCCGGGCGGCGGCGAAGAACCGCCGGGGTTTGTGCAGGGCGTTGGCATCTACACCGCCGGTCAGGATACGGCCGGAGTGCGGCTCCACCGTGTTGTAGGCTCGAGCCAGCCGGGTGATGCTGTCCAGCAGAATCACAACGTTCTTGCCGTGCTCAACCAGGCGTTTTGCTTTTTCATTGACCATCTCCGCCACCTGTACGTGCCGCGACGGCGGCTCGTCAAAGGTGGAACTGATGACCTCGGCATCGACGTTGCGCTGCATGTCGGTGACCTCTTCTGGCCGTTCATCGATCAGCAGGACGATCAGCACGACGTCGTCGTTGTTCATGGTAATGCTGTTGGCGACCTGCTGGAGGAGCACGGTCTTGCCGGTGCGCGGCGGTGAGACAATCAAGCCGCGCTGGCCTTTGCCGATCGGGGCGACCAGATCAAGCACGCGCATGGAGATGTTGCTGTGATGGACGTCCTCTTCCGAATTCTTGCCGCGTTCAAGCATGAAGCGTTCCGTCGGGAACAGCGGCGTCAGGTTCTCGAAAGGGATCTTCTCCTTCTTAAACTCAGGCGGCTCGTTGTTGATCGCTTCCACCTTGATCATCGCGAAGAAGCGTTCCCGGTCCCGCGGTGGACGGATCTGGCCGGTCACGGTATCGCCCTTGCGCAGCGAGAATCGCCGAATCTGCGATGGACTCAGGTAGATGTCTTCCGGGCAGGGCAGGTAGCTGTACAGCGGCGACCGCAGAAAGCCGAAGCCGTCAGACAGAATTTCCAGGGTACCGCCGCCGTACATCAGGCCGGACTTCTCGGCGTTGGCCTTGAGAATCTCGTAGACCAACTGCTGTTTGCTCAGAGCACCGACGGCCTCAATTCCGACCTCGTTGGCCATCGTCGTAAGGTCCTGAATGCTCTTTTCGTTGAGCTCGATCAGGTTCAGGCTGGGAGCCGGTGTGTCTTTCGGCATTTTGCTGTTCCGTCGTTTACCGCGTTTGCCTTTGCGGTTGTTCTTTGACCGTCTCTGGTGGTCCCGGCGCTTTCGGTTGCCGTTCTGGCCACCGCCGTTCTCGTTATTCTGCTTCGAATCTTTCGTGTCCTTGGCAGGTTCATCGACGTTGGTTTGTTCTTCGTCCGACATTGCAGTTCCTTATGTTGCCAGTGAAGGTGCAGGTTTTGAATTCGGCCCGCACCCTGGGAACCGGCAGTCAACCGGTTCGCTCTCTGGGTTCCAACCATGCCGTCGAAGACGGCCGCAGGCCCGGAAAAGCGTGTTGTTCGTCACGCGTAATTCTGATTCTTGGTCCCCGTTGCTTCGGGGTCTCCTCCCATTGCCCGGCTGGTGTGACGATCGCTCCCGGCAAATGACTACGTGGGAAGGAAGATCGTCAACCGGATATCCGGGCTGCCCAAGTCCCTCCTGCTCCGGATCGCTGTGGGGGCCCGTCCGAGGGCCGGATCCGCAAAACAATAGATCAAGACGGTAATGGCGGGTTGATCAAGAGTGGGGGGAATTGCAAAACGATGGCTAAACCTGCCGCACTGTCGGCGGCTTGTCAATGGCAAACCGATAAAAAAAGGCAATGCGTCAGTCCCGGGGAGCGGCTCCCGCGTGCTGCTCTCCTGGCTCCAGCAGGCTTGACCTGCTGGAGCATTGGTCAGCGCCCCGAAGATGTCCTCACTCCGTGAGCAACGGAACAGATGCAGACTCCGGATGTATCACAAGTATCCCAGGCGACGCAGTCTATGGCTGCCGAAAGGGCAGCAGGGAGCGAAGCGAGCGCCGACTTGTGCTCCGGAACATGAGCAGGGATCCGTCTTCGCCCCGACCTCTTGAGCGTCGGGGCTTCGCCGGGACACGTGCTCATGATATATCTGGGGAAGCTGTTTCCGTATAGAGCCCGGCAAACCCGTCGCCGGAACAGGGGGGCTGGGAAGGCGTGCTGTCCGCATCTGTACCCCACCGACCATCACACTCCGGCAAGGCAAGCCTGCCGGTGGTGGAACGCCGGCAGACGCTACGCCCCGTCACCGACGCGTTACAGAAGAAAGAAGCCCTCATACCCGGCCTCCATTCCGGGGCCGGCAATCGCCGTTTGGGCAGCAGGTAGATTTCCGCGGACTGCTTGACACACTGAGGCAGGCTACATATATTGCGGCTGAGTTAGGACTGATGGTCTTGGGGAAGCTCGCAGAGACCCGCTTGGAGAACCTCGCAGAGACCCATCTATATTCATTGGCGAAAGGTATAAGCGACAATGATTAACAACTGGATGGCGTGTGGACTGCTCGTGATCGGAGCATTTGTGGCCGATTCGGCAATCGCGGAGCCAAAAGACAAGAGTCTCGCAACGTGGAAAAAAGTTCAGGAGGAGGCCAACGCCAAGGTTGAAAAGGAACTGAAGAAGCAATTCGCCCTTGAGCTGCAGCGAGTCGAAGACCTTGAAAACAAAGTATTCAAGGTCGGCGATGAAGTCGAGGTGACAATCGTCAAGGGGCGCGTCCGGCGGATCTCCGGTACGTTCGGAGGAATCAAGGAAAAGGGCAAGCTCAAGTACGTGGATATCGGCGGGACCCAGTACCTGCTGAGCGACATTGACGCGAATAACCGTCCGCTCCTGCTGTTCGGCGCTTACCCGGATCAGCGTGAACCGTTCCTGAAGCAGGAAAGACAACGCCTGGAAGCCGACATGGCCCGGGTCCGGAAGCAGAAGCAGATGCAGGAATACGCCCGGCGCGGCTATGATGCGGCTTTTTTCAACAACAGCCTGCTGATTGGCGACCGGTTTTATACCGGTTCCGATCTCGGCGCGGACAAACTCAGGCTCCGCCTGGAGATCAACCTCGACTCGAAGATCCCCTACGCTGTCGTTCGGATCCTCAATCCGATCAACAACAATCCAGAGACCCGGCTGCCTACGATTGCGACGGTGGCGCTGAACGATCTGGAAATCGCAACAACCACGACGGAAGCGAAGAACCCGAAAGACCAGAACTGGACGAGCTACAATTTCTTCGTGGCCAAACGCGATCTGGGGGCCAACCCGATTCAGACGGTCGCCAACCGGATGTCCATCAACTTCGCCGGACTCGGTGAACTCAAGGCAACGTGGCAGTTCAAATTGAAGCAATCGAAGCGGGCCGTCGTTGCCCGCCGCAAGGGCAACACCCTGCGCCTGGTGGAATACAGCGCCTATCTGGGGCCGAACTCCCTCGGCAAGACGGATACGCTCGGATTGCTGCAGGTCAAGACCGCCATTCTGCGGGGGCGACGCTACCAGCGGGATGCCGCATTCGAGATGAAGAAACTGAACATCGAGTTGCCGGATACCGGCATCGCCAATGATAAGGCGGCCAAAGCCAAAGAGCCGAAGTCCGAATAGCCGCCAACCGCAATTTCAGAGCTTGCAGCATGCCCGCTTCACTGCGGGCATGTTGCGTTTCCGGGAAAAGCGAACGGATCAGCGGCGGAGGAAGAAAACCAGGGGGAAGAAGAAATGACGCAAACGCCGACGGAGTTCAGTTCTTCTTGCCGCGCCGGTGGCGCTCGGCCACATCCAGGCCGAATCCGAGATCCAGCTCTTTGACGTCCAGCACCTTGATCGTCTGAGTGATGTCAACGGCTTGCGAAGCCGGCAGGATGACGCGGAAGACAGAACCGGTTTCCACGTCGCTTTCCACTTCAATCAGTCCGCGGTGCGCGTCCACGATCCGCTTCGAGACGGCCAGCCCCAAGCCGGTGCCGCGTTCTCCTTTCAGCGAGTGGAAGTGGTCGAAGATCTGCTGAATCTCCGTCGCCGGGATGCCCGCGCCGTTGTCGCTGACGACCACTTCTACGGCTTGCCGCACCAGATCATGCCCGGCGCTGACCAGGATCTTGCCTTCGCCCGATGTCCCGTGCCGTTCCCGGACGGCGTCGATGGCGTTGTTGATCAGGTTGAGCACAACGCGATGGATGCCGCGACTGTCGATCTCCGCCTGGATCGCTGAGCGCCGCAGGACCTGGTCCACTTCCAGTTGAATCTTCTCGGCTTCGCACTGCTGACGCACCAGATCGACGGTTTCGATGACGATTTCCGCCAGGTTGTAGACGGCCGGCTGGATCTTGTCTTCCTTCGCCAGGTTCAGGAGGTCGAGCACCAGTGATGACAACCGCTTGTGATTCTTGTTCAGGATGTCCCAGGCCTGGTTCATTACCTCGGAATCCGTGCTGTCAATGCCCAGCCGCAGCAGCGATACGGAACCTTCCAGACCGTTGAGGATGTTCTTCACGTAGTGCGACAGATTCGCCGCCGTCATGCCGATGGCGGCCATGCGTTCCGCCTGCAGATTGCTTTCCAGCAGACGCATGTTCTCGATCGCCATACCGGCGGCGTGCCCGATCACATTCAACAGACGCAGCTCATTCTCGGTGTACTTCCGCTCCGGTTTCGTCGAGATGACGTAGATCAGGCCGCACAGCGAGTTCTTTCCCATCATCGGCACGCACATCACGCTGCGAACGTTAATCCCCGTCAGGGATTCCCCGGTGAAGCGTTCGTCGTGCATGGCGTCGACCGACAGGATGGCTTCGTTCTTGTCTTTGACATAGTTGATGATCGAGTAGCTCAGGAAGTCATCGGAAACCAACTCCACCGGGCCGAACTGATTGCGTTCCGCAATCGGGATCATGGATTGCTCGTCCTCGGACCAGACAAGCAGATAGGCATTGTCGGCATAGATCGCCTCGGTGATCAGCTCCAGAATCCGATGGTACAGTTCGGATTCCCGCAAGTCCCCGATCAACAGACTCTGCAGACGATACAGGGTGGCAAGCTGCCGGTTCTCCCGCTCGACGCTGTCATCGGTGATTTCCAGCTGATGGTCGACAGCAAGTTTGTCGGCCGACATCGCCTGCTCGCGATAGGAGATCAGGCGTTCATCCAGTTCCTCGGTGTCGCCCTCGCCGCTGTACAATTCAAACACGGTCTGGCCGATGCGGACGGGCGTCCGGGTCGGCAGGTTCATGGCGTCGTTCAGGCGTTCGCCGCGGACCCACGTGCCGTTGGTGCTGTCCATGTCCTCGACTTTCCAGCCGTCGCCGCTCATCACAAGCTTGGCGTGCTTGCGCGAGAGCATGCTGTCGGCCAACTGGATATCGGCCGTTTTCGAGCGGCCCAGCACCACTTCCACGGCGCCCATCGGAAATTCCTTTCCTTCTTCGGGGCCGCTGATTATGCGCAGGACAAGCGTGGAGCGGGCCTGGGTGGCGCCGGGGTCGTCCGTCGGGTTGGTTGAGCTTGGCTCTTGCATGGAATATGGCAGCGAACAGTGGACTCGTGCCGGGGTTCAGCCGTTTTTGTAAGATAGACGATTTGCGCAAGCTTTCAAGGCTCTACTCCTCGGCAACTGCGACGGCTGTGGCGTAGTGCATTTCATGTGAGATACTCACGAGCAGGCGCTTGATCCCCCGCGCGTCGGCGGTCTGGCGGGCGCGGCCGTGCAGACTTACCTCGGGCTTGCCGCGGTTGTCGTTGATAATTTCGATGTCCTGCCAGCCGCAATCCGTGCCGAAGCCGCACCCCAAGGCCTTGGCGACCGCCTCCTTGGCGGCCCAGCGGCCCGCAAAGAACTCCTCCTTCGTGCGCGGCCGGCCGGCGGCGATCTCTTGCTCGCCCGCCGTGAAAACCCGGTCGGCAAACCGCTCGCCGTGCCGGTCCAGCACGCCCCGCAGACGGGCAATCTCGATGATGTCCAGGCCAAGTCCGATAACCATGGCCGCAATATGCGGGAGCGCCGATACTTTGCAAGCAGCCCCATCCATGGTTGTGGATTTTGCCGTGCTGCTCTTTGCCGGAAGCGTTGATTTTGGTCCGTGATCGTCTATTGTGTGGCTCGCACGGAAGGGCCAACGTTGGAAGAAGGAGATCCTATGTCGACACCAGATACGCTTATGGAAGAGACCGAAGAACAGTTTATGCAATCCCTCGAAGCGTTGGAGCGGGATCTGGCCGGCTATCGTACCGGCAAGGCATCACCGGCTCTGGTCGAGGGCATTATGGTGGACTACTACGGGACCCAGACGCGTCTGCGGGACATCGCCGGCATCACCACGCCCGAGCCGCGGCTGCTGGTCATTCAGCCCTGGGACCAGAACGCGATCGCCAATATCGAGAAAGCGCTGCAGGCCAGCAACCTCGGCATCAGCCCCGTCAGCGACGGCCGCGTCCTCCGCCTGCCTATCCCCGAACTCTCCGAAGAACGCCGCCGCGATCTGACCAAACAGGTCCGCAAACGCTCCGAAGAAGCCAAAGTCGCGGTCCGCAATCAGCGGCGCGACGCCAATGAACTCTGCAAGAAGTTCCAGAAGAATTCGGCCATCACGGAGGACGATCTGCGCGATATGCTGGACGATATCCAGAAGCTGACCGATGACTACACCGAGCAGATTGATGCCGCGGCCAAGAACAAAGAAGACGAGATCATGTCGATCTGACGTTGCGGCAGAGCAATAATCAAACAGGCCTTCCCGGCTGCGGGAAGGCCTGTTCTGTCTCGACAAGAGAAACGGCCGGGGATTTCGCCGCGGCGGCGGGGTCGGCGGCACCCCCTATTGAATGGACAACGCGACGGCATTCTCGGCCGCCGTCTCCGTCAGGATCTCCTTGATCATCTCCCGGGTCGCCGGCTGGTTGACCTTCAGCACCGCCATCGACTTGCCGGACCGCGGGTCGTGCGGAGCCCGAATATCGTCGATGTTGATGTCGTGCCGGGCCATGACCCCGGTGATCTTGGCGAGGACGCCGGGGCGGTCTTCGTAGACCACCAGCACGCTGTCGCCCACCGGTTCGAAATAGAGCTTGTCGAAGTCGTTGATGCGGGACACCATCGCATTGCCTTCGGCGATGGTCCCACGCACACTGACGCGCCGCAGCTGGTCGGCGCCCTCGACCAGATCGATCGTCATCGATTTGCCGTAGCCCTTGCTTTCGTCGGTCTGGCGCTGCACCAGAATGATGCCTTTCTCCTTGAGCAGATCCGCCGCCTGGTTGTAATCGAACAGCGGATCGAACTCGGCGCTCAGACCCAGGACAATCGGCGCCACCAGCCAGTCCGAATATTCGTCCAGGCCGCCGTAGAAGCTGACTTCAATGCGGCTCGGGACGTCTTTGTTGACGAAACCATGCGCCACCTTGGTCAGGTAGTAGGCCAGGGTCTGGTATTCGGCGTCCAGCCCGGCGGGCAGGGCCTTGTTCACCACATAGGTGTTGACGCCGTGTTCAACGTAGGCGACCAGCTGGTCGGCGGCGCGCTTCGCCGCGTTGTAGTTTGCCTCGAACGTGCTGGCCCCCAGATGCGGCAGCATCAGGTCGGCGATGTCGGCAATGCTCTTCTCTCCCGGCGCGTCTTTCGGGTAGACGTCGTTGCAGTATACCAGGTTCTTCGTCTTCTTCGCCGCTCGCAGATCCGCCTCATTCACCACGCCGGCCCGGGCGCAGTTGACAATCATGGCGCCGTCCCTGGTCCGCCCCAGCAGGTCGGCGTTAACCATGCCGCGGGTCTCATCCGTCTCCGGAACGTGCAGCGAGACGATGTCGGATTCCGTGAAGATCTCTTGCAGAGTCGCCAGTTGGACTCCGAGTTCCTTGGCTTTGCTGTTGGACAGCACCGGGTCGTACGTCAGGATCCGGCAGTCAAAGCCGCTGAGCCGTCGCACCAGATGTTGACCGATGTTGCCCATGCCGACGATGCCAAAAGTCTTCCCTGTCAGTTCCCGGCCCATGAGCTTCTTCTTTTCCCACTCGCCGGCACGCGTCGTGCTGTCCGCCCGCACCACATTGCGATAGGCGGCCAGGACCATGGCGATGACTTCCTCCGCCACGGCGTTGGAATTGGCCCCCGGGGTGTTCATCACGTCGATCTCTTTGCGGCGCGCATGCCTCGTGTCGATATTGTCATAACCGGCGCCGGCGCGGACAACCACCCGCAGGTTGGACAAGGCGTCGAGGATCTCCGCGGTCACCTTATCGCTGCGGACGATCAGCGCGTTGGTGTCGGGATGTGCTTTGACAAGATCCGCCAAATCGGCGTCAGCGTCCTGCACCACCGTGAAACCATGGCCTTCCAGGATCTCTTTGGCGACTTCGTTCAGTTTCGTGGGGATGAGCACGTTGCGCATGTCTTGCGTCCCATTGTCTGTATGTTCGCTTTCAGGCTGCTGACTGTTCCTTCCCGCGACACCACCACCACGGGAACACCAGCAAGAGGAAAAAGGACTATAGATCGGCCATTTCGTGATGCAACGCGCGTCCGGCAAAAAGCCGCAGTCAGCGCCAAACTCCCCTCTGACAGCGGGGAAACGCGTTTGCAATGCGTCAGCCAATTGCCTACCTTAGGGCATCGATTCATAAGTGCGGTGTCGTTTGGCGCAGTCATTTCGGATGCTCCCGGGCGTCGGCTCCCATGAGGCGATGCGAGTATCGCCGTCCGGTATCGGGGATGACGGCAAGCCGGCAGGGCGCATCCGGAGGGTTGCCCGCAAGCAAGCGCCGGTGCCCTGGTGAATTCATCTGATCAGGTTTCCAGAGGAGGCAGTTGAAGTCCCCATGAAGCGTATCCCGCGGCACTTGCCCCCGACGTCTGTCGATGAACAGGCGGCCTATGCGATCATCCGGCGGCTGCGCCAGCACGGGTTTGAGGCCTACACTGTTGGCGGTGCCGTGCGTGACCGGCTCCTGGCCCGGCACCCGGGCGATGCCGATGTCGCCACCCAGGCGACGCCGGACCAGGTCATGGCGATCTTCCCGCACACCATCGCCGTCGGCGCCGCGTTCGGCGTCGTGGTCGTCGTCTCCGACACCGTCCAGACCGAGGTCGCCACCTTTCGCGCGGAACACGGCTATGCCGACGGCCGGCACCCCGATCAGGTGGAGTTCTGCGACGCCCGCCGTGATGCGGAACGGCGGGACTTCACGGTCAACGCCCTGTTCTACGACCCGGCGGCCGGGGAGATCCTGGATTTCGTCGGCGGGCTGGACGACCTGCATGCCGGAGTCATCCGCGCCATCGGCTGCCCGCACGAACGCTTCGGCGAGGACCACCTGCGGATGCTGCGCGCCGTCCGGTTCGCCGCCGAACTCGGCTTTGAATGGGACCTCAATACCGCCGCCGCCGTCAAACAGCATGCCGCCGAGATCGACGCCGTCAGCGCGGAACGCATCTACGCGGAGTTCAGCAAGATGCTGCTCGGGCGACGGCCGGCCCGGGCTTTCCAGGACCTCCTTGAACTGGGGCTGCTGGCGGTGCTGCTGCCCGAAGTCGCGGCGCTGGCCGGCGTCGAGCAACCGCCGCAATTCCATCCCGAAGGCGATGTCTGGGAACATACCCTGCTGATGCTGGCGGCCATGCCGGACCCCTCCCTGGAACTCGCCTGGAGCGTCTTGCTGCACGATGTCGGCAAGCCGCCGACACGGACGGTGGACGCCGACGGCACCCCGCGGTTTCCCAACCATGCCGCCGCCGGCCGACGGCTGGCCGGCGAGATCCTGACGCGACTGCGCGCGCCCCGCCGCGTCATTGACGCCGTCCGAACCATGATCCGCTGGCACATGAGTTTTGCCGATGTGCCGCGCATGCGGCCGGCGACCCTGCGCCGCATGCTGGCGCGTTCGACCTTTGCGGATGAACTGGAACTGCATCGAATCGATTGTCTGGCCAGCCACGGGCGCTTCGCCAACTATGTCTTCCTGCTGGACCAGATGGCCGCCTACGCCGACGAGCCGGTGCTGCCCGAGCCCCTGCTTTCCGGCAACGATGTGCTGGAGGTCGGGGTGGCGCCGGGTCCGGAAATCGGCCGCATCCTCAAACAGGCGCAGGACCTGCAGCTCAACGGCGACCTGCACGACCGCGACCAGGCCCTCCAATGGCTCGCCGAGTACGTGGCGCAGATCGGAGAAGCAGGTCCCGATGAGTAACGGCAGAACACTGCGCCAGATCAGCCGCGGCATGCTGGTCGGCAGCTCCGGCATTATCTGCAGCCGCATCACCGGACTGATTCGCGACATTGTCTTCGCCCGGTACTGGGGGACCGGCTCGGCTCTCGGCGCCTTCGTCCTGGCCTTCACGATCCCGAACATGTTCCGCCGGCTCTTCGGCGAAGGCGCCTTGTCCGAGGCGTTTGTTCCGGTCTTCAACGAGAAGCTCGAAAAAGGCGGCAAACCGGAGGCCTTCCTGTTGCTGAGCCAGGTGCTCAGCGTCGTCTCCCTGACTTTGATCGCCATCTGCGGCGTCGGCATCGCCGGCTGTGTTCTGCTGCAGGACCTCCTGCCCGCGGGGCTGGCGCGGCTGAGCTCCCGGTTGCTGCCGATTCTGCTGCCCTATCTGGTGTTCATCTGTCTCGCCGGCTTTCTTGCCGGCGTCCTCCACAGTTTCGGACACTTCGCCGTGCCGTCGTATGCGCCGCTGCTGCTGAATCTGGCGTTGATCGCCGGTACGATCTGGGTCTGTCCCCGATTGGGCGCCACGCCGGAGCAGCAGGCCGCCGGCCTGGCCTGGTCCGTCCTGGTCGCCGGCGTCCTGCAGTTTGCCGCGGTCCTGCCCGTGCTGTTCCGTTACGGCTTCCGCTTTCGCTTTCTGCCGCACTTCCGCTCGGCGAATATCGACGAGATCAAGCGCTTGCTGATCCCCGGCCTGATCGGTGCCGGCGTCTATCAGGTGAACCTGCTGTGTGATCGTTTCCTGGCCGGTTGGCTCGGGGCCTATGCCGTTACCAGTCTGTACTACAGTGAACGCCTGGTCTTCCTCCCTATCGGTGTCTTCGGCGTCGCACTCAGCGCCGCCTGTCTGCCGGTGATGTCCCGCGCCTTCGCCCAAAACAAGCCGGACGAGATGGTTGACGCCCTGTTCTACTCGCTGCGGCACATCCTCTTCCTCAGCCTTCCCTGTGTACTCGGTCTGATGCTTCTCGGTGATCGCGCCATCACGGTTATCTTCCGCCGCGGCGAGTTCGGCGACGAGAGCTTCCAGGCCACGCTTGGCGCCCTCCTGTTCTACGCCCCCGGCATTCCGGCTTTCGCGGCGCTCAAGATTATCCGCGGCGGCTTCTACAGCCGCAAGGACACCAGGACTCCGGTCAAAGTCAGCGCCGCCTGCATGTTGCTGAACCTTCTCCTCAATCTGTCGCTGATGTGGCACCTGCAGCAGCGTGGCCTGGCATTGGCCACCAGCATCACGGCGTACATCAACGGCGCGATCCTCCTGGTTGTCCTCAACCGGCATCTTTCCCCCGGCCGCGAGCGCATCCTGCAGTTCCTCAAAGCCCTGGCCCGACAATGCCTGGCTCTGACCGCGGCCGGCGCCGCCATGTATTTCCTGCGCCTGGAACTGGAGATCCCGCATCGGCTCCTGCGCCTGCTGGTCGAGTTCGCCGTCCCCGGCATCGCCGGCGTTGCCGCTTACCTGGGCACCGCCGTCATCCTCCGTTGCCGCGAGCCCATGGAACTGCTCCAGGTCTTCCGCCGCCACCGGTAGCTACACCCACCGCGAAAAGGGTGCGAAAGCAGGTTCCTGCTTTCCGAGAAGAGACCCCAAGCTCAGCTTGGGGAGTATCATTACCCGTTCAGTTCAACCGGCACGCCGGAAATTCCGGCGCAAAGGGCGGGAGAGTCGGGCCGACGGCGAAACTGAAGGGAGGCTGACACTCCCCCGGCACAGCCGGGGGGATCTTTTCG
>CAYLNH010000201.1:0-13524 GCA_964384625.1 uncultured Lentisphaerales bacterium
TTGGTATGTCTGCCCCGAATAATGCGACGTTATTTCCGCGCCGACCCTAAGCTTGACGGTTGCCGATTCTTTGCCGAAAAGCCGAGTCAGCCGCAAGCATCCGGTGCGCTGGCGACAGCTTCGCCGCGCCGTGAGGATCGCTGCCCCTGCGGCGCCGGCCCGAAAAAGGGAACGCCCCGCAACTTATATGCGGGGCGAACCTTGGACGGGCTGTTGTCGGGAAATCTATTTTTCGATCACCACCGGCGTACCTTCCGGGACGATGTCGTAGAGTTCTTCCACCTGTTCGTTCAGCATCCGGATGCAGCCGTTGCTGGACTGTTTGCCGATGGAATCGCGTTCTTTGGTGCCGTGGATGCCGTAGCCGCGCAGGGTCACGGTATTGTCATCCGTTCCGGCCAACGCCATCCATCGGGTTCCCAGCGGATTCTCCGGGTCGTCAGGCGGGATCTTACGGCCGCGATACCACCAGGTCGGGTCCTTCTGTTTGCCGCCGGACTTGATGATGAACGAGCCCTCCGGCGTGCGGTTCTGTTTGCCGATGCCGATCCGGTAGACCATGATCAGACGTTCGGCGTCGAACAGGCGCATGGTGTATTGGCTCTTGCTGATTCTGATGTTCCAGTTGCCGCGATAAATGCGGAGCGTCTGCTCAGGATAAATGTAGTCTTCCGGCGACAGCTTGTTGCCGCGCCGGACCATGGCGTAGGTGGTCTGGAACCGCTTGGCGATGCTGCCGACGCTGTCGCCGCGCTGGACTGTGTAGTCCTCCTTGTCTTCACACGGGCAGTCGGAAAACAGGATACGCGTGTTGATCTCGCTCAACACCTGGGTCACCCGGTACCAGGGATCGGAGTGGAGCGTCAGATCCGGATCGCGCAGGATGTTCTCGACGATGCTGCGGGCCTTGACCGGATCCCGCGGCAGCGTCTTCCGGGCGAGCTGAAGTTTGGCCGCGTGACGCGACGGCATACGGACACGCCGGCGGCGTGCAGGGGTAGTTGCCTCCTTGCCGCCGCCGCCGCTGGGAACAACGGCCGCGGATTCCACGTTGTCGTCACCGCCGCCGACCTTTGGTTTGGGAAGATAGGGCCAAGCGAAATAGACGCCCCCGGCCAGCACAGCCAAGCCGAGAAGCCACAGAAAAGCCTTAACCGGCCAATACATACGTTGCCTCCTTTTGCAGAACCCCTGCCGCCCGGCGGCGGATCGCCGCATCTCGCACAACCGTGCCCGAACAGACGCAGTCCTACCTGCGGCAACACGTCCGGGAACGAGCGGTGGGGTGCCTCCTATTTATGCCTATGGCTATCCTAGCGTATGGGAAATTTCAAATCAAGAAAAAGGTCGGGATTTTTCGAAGTTTCTGGAGGCAGGCCGCATGACCGCCGTTTCGAGCGCGCGCCGGAAGGCCGGGGCGCCGGCATTTCAGGCCTCGGCTACGGGCCGGCGGGCGTCGCGGCGGCCGGGGCCGCCGGGGCCGCTGCCGGCGGCGGAGCGCCGCCGGGTTGCGGTGGGAAGAGTAAGATCAGCACGACCAGATAGACCACATACAGCAGGATCAAAGCCGCGCCTTTGCGCCGGCTGAGCCGGTGTTTGTGATGCAGCATGATCAGCATGGTGACGATCATGATCAACATGGCCGGAAACATGAACCACACCTCCTTGCCGCCTAACGTCAGATCGTTGGCAACCGCCGAGGCGCCGGCAACCCAGCAGATGTTCATGATGTCCGCCCCCAGAATGTTGCCGATGGCGATCTCGCCGTGGCCCTTGCGGGCCGCAGCAATACAGGTGGCCACCTCGGGCACCGAGGTGCCGAAGGCAATCAGCGTCAGCGCAATGACCGACTGGGGAATGTTGATGCTGATGGCGATGGATTTGGCCGACACCACGATGAAATCACTCGACCCGATAATCCCGATCAGGCCGAGAGCGAAGAGTACGAGAAGCGCCGGAATGGACTTCCGACGGATGTCCGCAGGGATGTCCTCTTCAATCTCCTCGCCTTTGAGCTCGCCCTTCTTGTGCAGCCGAAACAGGTTCGCCACATAGCCGATAAACAGGACCAGCAGAACCAGGCCTTCCCAACGGCTCAAGGTGAAATCCCAGGCGACGAAAAGAAACGAAGTGACCATGATCACAACCAGAAAAATGCCGGACGTGCGCAACACCCGCGGCATCACCACAATCGGCGCCACGGACAACACGCCGGCAAAACCGAGGGCCACATTGTCGCAGATCACCGAACCGATCGCGTTCCCCAGCGCCACCTCCGGATCCCCCTTGAGCGCCGCCACCAGCGAGACCGTCAGTTCCGGCGCCGTCGTCGCCAGGCTGACCAGCACGATCCCGATCACCAGCTTCGGAACATCCAGTTTCTCGGCAATCGCCACCGCCGACTCGACGAAGATGTCGGCACACTTGGCCAGCACCACGAACATGGCAATCAGGACAACCCAGGCCACGCCGGGATGCGTCAGAATATACTCTTCAATCGCTTTCATCGCAGAAGCCCACGACACTAGCTGCAATAGCCGGGGAACGCAAGGACAGCGCGACGATCGACGCGTTCTTGGTCAAGCCGCGCCCCATCCCGGCTGTGGGCGCAGCGAAGCCGGGGCCCCGGGCGGCTCTGCCGGGCCAGCCGAAATCAGGAAGCGAACCGTCTGTACCGACGACAAATCACTCGATAAAGCCCCACTCGGTCTCGTTCGTCCAGTTGCGTTCCCAGGTCGGATGAAAGGTGATGCCCTGGACGTGCGAGACGCTCTTGTTCCTGGCGTACTCGAGGGCAGTTCGGCCGCGATCGCGTGTGTAGAAGGTGAATTTCACCCGCTTCCCGGGCGCCGGCTTCACCTCCCAGATCTGGCTCCAGGGGATCGCCACTTCGTAGATCCACATATCGCCCTGCCGTTTCACGGTGCTCTTGGCGCCGGGCACCAGGTTCTGGTCGTATTTCTGCCGGGTGCTGGGCAGGTTCAGCGGGTAAGCGTGATGGCGGAAGGTCATCTTCGGGTCGTAGAGCCGCCAGACGTCGCTCTCGGGATAGCCTTGCCAGTAACGACCCAGTGCGCGCTTGTATGCGTTGTCACGCCGTTCGTTGTACTTCACCGGGTAGATCTCGAACTCGAAATCGGTATCGGGATAGGTCAGGAGCCCGGCCAGGGGATGATCGGGGCCCGGGAAGTCCCAGTGCTTCTTGTGATCTTCGTTGGTATTGAAGCTGAGCATGACGACGTCGCCCGCCCGCCCGACAAGTTGGTGTGCACCGAGGTAGACCTGCTGATTCGGCCAGGTGTACATGTCGTGGCGCTGCCCGTAGGCATTGCTCTCGCGCCGATTTTCGGTGGCATCCAGCACGGTGGCGGCGAAGTAGAAGTACTTGTCGTCCCAGGCCGCACGCGCTTCCAGGAACGCGTTTTCGGCTTCTTGCTTCGAGAGCGTAGCCATCGGCAGGTACTGATACTCGGCGGTCGGATCGGTTTCTGCCCCCTGATTCGAAAGCCGCACCGGCACGGCATGGGTGGCGTCCCAGTCGGACAGATCGCCATCGACCTTGATCGTACCCCGTGCGATGACAGCGACATTGACGGTTTCGCTGTAGCTGTAGTCCTTGTCCGTCATGCCGTCGCGTACGCCGGCCGTAAGACGATAGGCATTGCCCTTCGCCTCGCCGACAGCGGCGATGGGGAATGCAAAGGTCGCCGTGCCGCGCGGGGGAATCGTCTTCGTCTGCGGATCACCGTCGAAGGTGAGTACACGGTGACCATTGAGCGAAACGGTGGCTTTTCGAGCGCTGGGCAGGACATTGGTGACCTCGACGCGAACGCGCGCACCGGCTTTGAGCGTTTCGGTGATATCCCGAATCGCGATCGTGAATGGCTTCATGCCCTCCACCTTGCCGGAGTGCATGGCCGTTTGGAGCTGTTTCAGATCATCGGCGGTCACGTAGGTACCGCTCTGTCCGAGGGGAATGCGGTACACGCCGTCTTTGGGGGACAGTGTGTTGCCATAGACATCGCGAACCGTAAGGCCTTTTTCGGGGACGATGAAATGGCCGAGCAGGTAGGGGCCCCAATCCGTGCAGTCGTCGTTCAGTTCGAGTTGACGGTGCCGGGTCGGCCGGAAGAATTTGGTGCCGTAGTACTCGAAGGTGTTGTGGATAAACGCCGCGGCGTGACCTCTGCCCTGGTAGAGGAGGACGATCGGAGCTTTGCCTTTCATGCCGTACCCGGCCGGCTTCATTCCTTCAAGCATGCGCTGGGCGGTGACCAGGACGGCCCACGAGGCCTGTAACGGGCTGCCGATACGACCGCGGCCATGCTCTTCGGGCATGGCACAACCGTTCATCGGCTTGATGCTGCCGTAGCCTTCGTGCACCTGATGGGCGATCTTGATCGGGAGGTTGCGTTCCATCATGGGCTCCCAGCTCTCAGTGTCCCAGATCTCAAGGCCGTACTTCGGAGCCAAAGACGCGCCCATACTGCCGGGCGTGTAGGTGTGAATCGAAAGGACATCCATCAGGTCGGTCGTCTTCGGATAGGGGAGGAAGGAGTCGAGAGCGTTAGAATTGGAGCAGGCGGCCGCGATCTTCGCACTCGGATCGGCCTTCTTGATTGCGGGCGCGCCCCATTCGATCAAACGACGGATATGGGCGCCGCCGCTGATCGTGGCGCTGATCGAACCGGTCTCCCAAGGCTCGTTGAAGAACTCGTAGCTGCGGGCATAACCCTTGAACATCGAAGCGACTTTCCCCACCCCCTCGGCCCAGACATCAAGATACGCCGTCCCCGGAGTCGACTCCGGCTTTCGACCGCGGTTGTAGCGAACGATGCTCTCCTTCGTCAGTTTATCGTGCCCCGGCAGGCGTGGCCACATCGTCGCCGACGCGCCCTGCCCCACGATGAAATTGACCCGCATGTCGTGCTTTCGAAGGGCCGCCAGCAGCGGTTTAAAATACGCCATGTTCAACTCGTCCGTTCCACGCCTGTAGTGGCTTGCCCCCGCCCGCAGCACCTGGAATCCCAGGCGCTTGTAGAGACCGAATCGTTGATCATAGTGCTCTGCTCTTCTTGGGCCGTTCAGCGAAATGATCGCGTCGTCCGGCTTGACGCCGTTGAACTGCAACACATGGAGGAAATCCGCGAGTTTGTACTCCTTTCCCTCATGAACAGCCAGGAGGCGAATGGCACCCAGGCGACTGATATCGACGTCACACTCCACGACAAGGTGTTCGCCGTCAGGACGGACCTTTGCCGTTCCCGCCTTGAACGCCGGGCCGGGCAGGTTGTCCCATTCGCCCTCTTTCCACAGCGCTGCTGCCTTGACATCCTTGGGCTGGTCTTCGGGCACGCGCCGATGGAGCTGACGGGCGACAAGCTTGACCTTCTCGCCCGGCCGCAGCTGCGTCTCGACGCGCACGGTCAGGCGGATATCCTCGCCCTCATAGAAGATGCGATACGGCGAGGACGCCTTCACTTCCGTCACTTTCCAATCGATGTCCGGATCGTCCCCGGCAGCCGTTGATGAATAGAAGACAAGGGTGCTTAAAAGAATCGCAGCAACAATCCAGCTCGAGACGATATGGCGTTTTGATGACATTGATGGATCTCTCCGTCTGATTTAGAGTTCGAATTTGCAGGGCGGCAGGCGCAAGCCGGAACAGTTGAAAAGCGGGACGTGCATGTTTTCAATCCAACGGCGCCTGAACCGTAAACCGCTCGTCGAGTTCGTAGTTGTCGGGCGTGAATGGATAAAACTGCACGTGACCGTCAATGAACAACCAGTTGCGTCCGTTCCGATGTGCCGGGACATAGACGCCGTTGTCGTGGGTCAAATGCTCGAAACTGCCGGCGACCGCTTCCAGTTTGATCCAATTCCAGTTGCGGGTGCAATCGGCCAGAAACGGCGTTGCCTCGTGCCGGGGAATCCGCGTCAGCTTCTCGTAATGGACTTCTTTGGGTTTGCCGTTGAGTGCCTTGGTGATGCCGGATTTGGTGCAGAATGCATACGTGACACGTCGTTTTCCGTCTTCAAATTCCGGGCAGATCCACATGGCTCCGGTCCGCACGCCGTATGCATGTCCGCTGTATTCGGCGATTTCATCAACCCACCAGGCCGGCGTCCACCATGGCGAATGAAACCCCTGGGTGCTGGGGGGCATGAACGCGTCGTTCTCCTCGTGATACAAGGTCAAGGCGATGCCCGTTTGCCGGAGGTTGTTGACGCAGACAATGGACTTAGCGGCGGCGCGGGCGCGGGCGAGTACCGGCATGAGGAGAGCCGCCAGCACCGCAATGATCGAGACGACCACCAGCAACTCAATAAGGGTAAACTGCAGACATTGAGACGAGTTGAAGGGCCTTTTACTGCTGCCCAAAGGGTTCGATCGCTTGTGACCGGTCTTCATCATGGGGCCTCTCTATTTCCTGTCGTGTGCGATCCAGAACAGTCTGCCGTCGCCGTGTTGCCAATGAAGACGGATTTTCACGTACCCGTCCTTGTACCGCACATCCCGCTCCGGCAGGCGATGTGGATCGGGCCGGTCGCCGCACAGGTCGATCACCGGCGGCGCCCCTTCGAGCCCGTCGATGCGGATGCTGATCACACCTTTGCGATCCACGTGCACGATGCCGGGGCGCTTGGCGATGATCGTGTGGAGCACGCTCCACTCAGCTTTGTCTTCATAGCCGGCCGGCGGGGGTTCGGGCGCGGCCCCGTTGCGCCGGTCCATGGGATTCTCGACATAGACGAAGGTGCCGCCGTGGGACGATTCCCACGCTGTGGCGACGAAGCCGCCGGTGGTCTGCACCGGCCAGCCGCCCGGCACCATGGCGCGGACCTGCTTGACGAAATCCTGCACACCTGGATGTTGCGGGTCGTGCATCTCCTCTCCCGTATAGGGCACGCGGACCGTCTGCTCGCCCAGCGTCGCCATGAGGAATGCCCCGTCGCCACCGTCTTTGCGCTGGAGATACACCCGCACCAGGTCGTCGGGGATGTGCTTTTCCATATCCGGATTGGTGAAGGTCCAGATGCCGAGCTCGTCCATCAGGCCTGTCACCATGCCATAGAAGTTCCTGCCGTCTGTCAGGAACTCCCGGTTCTCCTTCCGGTCGGCCTCGTTGTTCGAGTCGAAGACGATGACGCCGCCCAGCGGCTTCTTGCGGTCCGGGATCTCCAGCACCTGCGCCCCGAGCCAGATCTGCTCGTTCCACACGGGATTGAGCGACGGCTCCCAGGCCGGCATGTTCGCGGTCATGCGCCCCACGAAGCGCCCTTCGTGGTTGATGTACATGGGCACCCGCTCGGCCAGGTCGAAACGGCGATAGGAGGTGCCGTCGTCGTGCTGCCGGAGATAGCCGCGGGTGCGTCTTGCCTGCCCGCCCTGCGGCTTTGCCACCTTGACGGCGCGGTTCCATTTCGCCGCCCCCGGCGTCATACAGTAACCGGCGCGATAGCCGGCCCCGTACCTGCACTCCGGGAAGAGCGCGCAGGTCAACACGCCGGTCAGCCCCAGCCCGCGGTATTCACGCGTTGCGTTGTAATACTTCGAGCCGCGGCCCACCGCACGATGCGAGTAGTCGCCGCCCGAATCAGCCCAGGTGATGATATCCTGGAAGAAATCACGATTGACAGGACGGAAATCACGGTACAGCATGCTGCAGACAGCGAAATCGAGGGCCGAGAAGTGGCGCGTGAAACAACGGGTCTCTTCACCACTGACCTCGGCAAAAGACTGGTTTGTCGCCCGTGACAGCAACGCAAAGCCTTTGGTGTCCAGGTCCATGCGACCGAACCGGATGCATAGGTCGTTGAGTTTGTTGTTGCCCGCGAGGGTGTCTTTCATCTGCGCCGCCATGAAGGCACCGAAGGACGGGTAGTCTTTGGCCCAGGCGGTACTTTGCCCGGCCGCTTTACAGCGCCGGTAGTAGAGGGGGATCATGCCCACTTCCTGGTGGTAGCGCAGCCAGCGGCTCATTGCAAACGGCAGGGAGTTGGCCGCCCAGCCGTCGGAACAGCCGAAACTGACCGGCTTGCCTCCCTGGTATTTGACCATATGCTTGTGCAGCCGCAGCAGACCGCCCCAATGCCACTGCCAGTAGAGCAAGCCATTGGGATAGGCGGCGCAGTACTTCTTGACGTCGCTGTAACAGATTTCGTATCGCTTGCGCTTGTCGCCGCCGCCGGGATAGTGGTTCTCCACACTCATCTGCGCCCAGGGGCCCCACTGCCACTCGCCGTTCCACTTGCTCACGCCGCGACTGTAGTACGTCCACCAGGGATGCCATTCCAGCGTCGGGTCCCGATACGCTTCGGAACTGTAGCACGGCTTTTCGGCGCCCTTGTTTTTGCCGCGCGGCACCCGGTACACATAATCGCCGCAAAGTGTCTTCCAGTTCTCCATCCGCGGCGTGGCCCCGCTGTAGAACTCGGCCAGCCCGTGGGCCCCGATGTCGCTCCAGGGACGTTCCCGCAGGGGATACATATCGTCCGAATACGTGTGATCCCCGAAGAACAGACACATCCGCGTGGGCGGATTGGAAATCCCGCCGCTCCATTCGTGAAACGTCCTGCCGTTGCTCCCCACCACCCCCTTCGGATCCGGGTGAACGGTCATACCGCTCCAGGGCCGGGTGACAATGAAACCGCGGGAGGCAATCTCCTTCTTTCCGGCAAAGGCACGCACCCGATACACCTTGAGCAGCGGCGCCGGCTCGGTCTGCGGCGGGATTTTGATTTTGTATGCCCCGTCCGCATCCGCTTCCACCGGCAGCGTGCTCCGGTCGATCACATTCGTACAGGTTACCCGCGCCACCGGGGCGCCAAGGCCGGAGAGACGAATGGTTACCGTCTCGCCGGGGACATACACGCAGCCCGCGGATGAGCCCATGTCTTTCAGGCCGAGACGCCAGTTATTGGGGAAGGTCTTGAGCGGCCATTGATACGGCTCGCCCCACAGCTTGTGCTGCGGGTTGTTGTACGTTCCATGGCCGCGGCTGCCGTCGATCACACGATGCGGGTAGAAGGGGGTGAACCGGATCTCCTGCGACCGCGCCGCGGCGCAGCCCAGCAACATAGTCAGCAAACAGTATCTGATCATTTCCCGGCCTCCTTCCAGGCGGCAACACAGCGGGCAAGGAGGTCCTTCCCCGCCGGCTCCGGCAGGCTTTCAACAAAGACCACGTTCCCGCGACGCGTCTGGTTTAACCCGGTGATGCGGTTCTTCTTTGCTCCATTGCGGGTCTTGAGCGACTTCATCACCGCCGCTGCCGCTGTCTTCGCTTCGGCGACGTCGGCGAATTCGAGAATGACGATCTCGAACTGACTCGCCCGCCGATGCGGCGTGGTCCAGAAATTCGTGATGCCGAAATCCGGCCGGTACTTCAGCCGCCACATCTGCTTCGGGCGGATCTCGGTCTCGAAGGCAAACCCGTCGTATTGAAAGGCCGACGGCAGCAGCCAGCCCATGTAGGTGTAGCCGTTGCTTCCCGCCGGCGGTTCGAAAGGCAACTGCTTCCGATAACGCGAACCGGTGAGTGCGAACATCTCCGGCGCCGCCGACGCTGCGGCGCCGGCGGTCAAGACGACGCCGTTGAGCATGCCGCGCTCGGCAAAGGCCCTGGCCGCCGCCAGAACGCCGGCCGGGCCGGAACCGGTCACGCGCACCAGCAACCGCAGAGGGACATCCGTCGGATAGGTCGGTGTTCTTACATCCTTGAGCGCCTGCATTTGGCGGTAGTAGTTCTGGCGCGGATCCTTTCGTTGTTTGTCCGTCGTCAGACGATCCAGCCGGGAACGCACCATCCACTCCATGAACAGATGACTGCGATCCACCTCGACCAGGCCGACACCGGTTTGCCCCTTTGGCCAGGCGCCGAAGCCGGCCGCCATGAACCCGGTCTTGTACTGGTACGGCAAGCCCATGTCCGCAGGACTCAGCGCGAACTCGTACTTGTTCTGATACCAGTCGAAATCCATCCACCAGGTCGGCAGCCAGCTGCGGCCGCGCAGTACTTCATTGTCCCACAGCGTGCCCACCGCAATCACATGGGTCTGGCCCGTCACCGCAAAATCCTTCGCGTCGAATTCGGCGGCCGGGAGGATGCCGTCCCAATCGCTGTGGCCGGGGATGCGTCGAATCGCATCGCGCAGGACGACGGCGGCGGCGCGGGAAGCATCCGTGGAACCGAAGGCGACCACCACCCCGCCCTTCGTCCCGAGCAGACACGGCAGAAACGAGCCGACCGGCGTCTCGGGCTCTGGTGTTTTGCGGTTCTCAACCTGAACGTCCGGCGCAGGATGATCGACAGCCGATTGCCGCTCCGGCGCCGCGGTCACCGCGTTGCCCCGCTGTTTGAAGGTACAGGCATAGCCGCCAATGACGACCACACCCGCAAACGCCGCCAGCAGAACCCCGATCAGCGGCCAGACAGAGGTGCGGCGGCGTGACGCTCCGCCGGCTGCCTGACGCCGGCGCGAAGCGGATAGTCTCAACTTTGTCATGCTTGTTGTCCTCGCGTCATTCTTTCGTTTCGCCCGTCGGCGTCAAGTGTCGTAGACCACCAGCGACGGCGCTACCGTGACCCGTTGCGGCGGGTGCCCCGCCGCGGTGTCACAGCGCTGTTGACAGAGCTCGACAAGGGTCGTGCCGATCTGTTCATCATTCTTCTCAACCGTCGCTGCCGGCAGCCAGTCGCTGAGACGATGCTCCTCGATGTACGGCGCGTAATTGTCATAGCCGACGACAACGACATCGCGATTGGGCTCCAGATGAAAGCGGCGCAGAGCCCGGGCAACGGTGAATGCATGCTGGTCGGTGTCGGTCAGGATGGCATCGATCGGATGATCGCCCGTAAGATAAGGAGCCAGATGGCCGGACAAACGGCAGGCGTCTTCATCCAATTGCGCGTCGACCGCGGTCGTCGATGCCGTTCGCCGAAAGACATTGACCGCCACAAGCGGCGCAACCGGCTCCAGGCCGTGGGCCGCAATGGCTGCCCGACAGCCCGCATCACGCCGTTCCCGCCACTGCGAACCGGCGGTGCCGCCGCCAAGGCGCAGCAGGCGGCGGCAGCCCTTCTCCTCGACCAGCCAGTTGACCAGCAGTTCCGCTCCCGCCGCGTGGTCCGAGAAGACCTGGTCGCAAGACGGCAGCCAGCCGCACTCGCCGCAGATCGCCACGGCAATCCCACGGGCCGCCGCCGCCTCGATCAACGGGACCAGCGGCGACTCCGGACACACCCCGAGTTCAACGACAATTCCTAAGACCCCGCAAGCCTGCAGCCACGTCGCCGTGACGCCGGCCAGGTTGTCGGCGTGCAGCCGCAACATGTGCGCCCCACCCTCGCGCAGCGCCGTCAGAACCCCCTGATGAAACCGCAGGGTCTGACTGCCGCCGATCTCCTCCGGCGACAACGGATCATCACTGCGGGCGCAACTGGCCACCGCAATCGTACGCGGCGTCGTCTCCTGGCAGACCGTCTGCAGATCCAACAGCCAACCCCGACCATTGGGCGTCTTCCGCAGCAGTTTCCGCCGCCGCATCAGGTCCATCATCTGCCGCAAAGTCGGCCGCGAAATACCCAGTCGCTGTGCCAGCGCCCGTTCACTGGGCAACCGCCCGTCCGGCTCCACCTGCCGGGCGCTGACCAGCCGGCCGAGACGCCGAAAGGCTTCCCGCTGTTTCGCGCTCTGCCCCGCCTCCACGAGTTCCTCAAAAACAGTCATCAGGCCCTCTTATCTTATCAAACTATTACCAAAAACAACTCTTGGTAATTATTTATTACCATAAGCCGCGCGGGCCGTTTGTCAAGCGGTTGTTCAGAACAGTTGCACGCAAGGCGAAACGGGTACACTCCGGCGGCTGCGGCGGAACAATCGATGCCGGAGAACTCGACCTACATGGTCTCCATAATCACGTCGTCATGGGCGCGCATGCAGTCATACAGGCGGGTACGCATGGTTTCTGTTCGCTCATCCTGACCGGCCAGGTTCTGCATTTGGAAAGGGTCGTTGGCCAGATCGTACAGCTCTTCGCCTTCCCCGTGATGCAGGGTGTATGCCAGGTTCTTCCAGCGTAACGTGCGCTGGTTGTGATCCGGCCCGAAGCAGCCGAAACTCTGAATCAGGAGGTCCTGACGGACGGCTGAGGCCGTACCGTCGGCAAGCGGCAGGAGGTCCTTGCCGTCATAGTGTTCCGGCACGCCGACGCCGGCGGCGGCAAGAATGGTGGCGGGGATGTCGAGGTTGCTGACCAGCGCGTCGGTCACGCGGCCGGAGCGAATGCGGCCGGGCCAGCGCATGAACAGCGGGATGCGCAGTGTCTCTTCCACCATTACCGCATCCTTATTGAACAGGCCGCCGTGGGCCGCCAGCAGGTCGCCGTGATCGCTGCCGACAATGACCAGCGTGTCGTCGGTCAGCCCCAGGCGGTCCAGGTCCGTCAACAACGCGCCGAGCGCGCGGTCGACGAGCATGGTCTGTTCCAAGGCGCGGGCGACGGGTTGCCGCCACCAGTCCCAATCGCCGGTCGGGCAATGCGGGCCGACGCGATCGGCGGCCAGCTGATAGCAGTGCGGCAGGCCGGTCAGCGAACGGCGGAAGCTTGGATATTCCTCGACGGCTTCGGGGGGGATCCGTCCGGCCACATCACCGGCGCTGTGATAGGGTTGATGCGGCCCCCAGACGTCGACCTTTAACAGAAACGGTTCGGGGTTGCGCCCGACTTCTGACAGCCAGTTGCGGGCGAGGCGGGTGACGAAGTGCGCTTCGTGTACGGCTTCCGGGCCGTCGAGCACACCGGCAGACGAAAACGGGCCCCAGGTGTTACCCAGTTCATACCGGCGGCCGCCGGCGGCGGGGTCGTCCTTGCACCAGTCGCAACGCACCGTCGCCGGAAAGGCACCGCCGACATCATCAAGGTACTCTTTGTACTGTCCCGAGCCGTAGGGATGGCCGTAACCCGGCAGGCTCCAGCCCTCGAAACCAAGGTCCTGCGGCAGACGATCGTCACCGCAATGCCACTTGCCGAAATAACCGAGGCGATAGCCGGCGGCACGCAGGGGTTCATGGAAGAAATCCTGATCCGGCCGAAATCCGGGGGCGCCCTTGGGAATATTCAGACGGACTCCGTGGCGGTGCGGATAGACGCCGGTCAGCATCGACGCCCGCGCCGGTGAACAGAGCGGACAGCAGGTGTAGGCGCGGTGAAACCAGGCGCCTTCGCGGCAGAGCCGGCGGATATTGGGCAACTCAACCAGATGACCGTAACAGGACAGCAGTTGATGGTAGATCTGGTGATCCGTTGTAAACCAGAGGATGTTGGGAGTCATGGGAGATACCGGATGTTTGAGTTGTTGTCGACGTTCAACGGGAGCTTCCGTGTCCGCCCCCGTATGGCGGCGTCACGGACGTACGGAATTCTCATCGGGCGACCGGAGAGTCTTCGCCGGTCAGAAGGAAGCGATATTAATACGGCATGCAAATAGGCGACACTCGTCATGCTGCTGCATATGCGAT
>CAYLNH010000202.1:0-13502 GCA_964384625.1 uncultured Lentisphaerales bacterium
GGAGCCGCTGTGCGGCGGATCGCGGCGTGGAAGCCGCTCCTACGTTGTCGGAGCCACTGTGCGGCGGATCGCGGCGTGGAAGCCGCTCCTACGTTGTCGGAGCCACTGCGCGGCGGATCGCGGCGTGGAAGCCGCTCCTACGTTGTCGGATCGTGCTCACGCACGAGGAATCGCGGCGTGGAAGCCGCTCCTACGTTGTCGGAGCCGCTGCGCGGCGGATCGCGGCGTGGAAGCCGCTCCTACGTTGTCGGAGCCGCTGTGCGGCGGAATCGCGGCATGGAAGCCGCTCCTACGTTGTCGGAGCCGCTGTGCGGCGGAATCGCGGCATGGAAGCCGCTCCTACGTTGTCGGAGCCGCTGGGCGGCGGATCGCGGAGTCTTATTGGCCGATGCCGAGGAGGGCCAATAGCTGTGGCAACTGCGAGTAATCGGGGATCACCAGATCGGCGCCGGCCCGGATCAGGCGCGCCCGTTTGGCGGCGTTCATGCCGTAGCGCCGGACTTCATCGCTGGCGATGCCGACGGCGAACCCGTCGCGTTTGCGTGTTTCACGCATTTCCACGGGGCCGTCGCCGAAGGTGACGATTGTTTCGTCGGCGCCGATGCGGCGGATGATGCGATCGAGCACTTCCCGTTTCGCCTCGCGCGTCACATCACCGACGGCGCCGAAGATGCCGCCGTTAAAGCAGTCGGCATACCCCAGGGCTTCGGCTTCGCGCCGGACGTCGGCCTCGTCGGTGCCGCTGGCCAGGTACAGCACGGCGTCGTGATCGCGCAGGGCATGGAGCAGCTCCGGGGCGTTCTTGAGGACAAAGTCGGCGACGCCGAGTTCGCCGCGTTCGAGTTTCTCGACGCGGCCGCGCACCATCTTCAGGAGGTCCTTGTTGTAGATGTCTTTGTAGCCGGCGGCGTCCAGGACCTGATCGGCCGGTACATGTCCGAATTCCTCGACGAGCCGCACGAGGCCCTGCATCTGCTGCAGCGTCTGGATGCCGGTAGTCTGATCGATGAACCGGCGCACCTGGTCGACGACCTGCCGGTACAGGGCTTCGTCGGCATGGTCATACTGGTCACCGAGAACCGCGCGGATCATCATGGGTTGCATGATCTGCTCCCAGCCCTCGCGCAAGGTGGAGATTGTGCCGTCATGATCGAGGATCACATGGGAGACGTGCAGACCTTCGGGGACCTCGGTGACGATTTCGAATTCGGTGTCGTCGAGGAAGCGGGCGCGGCGCGGGTCATCGGCGAGTTCCGGGCGGTAGACGTAGTCGGCCTCGCTGCCGACGGCGAGGATTTCCTCCGGGGCGGCCGTTCCGGTCTGCTGCAGCTTCCGGATGGTTACCGCCGCGGCGAAGTTTCCGAGTTCCGCGGCGACTGCCGGGGTTGCGCCGGTTGCCATGGCGGCGGCGATGCCGGCCAGCGTGCTGTCGCCGGCGCCGACGGTATCGAGGCGGCCGATCACCTGGATACCGGGGATCTCGGTGAGGCCGCCGGCGTCGCGCACGGCCAGGCCACGCGCGCCCCGGGTGACAAACACGGGGGCGCCGTTCTCGCGGTGGAGCGTCTCGACGGCCGCCAGGACCTCCTGCCGGAGAATCAGGGCGTCCGCCGGCCGTTCAACCCCAATGCGGGCGGCGGCTTCGTGGTCGTTAACCTTCAGACTCGCGCCGGGATAGGCATCGCTGAAGTGACGGCTGTCCACGATAAACGGGGTGTCGGGGGTGTCGGCGATCAACTGTGCCAGCCGCCGGCGGAAGTGATGCGAGTGGATCCCCCGGCGGACCTGTTCATTGACCACAACGAGATCAAGCTGCGGCAGTTTGTCGGCAAGCACGTCGAGCAGGCGGTCGGCCGAATCGTTGTCGAGTTCATTGAAATTGCCGAAGTCGAGTCGGCTTTGTTCGTCGCCGTCAACATAGGGTTTGATGTAGGTGGAGGTCTGCCATTGATCAACCTGCACCAGGAGGCCGGCGGCATCGACGTTGGCGGCGCGCAGCAACTGCAGCATCTGGGTGCCCCACGGATCATTGCCGATGACGCCGAGGGCGCTGACCTTGCCGCAGCCGATGGCGACCAGGTTGTTGACGACATTGCCGGCGCCGCCGAGGGCACAGCATTGGCCGCGCACGGGAATGGTGGATTTCCCGGTTTCGAGCGAGGGCTCGGATGCGGCCGGGTCGATGACCCAGTAGACGTCGAGGCAGAAATCGCCAATCACCGCGATGCGGACATTCCGGATATCGGCGAGGAGCTTCCGGAGCTGTTCAGTGTTCATGGCAGGTTGCTTTCCGGCGCGGTCAGCGGCTTCCAAATTCACGGCAGGCTTCAACCAGTGCGTCGATATTCTCCAGGGGGACCTCCGGTTCGAGAACGTGGGTCGGGGAGATCATCAGGCCGCCGTTGCGGCCGTATTTCTCGATCACTTCTCTGACGCGGGCGCGGACGTCGTCCGGGCTGCCCCAGGGCATGGTGGTCTGGGTGCCGATGGTGCCGTCGAAGGTGATGCGGTCGCCGTATTTCTCGTGGAGCATGTCGGTGTCGACGCATTCCGGCTGGACCGGGTTGAGGATGTCGACGCCGGCATCGATCAGTTCGGGCACGATGCGGTCGATATTGCCGTCGCTGTGGTACCAGATTTTGATGTCGGGTTTGATTGCTTTGGCGGCGGCCCAGACTTTGCTCCAGCGCGAGAGCATCAGCTCTCTCCAGGTCGGCAGCGAGAACATCATGGCGTTCTGGTTGGCGACATCGTCGCCGCAGCGCAGCATATCGGCGCCGGCCTTCGCTGCTTCGGTGGCTTTGATCAGGTTGTTTTGGAAGATGCGCTCGAGCAGACAGGCGGCCCACTCGGGGCGGTCGATCGTGTCCATGAGGAACTCTTCGTACCCGCGGATCTGCCAGGCGGTCTCGTACATGTGGCCGATGCCGCCGATGGCGACTCTGCCGTCCCGGTGCGCGGCCCGCACCTGTGCGGCCATGCCGGAGAAATCCCAGGCCGAAAGATCCTCCATGGGATAGTCCTGAATGTCCGCCAGTTCGGCGGCATGCCGCAGGGGCGAGATGTAGCCGAAGAAATGATAAAAACCGCTGGGCCGCTGGGCGACGCCGTCGGCTCGAATGCGGGTGCCGTCCGGCAGATCCTCGTCTTGCCAGTATTGGTCGAAGTTCAACGGCGGCAGGTCGTCCGGGCGCGCGGGCCCAATCCAGGCCGGGGCGAAGAAGCCGTAGTGGCCGCCGATATCGTCGGTGCCGATGTGTTCGATGACGCGGCGGCGCAGGTCGTCGACGAAAGACGCGTAGTAGAGGATCTGCCGGGGGCGGCGGTGGGCAACGGTATCGATGAAGTTCTGTCGATCGCTGGACATGGGGACGTCCTGTTTTAGTGTGCAGCCCTACCATACAACGCATGTCGGCAAAGGACGAATTTGAAATGACCAGACGCGAACGGATTCTGACGGCCCTTGACGGCGGTGTGCCGGACCGGCCGCCGATCGCCTTTGATTCCCACGGCGCGGCCCTGGCCGGGGCGCTGGCCCACTACGGCGCCGCGGACAAGAACGACCTCTACGTGAAGGCCGGCATCGACGGCTTCAGCGTGTGGGAATGGAACGCGGTGATGGGTCGCTGCGTCCTCCCGCCGAAGACGGCAGCCGACGGCACGGAGCTGGATTTCTGGGGCAATTCCTCGCAGCACCACTATGGCTTGTTCGATTGCGATTCGGTCGCTGCGCTGGAGCGCCATCCGTGGCCGCGGGTGGAGGACTTCGACTTCTCCGCAATTCACCGGACGGCCCTCGAAATCAAGGCAAAGGACATGGTGGTTGCCGCCGGGCACCTGGGCCTCGGCTATCAGATGCACAATATGCTTCGCGGCAACGAAAAGGCGTTGTATGACGTCTGTGACGAAGACTACATGGCAGTGTACACCCGGCGTCTGGGTGATTTTTCCCTGGGCTATCTGGAGGCACTGCTAAACGCCGGGCAGGGCGCGATCGAAGTGGTCCGCGGCGACGACGACGTCGGCACGATGGACCGATTGATGATCAGCCCGGCGATGTGGCGGGCGTATTACAAGCCGTTGTGGCGACGCGCGGTGGAGATTGTGCATGCGCATGGCGCGCGGCTGTGGTTTCATTCGTGCGGGCACGTCCGGCCGCTGCTGGAGGACCTGATCGAGATCGGCGTTGATTGCTGGAACCCGTTTCCGGAGTATGTCAAGGGCAACGACCACGCGGAGCTGAAGGACTTGCGCCGCGGGCGGCTGGCGTTGGACGGCGGCGTAAACCAGCTGGTCCTGGTCAACGGCACGGCGGCTGAGGTGGCGGCCGAGACCACCCGCGTGCTGGAGATGTTTGCGCCGGACGGCGGCCTGTTGATCGGGCCGTCGCAGGTATTCACCGAGGATGTGCCGACGGAGAATATTGTGGCGTTCTTCGAGACGGCATTGGCCTGGAACAGCTAGCCTGATTCATTCATAAACCTTCTACTGCGAGCCGTCATTGCACTCAATCTCAAGAACTTCCAGCCGCCGCCGACCTCGGAGTATGGCAATACGCTTGCGCCCGGCTTACAGCCGTAAGTCCATGATCTTAAGCACACTGACGACTCTTCCTCCTTCGCCGTTGGCTACGGCGGACAAGCTGTCACGAAGTGTACGAATCAACCAGGCTACAGCGTTTTAAGCTATTCTGCAGCCGCCACTCCTCACGCTGAAGGCGTGGCGGCTGCAGAAGAACTTGGAATGCTGCAGCCCGGAGTGGCGCTGAATTAAGGGGCGTTTGGGACGGGCAAAATCTTCTCCGTGTATCAGTCCCTGCTTCGGGGACCGTTGATTCAACGCGCATCTGGTTGAGTCTATGTGCCCTGAAGGGGCTGCCGCACTGTAGTCCGGCGCATCTACCAGGGAATGAGTGAAGGTAAATCCAAACGCTGCAGGCGTTCCACAGTCCACTGCTGAACGGATGGTTGTGGTTCCGCCTGCAGGGAACAATCCGACGGTGCAAACGGGTTCCCCGGGGTGATGGCCCGGGCCACTGTGTGCACCGCCGTTGGCGGCTGAACGAGGGTCAGCCACACGCCCGAAACACGTCTTGCTCCAGCGCCATTCCGGGCTAACGGTTCTGGACCAGGACACGTTTGAAGGTGCGGCCGTCGACTTCGGTTTTGCCGGCGAGGTCCTGGCGGAAGTCGACGGCAACGAGGTGCTTGCGGTCACCGACGGTGAAAGAGACGGCGGCGGCAATGTGGGGCAGGGCGGCTTTGCCCGAAAGAAGGACCTCCTTGAGCTGCACGGCTGCAAGGTCCTCCTTGACGCTGAGATCATAGATCGTGGCGAACATGGCGGCCTTGCCCGTCCGGCGGCGAAGAATCAGGGGAACCTTCTCGGTTTTCGTGGTGCCGATGCCGATGCCCGTGAAGACAAACGTCGGGTCGGCATCGACGGCGTGAACGCGAAGGACCTCCTTGGACGGTTGGACAAACTCGAGCACGCCAGACGGTGAGCCTTTCAGCAGATTGACATGCTTGATGTGCTGGTAGCCGTTCTTCAGTCCGAGGCCGGCGGTAACGGCATTGGCGTTGATGACGGGACCGGGTTTGCCGCGACAGTGGGCGACCCAGTCGAATCGTGCTTCGCGGTTGCCGGTTACGGCGAACAGGTCGACCAGGACATCCGGTGTCAGTACGAGGAAGCGCTTCAGTTGAAACGGGGGATAGGCCCCGGTGGAATGGACGAGAGTGGCGGTATAGCCGTGCCGGTCGTCGAAGAAGACCAGTTCACCGGTGGTCGGAAACTGGTTGCGGCCGTTGACCGTGACGGTGTTGTGCGCGACAGTCGTGCGGGACCAGCTCTTCCATTCCGGGACGCTGTAGCTGATGCGGCCGGGATCGGGCATGATCTCGCGGCCGAAGGCGTAGAGCATCAGATTCAGTTTATCCGGATGCCCATGGCCGCCGCCGTGCTCGCCGAAGTCGACCATGGCGGCGACGGCATCGGCGCCGGTCCCCTGGCGCAAGACGACCAGTCCGGCACTGCGGAGGGCGGCGCTGGAAAGATGCACGTTCTGCTGTTCGGGTGTGGCGCCGTCAGCCCACGGTTTGAAGGTATCGTCCCGGAAGTACGTCCAGGCCCAGGCGTTGGCGCGGCCGAAGCGCCGGATGTTGCTTGGATTACTGTCGTTGATCGCCGGGATGCTGCCGTCGGGCCAGGCGGTCTGGAGCGGGGCGGTCCACATACTCATCAGGCGTTTGTTGTCTTTGAATGTGATGCCCAGCCGCTGCAGGACGGTGAGATGGGTGATGATCGCCTGGAGAGCGTAGTGGTGGTAATCCATCGTGCCCTCGAACCAGAGGCCGTCGTCGGTGATGCTGTGCTGCAGTTGCCATTTCAGTCCGCGCTTGCCGTCGATACTGAGGCGCACGAGTTTCTCGTCACCGATGGCGATGCCGATGGTGGCGAAGGTCGCGTTGAACCAGGTCTGGTGGTTATTGCGGCCGCCGACCACGCCGAGTGAACTGTACTTGTGGATTTCCCAGGCTGTCTTGCCGAGGAACTCCTGCGCGATGCGATCGCGGTCCTTCGGGTCGAGCGCCGGTGCGATCAGGTCGAAGGCTTCCGCTAGTTTCATGGCGCCGATGCCTTCGCTGAGGTGTTGGCAATAGCGCCGTCCGCCGACGACCGCCAGCCAGCCCTTGCGGCCCCAACGGTCGTGACGTTGGATGGCGGGGTAGACCTTGACGAGTTTGAGCAGGGCGATGCGTACGGGCTTGACGTATCTCTCGTCGCCGGTCAGCGCGTAGGCCAGCGCCAGATCGTAGCATTGCTGGTTGAGCCGGTTGTTGAGGACCGTGCGATAGGCGGCGACCGTGCGTTCATCGGTGAACTTCTGTTTGCACTTGGGGCAGACATGGACGGTCAGGCTCTCAGCTTTGAGCCGCCGATTATGTCTGGGGCAGGCGTAGTAGAAGATCCAGTCGCCGCCCTGCGTCGGCACATAGAGTTCCTCCCCGAGCAGTTTGTCGGCTTTGGCGACAACTCTTTTCAGAGCTTTCTGTCGTTTGGGATCCGTTTTCCAGGCGGCAATTTCGGCAGCGGTACAGGCGAGTCGCGGATGCGTCGGGAAGGTGATCTTGTCCGGCAGGTTGCCGGTGGCGCAACCGGCGGCGAGCAGGCACAGGAACAGGAATGACGCTCCGAATCGCATACCGAACCATAGCATCAGCCGCGGGCGTTTGATAGAGGAATTACCCGTATGATCAGTTTGAGGTAACGGATGACGCGATCCGGCAATGCCTGACGAATCCGCGCTTTCGCATTTCGCCGCCGTCGACGCTGATTGGGCAGACAAAGAACCGGACCGGTGAAGTCGACGGGATTGCGGCGGTGTTCCTGGACGGGCATGCGGGGTTCGTGATGAGCATTGAACGACCGATTGCCGGCCGCTGCACGCGGGCTGCCGGCGGGGCGGATGCACAGCACGGCGGGAACGGGGCGCCGCCCCTTCAACCCCGCCTCCGCCACGGCGGACAAGTATCGGCAGCGGCGCACTGGACCCCACAGTGGGCGCGCGGCGCGGCAGGAGGCGCTGGGCGTCAGTCGAGATACCAGCGCTTGCGGAAGAAGTACTCGACGCAAAGGACGATCAGGGCGAAGAGCAGCATGCCAAGCGTGTCCCACAGCGGCAGGCGTTCGCGGACGTCGACCGTCGGGCGTTTTGCGGCGATGCGTTCGAGGACGGACCGGGAGAATGTCGCCAACGCGGCTTTGTCATTGAGGATGGCCGGGTCTTCGACCGGGAAGACCGCACCGCCGGTGGCGTCGGCGACTTCGTGGAGGAGTTCGAGGTGGACGCCGGAGTTCTGGAACTCGCGGTTGATCTTGCGGACGAAGAGGACCTTGGGTTCGGCATTGAACTCTGGTGCCAGCGACAGATTCAGTTCGCCGACGGCTTCGGGGTAGAAAACGCTGCGGTAGAAACCGGGACGGTTCGGCATCGCCGGCAGAGTCAGGGTGTTGCGGGTATCGCCGGCGCGCACCGTGACGTCGACGGACTCGCCCAGGTACGGGGTGAAGTCGCGGTTGCGGACGGCGGCGCTGACGGTGACCGGGTCGCCCAGGTTGGCTTCGACGAGGTTCAGGCGCAGTTCCGACTGGGCCGACTTCTGCAGCAGGTGCGGCAGGCCGAGGAACTGCGCGGCCTTGCCCCAGAAGTCGCGGAAATAGCGGTCGCCGTATTCCTTGCGCCAGCGCCAGGAGGAGTCGAATCCGAGGTACAGAACCAGGCCTTTCCCGCTGTTGTGGTAGACCACGGCGGGGACCTTCTGGCGCCGGCTGCGGCCGGTGGTGGCCCAGAGCAGGGGCAGGCCGGACGGCTTCAGCGTGGCCGGCGGGCATTCCTCGTACATCGGCGGGAAGCTCTGCCAGATGGTGTTGTTCCGTTTCTGATCGGCGTCGAACATGACCAGGGGGTTGGTCACGCCTTCATCGGCGACGGCGAGGAACCACGGGGTTTTGAAGGGGACGGTCATCTCCTGGCGGAAGCTGGCGCGGCCGGCTTTCCTGGTCAGGCGGACGGGGAGCAATTTGGCCAGGGGAGTGCCGATTGTGCTGTACGGCATATTGATCCCGTCGGAGCTGATGGCCAGGCCGCCGCCTTCTTCGGTGATGAACTGGACCAGGAGCTGCTGGAATTTCGCCGGCAGGGTATGGGCGTCGACGTTGCCGATGATGACCAGATCGTAGTTGTTGAAGAGATCTTCTTCTTTGACGGGCAGCCTGGCGAGATAGCGGCTGGGCTGGCGGCGCTGCATTCGCGGGTCGATGGACTGGAGGTAGATCTTCTGGTTGATCCGGCGGTCGCGATCGAAGCCGCCGGTGAGATAGCGGTACTCCCAGCTTGGCGTGCTGAAGATGATCAGCAGACGCAGCTTGTCTTTGATCACGCGGATCTTGCGGCGGACGATATTGTTCTCGGTGCTCATCTCGTCCGGGAACGGCGTGGTGGCGACCTCGAGTTCGTACACGCCGGTCTGGTCGGGTTTGAACTCGACGGGGAACGAACTGTCGCGGCTGCCGGTGAAGACAACGTCCTCGACGGAGATCGGGCGGTTGGCGAAACGCGCTTTGGCCGGGGCGGTGCGACCGGCATAGCCGTTCTGCTGGACCCCGACGAAGAAGCGCGCTTTCTCTTCGACGAAGACGACGTCGTCGCCGAAGATGTGCTCGAGGGAGACATCCCTGGGTTCGGTTTGCCCGATGGGTACAGCGTAGACGGGGGTGCCGCGCCGTTTGAAATCGCGGAGCATGGCGAGCAGGGGTTCGCCGGTGTTATGGGCGCCGTCGGTCAGGATAAGGACGCCGGCGAGCGCGTCGCCGCGGTGTTGGTTGAGGGCGCCTCTGGAGAGCTTGACGATCGAGGTCTGGCGGCCGCTGGTGGTGATCTCGGCGGCGCCGATCGGCGTCCACGCGGCGTGGGCTTCGCCGAAGAGATAGTGGGTCTGTTCCAGTTGCTTGACCTCCTCGGCCTGCCCGGCCATGGCTTGCGCCAGCCGGCGGGCGGCGTCGAGCCGCGGGGCGTTGTTGACGTCGCTGATGCGCATGCTGTCGGTCTGATCGGTGACAATGGGGACGACGCCGGTTGGCCGGCTGACGCCTTTGATCACGAGTTCGGGGCGTCCGAGCATCAGCAACAGGAGGATGAAGAAAATCGAACGGCAGGTGGTGAGCACGATGCGTTTGCCGCGGGTCAGGCGTTTCTCGCGGCGGTAGAGATAGATGGCCAGCGCGACGCCGCCGATGCCGAGCAGGAGCGTGACCCAGAGCGGGAACCGCGTGTCGAGGCGGAGGTCGGTGATGCTCTCGATGGTGGGCAGTCGTTCGCTGCCGCTGAGCCATTGCAGTAGTCGTCTCATGCGGTCCTCCGGAAGAAATGCGCGTAGATCTCCAGCGCCAGCGCGGCGAGCAGGAAGAGCGCGAAATAGAGTCCGAGATCATTGCGGCCGCCGCTGCCGTTGGACTCGTCGGCCGGGGCGTTGTAGATCAGGCCGGCGTTGATTGCCGGGGCGATCTCGGCGGCGGTGACGGGCGCCGGATCGGAGTCGCCGGCCGGCGCGTTGTAGGCCAGGCGCAGGATCTCCTTGCCGTCCTGAAAGACGCGATAGACGCCGAACTTGAGGCCTTCGGGAAAGACCAGTTGGCTGTCGGCGCCGACGCCGTTGACGGCGACGGGCCAGGTTTTGCCGGCTTCATCGCGCAGGGAGTATTTGTTGACGGGGTTGAGGAAGGGCCGGTTCCAGGTGGCAAGCGGCGTTTCGGTGGTGTAGACGAGACGATGATTGCGGGTGTTCCAGAGGGCGCGCAGGAGGACCTGGACGAAGTTCGGGTTGTAGTGCAGGTTGCCGTAGCCCTGCCAGGGCAGGAAGCCGCAGAGACTGACGCGGCCTTTGCCGTACGGAAGTGAGACAGCGGTCGCGCCGGCCTTGTGGATCAACCCCGCATTGGCTTTGCCGTTGACCTCGAATGTCAGGCTGCGGCTGAAGATGATCTTCTCCGGCTGCAGTTCCGGGCTGTTCATGAAACTTGCCCAGGTGTCGGTGAGCCGGTCGGGGTCGAGGGTCTGGGCCTCGGGTTGTACGGCGGCGGTCACCTTAAAGACCTCGGCTTCGTTGGCGGCTGCGGCCGGCAGGAAGGCAAGCAGGCCGCCGCCGCTCTTGACAAAGTCCCGAAGCTTTTTGGCGTACTGCGCGGTGTCGGTCAACGGCAGGTTGATGGTGACGACGACATCGAATTCGCTGATCGGCTTGGTCATCAACCCGACGGGCGAGGTCGCTTCGTACTGCAGTTGCGCTTCCGGGACGAGGGCGCGGACGGCGGCGTGGACGTAGGTGTCCAGCGGGAAATCCGCTTCGGCAGCGCGCGGCCGGACGGCGAGCACTCGCAGGCGATCCGGGATATGCAGGGCCAGCTTGCGGCGGTTGTCGGTCGGCAGGACGTCCTCGTCGAGGGCAAACTCGGCGGTATACCAGCCGTCTTCGGGCAGGGACAGGGAGAAGTTCAGGTCTTTCCGCCGGTGCGGCGGCAAGCGGATCGGCCGCTTCTCCCGGAGCTTGCCGTCGAGGAACAGCGAGACAGTCGTCTTCATCTCGGTATCGGCGTAGTTCCTGGTGACGACGTGGATAAAGCACTCGCGGCCGGCGAAGGCGCCGTCGTCGGAGACAGTGACCGACTCGATGGCCGCGTTCTCGAGGGTTTTGCGCGGATCGACCTGCTGCCAGATGACCGGTATTCCGGGTTGCAGGTTCTGGAGGGCTTCCGCGGTGGTCTGGGCATTGCCGAACCACTCCTTCTGGAAGTCGCCGAAGACCATTACCTGCTGGGCTTCCTTGCGTCTCGGCAGCGCGGCGAGATCGGCGAAGAACCGGCGGTCGCCGGCGAATTCATGGCTGAGTGTGAGACTTGAGATCTCGTTCTTCAGGAGGGCCTTTTCGCGGCTGAAATTCTCGACTACCGGCCGCAGCCGGCCGTCAAAGGCGTAGATTGCCGCGTCGGCATCGAGTTTTTCCACCATCCGGGCGGCCTGGGTTTTGGCTTGTTCGAGCCGGTTTTCATTCTGCAGGGTGGTCCCCATGCTCGGCGACGTGTCGATGACGACCATGGTGCGGGCGCCGCCGCTGCCGCGCTTGAGGGACGGGCGGCTGAGCAGCAGGACGAGCGCGGCAAGCAGGAGGAGCTTGGCGATGAGTTTGAGGATCTCGGTGAGTTTGATGCGCTGCTTGCGCTGGATCAGCGCCTGCCGCATCCAGGGATAGGCCGCCCAGTAGAGCACGAGTTTCTTGCGGTTGATGAACAACAGCAGGAGGATCGGCACGGCCAGTGCCAGCAGGCCCCACAGCAGGAATGGATTGAGAAACTGCATGCGGTCAGATACCTCGTGCGATCCGGGTGTTCAGGTATTTGGCGAGCGTCACACCGAAGTTCTGCGATGTATCGCAGAGGATGTAATCAACGCCCAGGCGGCGGGATGTCTGCTGCATGTTCTCGAGGTACTCGCCGAAAAGGCGGTTGTAGCTGTCGGCGATATTGCGGCCTTCGACTTCGATCTTGCCGTCGCCCTCGAGTTCGATGAGCTCGACCTGGCCGGGGTAGTCGAAGTTCATCTCGAGCGGGTCGAGGACATGCAGCAGGATGACCTCGTTCCGGTTGCCCAGAAGTTTCTTGACGCCGTCGAAGATGACGTCGACGTCGTCGAAGAAATCACTGATGACAAAGACGCATTTGCGCCGACCGACCTGTTCGGCGAGGGTCGCCAGGACGGGTCCCATGCTGGTGGGGTCCTTCAGCTCGGTGTCTTCCAGATAGGTCGATATCTTGGCGATGATGTCGTCGGCGCCGGTACGCGGGATGGTGCCGCGCAGGCGGTTGGTGAAGAATGATGCACTGACCAGATCGTTCTGGCCGATGATCGTGCTGGCAATCGCCACGGCCAGGAAGGCGGCATAGTCGATCTTGCGGCGCCCGTCGTATTCGAACTTCATTGTTTCGCTGACGTCGGTGACGACGAAGCCGGTGAAGTTCGTCTCCATGGCGTACTGCTTGATCAGGTACTTGTCGGACTTGAAGTAGGCCTTCCAGTCGAGGTGGCGGAGGTCGTCGCCCGGGGCGTATTGCCGGTGGCCGGCGAACTCGACGGCGAACCCGTGCATGGGGGAACGGTGGTTGCCGACGAGGTTGCCTTCGACGAGTGACAGCGGCTTGTAGCCGATCGCCGTGATCCGGCTGACGGCGTCCGCGTCGAAGTATTTTATCAGTGATGATTCCGACATGACGGCCTAGTACTTCGGCACGATTTCCAGCAACTGGGTGACGAGCTGATCGGTGGTCAGCCCTTCGGCTTTGGCGGTGTAGTTAAGTCCGAGGCGGTGGCGCATGACCGGCAGGGCGGCGCGGGCGACGTCGTCACACGACGGCGACGGATTGCCGGCGAGCGCGGCGAAGCATTTGCCGGCGACGGCCAGGTTGATGGTGGCGCGCGGGCCGGCGCCCCAGGCGATGTAATTGCGGACGAGGTCGGAGGTGCCTTCCTTCTCCGGGCGGGTGGCGCGGACCAGGTTGTTGGCGTAGTCGATCACGGCGTCGGCAACCGGGATATCGCGAACGATGCCCTGCGCCGCCAGGATCTGGTCGCCGCTGCAGACCCGTTCGATCTGCCCGAAACTGTGTTCGGCGACGCGCCGGACGATCTCGGTCTCCTCGTGGGACTCCGGGTAATCGACAAAGATCTTGAAGATGAAGCGGTCCTGCTGGGCTTCCGGCAGCGGGTAGGTGCCTTCCTGTTCAAGCGGGTTCTGGGTGGCAAGCACGAAGAACGGGCTGGGCAGTTTGTTGATGGTACCGCCGATGGACACCTGGCGTTCCTGCATCGACTCGAGCATCGCCGCCTGGGTCTTGGGAAGTCCTCCTTCTTGACCGTTGCTGCCGGGTTGTACAGGAGATCTAGCGCATAC
>CAYLNH010000203.1:0-13404 GCA_964384625.1 uncultured Lentisphaerales bacterium
ACACCCGCACGTCGGCGACAAGTGGTGCATCTACCCAATGTACGACTGGGCGCACGGCCTGGAAGACTCGATCGAGGGCATCACGCACTCGCTGTGTTCGCTGGAGTTCGAGAACCACCGGCCGTTGTATGACTGGTATCTCGACAAACTCGAGATCTACCACCCGCAGCAGATCGAGTTCGCCCGGTTCAACCTGACTTACACCGTGATGAGCAAACGGCTGTTCCGCCAGCTCGTGGAAGAGGGTTTGATCGACGGCTGGGATGATCCGCGTATGCCGCTGCTCAGCGGCTTGCGTCGCCGCGGGTACGATCCGGCCGCCATTCGCGAGTTCATGCAGAGCATCGGCGTCGCCAAGTTTGTCGGCACCATCCAGATCGAGTATCTCGAGCACATCCTGCGCCAGCACCTGAATAAGAAGTCGCCGCGGGTAATGGGCGTGCTCAACCCGTTAAAGGTTGTGATCGAGAACTACCCGGAAGACGAGGACGAGGAACTGGAGGCAGTCAACAACCCGGAAGACCCGAAAGCCGGCACGCGCCGGGTCCCGTTCTCGCGCGAGCTCTATATCGAGCGCGAAGACTTTATGGAGGATCCGCCGAAGAAGTATTTCCGTCTGGCTCCCGGCCGCGAGGTGCGTTTGCGCTATGCCTACTTCATTACCTGCAAGGAAGTCATCAAGAACGACCGGGGCGAAATCGTTGAACTTCGCTGCACCTACGACCCGGCCACGCGCGGCGGCGACGCCCCCGACGGCCGGAAGGTGAAGGCCACCCTGCACTGGGTCTCCGCCAAGCATGCGATCGACGCCGAGGTCCGGCTCTACGACCGGCTGTTCCTCAAGGAGGACCCGATGGACGTGGCCGACGGCGAAGACTGGAAGGCCGGGCTTAATCCAAACTCGCTGACTGTCAAACGGGCGAAACTCGAACCCTCATTGGCCGCTGCGAAAGCCGAGGACAAGTTCCAGTTCGAGCGGCTCGGCTACTTCTGTGTCGACAACAAGGACTCCAGGCCCGGGGCGCTCGTCTTCAACCGCACAGTCACGCTCAAGGACTCCTGGGCCAAGATCCAGAAGAAACAGAAGAAGAAGGACCAGGGCAAGAAACAGGCAAAGAAGAAAAACAAGAAGAAAAGCAGGAAACAGAATGCCGACGGCGCCAATGTCGTCAGCCTGATCAGTATCGACCAGTTCTTCGAAGCTCAGCTGAAAACCGCGAAGGTCCTGGAAGCCGAACGCGTTGCAGATGCCGACAAGTTGTTGAAGCTGCAGGTCGACGTGGGCGGCGAGAAACGCCGGCTCGTGGCCGGCATCGCCAAGTTCTACGCGCCGGAAGACGTGGTCGGCAAGAACGTCGTCATCGTTGCCAACCTCAAGCCGGCGAAGATTTTCGGCATCGAAAGCCAGGGCATGCTGCTGGCCGCGTCAATGGGCAGGAAGAAGTTGACGCTGCTGACTACGGACGACCCGGATTTCAGCACCGGCGCGAAGGTCGGGTAGTCGGGAAGGCCGCCGACAGAAGTTCCGCCTGTCGTAAGAGACGGATTGCTTCCGAGCGTGGCCGCGGTCGTCGCGACCGCGCATTCCCGATTCCGGTCGAAAACACCGGTTTTCCTCGGTTTCTCACTTTGCCGCGTAAGATCGCCGGAAAACTGCCGTAGACTCAGTGAAATGACAAACCGCACGATTGCGCAAACACAAATCGAAAGGATGAGAGTATGGGGTTCTTCTCGAAACTGAAAAACACACTGACGGGTGGCTGGGCCACGGTAACGGTGGAATGCGAACAGAACGCCAGACGCGGCGAGAAATTCCCGTTCAAGGTCAACGTGCAGGTGAAAGACGAAGACATCTCCGTGGACCGCGTCTACATCCAACTGCAATGCGCTGAAGTGATCGAACTCGACAACTACCGGTCGTTCGATCGCGACGACGCCGGCGACATCGATTACATCAACGTCCGCCACAGCGAGGAACTGCTCGACGAGGAACTGACGATCAGCCAGAACCAGCAATTGGGCGCCAACCAGAGCGCCTCGTTCGACGGCGAAGTCGACATCCCGGCGCATCTGCCGCCGAGTTACCGCGGCAGGAACTGCTCGGTCCAATGGCGGATCTACGCCGGCCTCGACATGACCGGCAACGACCCGGACAGCGGCTGGAAAGAGATCACCGTCGAATAGACTTGCTTCGCGCCCCGAAGGGGGGACAGACATGGATCGCCCCAGATGACCGTCAGGGAACCCGGGGGTTCGCTTGTCTATAGGCCCGTCCCCGACAGGGGCGAACTCGCTCAGTCTGATGCCGTCGTAATCGCCCAGGTCAACTCGTACGTCCGAAACGCATCCGCGTACGGGCTGGCAATCCGGGCCGCATCCCCACGGCGGACGGCATCGACGAACACCTGGTTCTCGGTGAGATACGTGTCGTCGGCAGCAAACGTCAGGACCTCGGTCTCCTCTGATCCCGGTCGGCGCACGGCCAGTCGGCAGTCGCCGTACGGATCCATCAGCACAACACGCAGGCCGTCGGCCCAGACCTCCAGTTCGGACTCGTACTTCTCCCGGTGCAGCAACACGCCGTGCGTCAATGACGCGACGGCACCGGACTCATGCTTCCACGTTGCGGCCGTTGCCGCCGGCGCCCGGAATTCCTCCGGCACGGCAGCCGGCAGCGGCACACCGTCATCGTCTGCGGGCGCGTCGCGAAACAGGGGTTGCTCAGACGAGCGCAAGGCGATCGCCTGCACTGTGTCGAGCCTTGCCTCGCCCAACAGATATCGCGCCAGGTCGACGAAGTGCGTGGCCTGTTCGACGATCGGCCCGCCGCTTTGCCGGCGGTCCCACCACTGGGCCTTGCGGATCTCGCTGTAAGCGCAGTCATAGCGCCCGAGGAAGGCCGCCGGCTGCAGCTCGTGCTCGATCAGGATCGCCTTGATCGCCTGCACCGCCCGGCTGTAGCGGAACATATAACCCACACTGCAGACAACGCCGCTCCCGGAGACGGCTTCGGCCACTTGCGCCACAGTTGCCGCCGGATGCGAAGACAGCGGTTTCTCAACGAACATGTGGACGCCGGCGGCCGCGCACCGGACTTCGATGTCGCGGCCCGCTGCGAGCGTTCCGTGCACGCTCGGCGGGACGCCGATCCAGACGGCGTCAGGCTTCGCTGTCTCCAACAACTCGCGGTAGTCGCCGAACACGTCGGCGCCGGCGTACATCGGGTGTGAACGCTCAGCCAGCCTGGCCTTCGCCGCAGCGGTGTTCGGGTCGGCAATGCCGACGACCTCGAGGCCCTCGATCTGTTCCAGACGCGACGCATGATCCCAGGGACCTTCGCCGCCGCCGAAATTTACCGCCCCGGCGCCGATGAATCCGATTCGCAACATTCGCGCTCACTCTGTGGTTTGTTATTCCTTTGCCGTCTGACTATAATAGCTCCACCACGCAGAGGTTGTCTACCTTTTGGGAACAGACCATCACATCGGACAGCAGGGCAGTGGTATCATGGAAGAGCAGAAACGGCGGAACGCATTCCTCAACCGCGGAAGGATGCCCGAGTGAGCACTTTGGCCATTGGCGTTGACATCGGCGGCACCAAGGGCGCCGTCAGCCGGATCGACTGCGAGACCTGGGAGATTCAGGCCAAGGAGGTCTTTGCCGCACCGGAATCGCTCAAGGGGTACCTTGACGCGATCAAAGACGCGATCGATTCGCTGGCGATTGACGCACCGGCCGGCGTGGGTATCTCCTGCGGCGGACCGCTGGACAGCCGGACCGGCGTCGTTCACGCCCCGCCGCATCTGCCGGTCTGGGACGGTGTGCCGATCGCCGATATCCTGACGCAGCACTGCGGCTGCCCGGCCTTGCTGCAGAACGACGCCAACGCCGGCGCACTGGCGGAATGGTACTGGGGCGCCGGCCGGGGCTGTGATGACTTGGTGTTCATCACGTTCGGCACGGGATTCGGCGCCGGCATCATTGCCAATGGCGCGTTGGTCGAGGGCCACACCGGTCAGGCCGGTGAAATCGGCCACATCCGCCTGCATGACGCCGGCCCGCGGGCCTACGGCAAGGCCGGCTCCGTCGAGGCCTTCTGCAGCGGGGGCGGCATTGCCGCGCAATACCGCTGTGCCGCCGAGGAGCTGTTTGCCGCCGCCCGGGCCGGCAAACTGGACGCCCGCCGCCTGGTTCGCGAAATCGGCCGGCATGCAGGCGAAGCCATCGCGATCGCCGTCGACCTGCTGAATCCCGAAGTCGTGGTCCTGGGCGGCATCTACAGCCGTAATGTGGATCTGCTGGAAGAGCCGGTCATCGAAGGGTTGACGACGCAGGCGCTGCCGCGGAACGCGGCGGCTGTCGAACTCCGGCCGGCAACGCTCGGGGAAGCCATCGGAGATTACGCCTGCATGGCAATTGTCCGGCTCTTGACTGAACCGACAACGCCGTCCGGCAAACCCGACGACCGTTTTCCGCGGCGTGAGAGTCGCTGAAGCGACCCGTCCCGATCCTTCGTCGCGGATCTATCGCTGCAGGATCGTCAGCTCCTGCGGCGCCAACGTGATTTCCAGGGTGTCGTCGGCACGGGCCTTCTCCGACTGTGCCACCGCGCGTTCCGCATTGGCCGGCAGGACCTCCTCGTAGACCCGCCGCCGCGTCACGCTGCCGGACGGCAACTGCACGCTGATCCTGTGCGACGCCGCGGTCGGATTCAGGATGACCATGGTTTCTCCGTCGTCCCGCAGGGCCCATAACGCGGGAAACCCGGTGGCCCGGCTGGTGACCCGGTGGATCACAGCGCCGGGCCGCAGGGCGCCGACAAGCGCGGCGTAGTAGTGGTACAGCGGCCGCGGCGACCAGGCCGCACCCTTGAACCGCCATAATCCGAAGTTCATCTGGCCCAGGCCGATCTGGCCGCAGAACATCATATCCTGCAGACACCAGATGGTGAAGCCGTCAACGCCCGCGGCGATCGCCTGCAGGATTTTGTCGGCGACCGCGACGGCGCCGTCGATCGTGTCGATCAGACTGACGCCGCCTTTGCCGCAGCCGGGGAAGCGGGACGAGAAGGCGTCGCCGGCAATGTTGAATTCGGTCAGCAGCAGCGGCTTGTCCGGCCCGACCAGCCGGCGGAAGGCCGCGGCTTCGGCAGCGATCCCGGGATAGGCCCAGTCCGGATTGCCGTCGTAGAAACTCGGGTCCTCGCTGCTGTAGTTGTGATAGCAGTAACCGACGTCATCGGCGCCGAACTCATCCACCGCCAACTGCAGCCGCTCCAGGCGCAGCGGCGCCCCCCAGACACAGTCCGGCGTCAGGATCCGGATCTGGTCGGACAGGCCGGCGGCGGCGAGTTCGTTCAGGGCCAGGCGGTGGGCCGCGACGAAGTCAGCCCAGGAGAGACGCCTGGAAAGGGCGTCTTCCCCGAACAGCCGGCGCACCAGCGGCGAGTCATGCGGGAACGCCGATTCCGGCTCGTTCCACAGCGTCAGCCAGCGGATGTTGTCGAAGCCCTCGTCGGCAACCAGATGCTTCAGCATCGCGACCATGGCTTTGACGATCGCCGGGATCTTCCCGGCGGTCGGCCGCGGCGGTTGAAACAGCACCAGGTTCGCCTGTGTCCCATTGGCCCGATGGCGTTTGAGCTGCTTCAGGAAGCAGCCGAAATCGTCGTCGTCCCAGTCAAAGGTCTTCCCGTCCAGCGACGGATTGAACCAGTCGACATGCACGAACATGCGGGTATTGGCCAGCCGCAGTTCATCGAGCCGCCGCTCGTTCAGTTCATAATCTTGGGGCGTCAGGCGGAACTGCGCGTTGCAGCTGTCGTAGAGATAGCCGTCGGCCTGGGCGCCCAGGCCGAAGAACGGTCGATCGCTGATCGGGTTGGGATCAATGGTAAACATGAGTCATACTTTCCGGGTTTTCATTTCCGCGAACGCAGCGTGAATGACGTCCAGATCTCCGGCATAGCGCGGGTGCGGGCGGAAATCCGGCGGTGTGCCCCAGGCGTAACCGAAGAAGTCACAGCCCTTGTCGTACCATTCCCGCCAGGAGTTCGGATCGCACTCGTCGTTGGTCCGGCCCACCACGGTGGTCATCACCCGCTGCTCCGGTCTCTTGATGTCGAGCAGCCAATCGACCACCGCGCGGCTGGAGCACTCCGCAAACAGGCCGTCACTCTCGTTGAGCATCGGATGATCCACCCACAGAGCCTCCGCCGCTTCCCAGTACGGCACATTGAAGATGATTTTCGTCGTCGGTGATGTCCTCTTTGTCGACTCCTGAATCCGGTGGAACTGCTCGGCGAGTATGGTGCGTTTGTATTTGAGATGCTCCTCGCCGGTAATGTCCGCGGCCGTGTCGGGCAGATCCCGCCCGATGACGCGCCGGAACGCCGCCGCGGCGTAGGCGGCCGGCTGCACCAGCGTTTCATTCGGCTTCAGACCGCCGTAAACAAACCAGTCGTACAACATCCAGTCCACCGGGTACAACGTCAGGAACTCCTCGATCCGGGCGCAGAGCAGATCGGTCCAACCCGACTCCGGCGCCAGAAAACCGTGGGGACACTCGTCGCGGCTGCCGGGAACGACCCAGTGGGTGCGATGGTTGCTCATCACCAGGTCGGCGCCGACGCACATGTACGACCAGACCGGGACGCCGCGATCGCGGGCCAGTTCGTACAGGCTGGGAAACAACTGACTGCCTGGGCCCGGCGCCAGCGGCCCGAGCTTCGACGGATACAGCGCCGTACCGCCGAACAGATAGGCCTGGCAATACATGACGTTCGTGCCGAAGTCCATATGCCAGTCGAAGTACTCCTGCGGATCGACAAAGGCCCAGTCCTGCGGCGCCGCCGCCCCCTCCACGGTCCAGTTCAGATCGCAGTGCATCAGGCAGGTCGGTGTATGGAACATGGATTCCTCCTGTGAAGAGAGTACGGTTGCTGCATAGTGCGAGCGACAGCACTGCGACGCAAGCAGGATCAGTGCAATTTGTCGCCAAAACAGAAAGAGCGCGGTTGCTGTGATGTCCCGATACAACAGGGACCTGAACGGCGAAGACGGCGGGGCGTCTGCCCTCCGCGAGTTTCGGCACCGCAAATGGCATTGGTCAAGCCACGCAGATCAGGTCACTCTTTGCCTTGATTTGGGCGCTGGCCTGGTGCGCAACAGTCGGATCTTGAATTCTGCGTAGTCGAGCAATCTGGTTAATTGACCCACGGCCTGAGAATGTACTCCTGCTTGAGCTGGCATTATCAAGCCAGACAGTCATCTGCGCGAACCCAGTAAGAAAAGGCTTCGGGGTTGACTTGCAGCACCTTGTTCAGTTCCGAGAATGAACTCAGTGTCTTGCCTTTCAGTTCACCCATGTGATCAGGATTGAAACGCACCTGAGCAAGATCCGGTGTGGCATCCTTCTTGATTGCTGCCGCCAAAAATGCGGCTTTGCTTGCGGCAACGGCAGCTTCGTTGACGCGGAAATCTGTACCGATCAGGTGTCCCTGAAGTGTGGCAATCCCTGTGCGAAGAAGTTCGCACCGACGCTTGTCCAATTGCTTGTTGATCGCGAGTCCCGTTGCCAACCGTGCCGTTTCGATTGTGTTGTCCAGACATTCATCAATCGTCATGACTTTCTCGTTCTTACGATAGCCGATTTCTGCCCCCGCAATCAATCGGTAGACATCCCGAACAACATGCATGCTGTCGGCTGCATCAAACAATTCGCCAATATCAAACAGGTGCTTCAGGATCTTCTCGGTGTGGTCTTCGTTGTATGGCTGGCCGATTGTCTCCGGCGCAAAGGCTGTCAGTTTGTCGGCCAGCAGATTATCTACGGTCGGCACCCGAACACGAATTTCATGATCCGGTTGCAGAAAAGAGGTCTGGATGACCACATCCTTGATGTCTGGATGGATGACATCTTCTTCGAGAACATCAAGGATGACGTACTGCTCCGGGCCATCGGAGTTGATGGAGTTGTAGTGGAAGTTCCAGTGGCGTCGCCGGGGCGGACGGTTGTGGCGGCGCTTGTCCTCTTCGTGCCCGGTGAACGGGGCAGTCGCACACCGTTGAAGAACCCGTTCAAGGTGATCAGAATGCTCTCGGGAAACGATATCGATGTCGATCGACAGCCGCTTTGGATTTGGCAAGCGGAGCAGAAGGCTTGTCCCGCCCTTAAATACGAAATTCAGCCCTTCCTGTTGGAGCCGTCCCAGCAACTCAAAGGCGTAGAGGCATTTCTCCGGGAAAGTATTGCCGGTCTGCATCGCTTGGCTTGTGCCATTGATCCAATCCCGATGGAAACAGCCTCTATCCAGTGTTCGTCAAAGATGAAATTCCTTTATAACAAACAGGTAATGAGAAATCCCGAGGGCCGCCGCTGGCGGCCGAAAATGATCAACTAAAGGCACAAAAATCGAGTCCGTGCCGTTAGTTGATCGTTTTTGAGCCAAATATGTCTATCAGTTCGCGATGGCTTCGGCGGGCGTAGCGAGCCAGGGCGCCCATAGAAATCCTGCCGCTTGTCATTGCCCGCCACGCTGCAGCCTGGAAACCCGTGCGGGGCGGAAGAAGCCGGAGATGCGATGAGTTTGTCGTGGTCAGTTGCCACTGGATGCCTCCTGTGGAGTTCCTTTTCTCGAAAGTACGGTGGGCTCACTAATTGATGCGCTGCTACTTGTAAGTGAATGGCTTATATCGTTCCTGGGCGATTGGACAAAGGCTCTGAAATCTTGAAAATACACTTGATTTCGCTGTTTGCGCGACGATATTGATATATATCACCTTTAATAAAATTGTCAATGATACATAGCGGTCAGGCCGGCAGCCATGAATAATCCGAACCGGAGTACCCTGCATAACCAGATTCTCAGTGAGCTTCTGGACGAGATCCAGGACCTGCCGCTTGAGAGCAAACTGCCGTCGGACCGGCAGCTCGCCAAACGGTTCGGCGTGGCGCTGATGACGGTCAACCGCGTCATGAATGCGTTGGAGCGGGACGGCTATGTCCGGCGGGTGCAGGGCAAGGGGACGATTCTGGCGGCGCGCGAGAAACAGGTCCACCGCGACAGTTCCTCCGATCAGGGCACGGTGATCGTCGCCGTTCCGGATTTCCACAGTTACGAGTATTGGGCCCGCTGCCATCTGGCAGAGGAGCTGTCGCTGAAGAACGGGTTAAAGGCGCGCGAGTACAAGCTGAACATCAGCGCCGGCTGCGACGGTCTGCTGGCGTTTGCCGAAGAGCAGGAGAACCTGCTGGGCATTCTGTTGGAGCCGCCGCCGGGGTCTCTGACCAAGCGTCTGGTGACGCGGCTGGACAAGCTGGAGGCGCCGGTGGTTGTTTTTCTGCCGTCGGACTGGCTGTCGTTTGCCGATCAGGTCTACTCAATCACCACGGACTGGCTGCAGTCGGGCTACCTTCGGACGAAGTGTCTCTTGGACCACGGCTGTGAATCGCCGGCGTACATCGCCAACGAACCGGGCGGCTACGACGGCGGCCTGGTGCGCAAAGGCATCCGCCAGGCGCTGCGCGAAGCCGGCTGCCGGCTGAAGGACCTGATCCGTCCCAAGGGTGAAACCAAGCCCTGGCAGGACGGCCGTGAAGTGGCGTTTCGCATGACGCAGGCGGCGTTGGATGCCGGCGCCGACGGCCTCATCTGCGACTCGATGGGCGGCGTTTTCGGCGCCTACCGCGCGATCCACGCGGCCCGTCTGCGGGTGCCGGACGACGTCCTGGTCATTGCCGGCAGCGAAGCCGGCGGTCTCGAGGCGCAGCTGGCACCGCCGGTCAGCACGGTCGGCAGCAGTTGCCGGCAGGAGATGGAAACGGCGTTCGACATCATCCTCGGCAACACCGTGCCGCAATCCCCGCAGCTCCTCAGCCCGGTGCGGCTGACGGAGCGGGAAAGCACGGGCGTGCCGATCGCCGCCACGGCGGGAACCGATTGATGAAGCTGTAACTGGAGGTCTGGTTCAACATCTCAGGTGCCAGGGGACAAGGCGCGATCGGGAGAGTCACCCGGTTAACACGGAAGTTCCACCATGACAAAACATCTTCTCATCCTGACGGCAGCGGTTTTGCTCACTGGCTGGGCAGCCGCTCAGACAGCGGCCACCGAGCCTGTTGCGGCGACGGCGAAAGCCCTGCCGCAGGGACTGCCCGGCAGAACCTTGCCGGCGGCCATCGGCATGCAGACCAAGCCCGGTACCAGTACGGCAGAGGAGTTGACGAAGATCCGGGCCGCCGGCGCCGGATTTATCCGGCGCGGGTTCTACTGGCGCGAGGTCGAAAAGGAGAAAGGGAAATACGACTTCACCACGTATGACGAGCTGTTGAAGAACACCGAGGCCCGCGGCCTGCGCGTCCTCGGCTGCCTGTTCAGCGGCAATCGCCTGTATGGCAAGGGCGCGGTGATGACCGAGCCCGGTCGGCAGGGCTTCGCGGCGTTTGCGGCGGCATTGGCGTCCCGCTACAAGGGGCGCGGCATCATCTGGGAAGTCTGGAACGAACCGAACACCCGAACCTTCTGGCGCAAGAACGGCAAGCACAACTCGCCGCCGTTCGCGGCGGAATACACCGCCTTGGTGAAAGCAACTGCCGGCGCCATGCTCAAAGCCGATCCCGACTGCTTCATCGTGGCCGGCGCGGTATCCTGTCTCTGGGAACCGTCGTTCCGCTGGATCGATTCGTGTTTCTCGAAGGGGATCCTGGAGTCGGGCATCAAAGGCTGGTCGCTGCATCCCTACGGCGTCAAACGCCCGGAGGACTTCTCCGCCGGCTACATGCGCGTCAACAAGATCCTGAAAAAGCACAAAGCCGATCATCTGCCGTTGATCAACAGTGAACGCGGGTTCGCCGTCAAGAAACGGCGCGAGGGCTGGTCCGGCGGCAGCGAGGAGAAAGCCGTGGAGTACCAGTCGTGGCATGTGGTGCGCCAGTATATGGTCGATCAGATGAACGGCATCCGCCTGACGATCTGGTACGAATGGGGTTCGAAGGACTTCGGCCTGCATCACAACGGTGCGAAGCGCCCGGGCCACACCGCCTTCCGCACCATGGTGACTCAGCTCAGCGGCTACACCTACAAGGAACGCCTGAAGGCCGACGACAGGGAAGACTATCTCCTGCTGTTCACCAATGCCGACGGCAATCGCAAGCTGGTCGCGTGGACCGCACCGCCGCCCAAGGGCGCGCCGAATCTGGCCAAACCACATGACATCACGATTCCCGTCACCAACACCGAACCCGTGTCCATTGTCGACCTGATGGGCCGGGCAGGCACTGTTGCCGTAACCAACGGCAAGATAACCATAAACCTCAAACCGGCAGTTCAGTATCTCGATCTCGGTATCGCGCCGGCGGCCGCTCCAGCAGCCGCTCCGGCCCAGCCCTGAGCTTGAAAAAGCGGCCTCAGAGGCTATATTACAGAGGCGATGTTGAACTGCATGGAGCTGGAAAACCACAACGGCGTTGTACTGCAGAAACGCCTTGAGAGGGTCAAGCCATGCGCCATAAATTCTCCGGACACTTCACGTTGATTGAACTTCTGGTCGTGATCGCCATTATCGCGGTTCTCGCCGCAATGCTGTTGCCGGCGTTGACGCGGGCGCGGGAGAAAGCCAGGCAAGTTGTCTGCATGAACAATCAGAAGCAGGTGGGGCTGGCATTTGCACTCTACCAGGACGATTACAACGATCTCATTCCCGGCAGCGTCAGTCCGTGGGGCGGCAGTTCGGGGATCCAGTTCTACTGGTGGACGTTTGTGGACGGTTCGTCCCGCACGGGGACCGAAGCCGTGGACGACGACTATCTGACCGGTGATAACCCATACGGCGCCAGCAGCGTTCTGCGATGCGTAAAAAACCGCATGACCGGCGCGTCGGACAGCGTTTACGGCGTTTATAAAGAACGGCGTCACAACTCCGAGGACGAGGTGGTCATGCGCGAGACGCCGACCGGCATGCCCAGCGGGTATTGGGCCCATTTCGAGCCGGCGCGAATGCCGAAGCCGGATGAGTTTATGCTGCTGGGCTGTTCGCTGAAACGCTACGAGCAGAAAGGCGTGTTCAAGTTCGCCGGCAGTTCGGTCAAGACCGGCTCTCCAATCAACACCTGCCACGGGCTCTGGCTGGCTCATATGAACATGTGCAACGGTCTGTTGGCTGACAGCCATGTCGAGTCGATGCGGCCGGAACGGCTGTTGACGCTGCGAAACCGCTATGTCTCCGACGGCGATACCGGCATCGGCGCCTGGAAGGAATTGGACGGCACTGAAGTGGACTTGATCCCATGAATATGCGAGAGATTTTCATGCCGCTCGAACTGCCGGCCGGCAAGGCCGCGGTTCGCAGAACCAGGCGTTCAATTCGATTCACGCTTATCGAACTTGCGGGCCTGCCGGCCAAAGACCCGAAGGATCGACGGCAAGTGAGAGCAACGTTCACGTTGATCGAACTGTTGGTGGTGGTCGCCATCATCGCCATCCTGGCGGCGATGCTGCTCCCCGCTCTATCCCGGGCCCGAGCGAAAGCCAGGCAGGTAGTCTGCACCGGCCAGCAGAAACAGCTTGCCCTGGCCTTTGTGTTGTATGGGGATGACCATGACGGCGTCCTCTTCGGCGCGGCGTCACCGAGCTACAGTTCAAGCGACCGGCATTTCTGGAAAGAGATGATCGACGGCAAGTGGGGAACCAACTACGTCAATGTCGAGAGAAACAGCCCGATCTACTACTGCAGCGAACAGAAGAAGCTGGGCGGCTACTACGGTGTCTACGGCTCATACAAGGAACAGGCCGGCGCGGCGGACAACAAGTGGATGTTCGCTGATTTCAACGTGACCGATCCTGTTGCCGGCGGTACCGCGATGTGGCCCTACAATATTCCGCGGCAATGTCCGGACCCGGAAAACACCGGCTATCTCGGGTGTACGCGCGCGAAGTCGGGCAAGGGATACTGGTCATTCAACGGCCGGAGCAGCGGCGGGCCCGCGAACACGTATCAGCCTGCGGGCCTCTGGCTGGCGCATCTCGGCGGGCTGAATATGAACTTCGTCGACGGCCATGTGGAGTTCCTGAAACCAAAGGACCTCAACGTCCTGAGCAACCAGAGCAAATATCACATCACCGACGGCCAGGCCCCCGGACTCTATTGGTACGTCGTGCCGGACGGCAGCTACGGTCTCAACTTCCGCACCGGGGAAATCACGTATCCCAAGTAAGTCGGGACGACCTGCTCGGAGACACACCCGACAAACAGAGCTCTCGGAACCGCGACGCGGCGGAGCGGGGGCGCATGTCACTTCCGAGGTGTTTCCTGCCGACAATTGGCTCGATCCTGCGCCCCCAGGCGGTTTATCCGCCTGGTGAAGAAGTTCATCAGTGGCTGCAAGCCCTCACCCCTCACCCTGCTT
>CAYLNH010000204.1:0-13362 GCA_964384625.1 uncultured Lentisphaerales bacterium
CTCCTGCAAGGATCCCAAAATCATCCTAAACACCCCTTAATTCAGCGCCATTCGGAGCTAGACACGACACATTCAGGATCAGCTTGCACACCTGCGGCGGGATCTCCGGCCGCCCCGATTTCCGCTCCACCTTCGACGAATCGAATTTCTTCGCCACCAGTCGTTGGTACCAGCGCATCAGTGTATCCGGCTCAAAGATTTGGATCACATGCTTGAATCCATGCCGAATCACCGGCCGCGCCAGTTCCGCAAGCCGACGCCGTTGTTCATCGTTCAACAACAGTCGCCGACCGGTCTCCTCGAATTTCCGCCGCAGCACCCGGTTTTCTTCCAACAGATAATCGACCACCAGCAGACAAGCATCCTCCCGCCCATCCCGCATCAACGCCAACAGGACCTTCATCATCAGCATCCAGACCTCCCCGAAAAAGCCCTACGGTACTACAGCACCTCACCTGGTCAACGGATTGGCAGTTGCTGCAGTGCGTTACGGAATTCCTCCGCGACATCATCTTGTCCATTCATCACTGCGGCCCTGCAGAGAGCCCAGACGAACAAAGGCCACCCATTTTGCCCCAGCACTGGCTCAAGGACTCTCGCCACTCGTGCAATTTCCTCCGATTGCTTACTGTCGAGGTAGTGGTCCTTGATGCCGTATAGTCTGTTTCGAGCTTCATTGAGAAGCTGGAATACGCGGGGATTCGGGAAAACTCGCTGACCATCGACAACGGCGAAGACAACATTCTTCATGCCGGCCGTCTCGATGGTTTCGAGAACAACCTTGGCGATCGGCTTCTTTGTTTTTGGATCCAGGCGTCGGTAGTCCAAACGGTCCTTCGACAGCTCGATCAGCGCCGCTGTTTCCGCGTCGTCGCCCGTTTCCCTGCCGGTGCCAGCGCCGTCTTCCGGATAGTCGAGGGAGATCCGCGAGCCGTCGCACCAGACGACCTCTATCAGCCGCAGCCGGCGGTCGTATGTCAGTCGGCAGCGTTTGACGTCGGCGCTTTTCCACACGATCAGGCAGCGGTTTTTGGAATAGGTCCTTTTCGAGATCCAGCCGTCCTTGTCGGCGACAGTTCTGACGGTCTTGCCGTCCTTCCTCGATACGGCAGTACCATCACCGGCATAGCCAAGACGGACAAGACGACCAACAAGCTGAGGAGCTGTCGCATACGGACATTCCCCGTTCGTTCAGAGTGTTTGGAACGATAGCAGGTCCTCGGACCGGGGCAGACTGTAGGCCGTTGATCTGGACGCCGAAACTGGTATGGTACCAGCGGATTAAGGAGCCACATCATGCGTCCAGCAGCCTTCACAGCATTTGTTCTCTGCAGCTTGGCCGTCGCCGCCAAGGACCCCAGAGGAATGAAGAAACGCATAGAGAAGCGCGGCGACGAGACGGTCGTCACCTACTACTGGGACGACGGCGACGGCGATGCGGTGATCACCGAGACCTACCGCGCCGACGGCTTTCTGATCGTGCGGCATGACAAGGTCGGCAACGCCCATCGGCTGGACTACGACGCCGAGGGCAGGCTGACTCGGGTGCTGCGCCCGGACAAGTCGGTGATCGCAATCAACTACCGGAAAGCAACCGGGAGAGGGGCGATCACCAAGCCCGACGGGACCGTGGCGTATATCGTGAAGGTGGACTCTGATTTCCTCGCGTTCCGACTGGTGGACCCGGCGACAAAGCAGGCGCTGCCGAACAAGAAGGCCGCGAAATTGGCGCCGATGCTGCGGACCTTCTTGCTGCTTGCGAAGGAGAATCGGGCAAGATCAAGCGACCCCGCGGCCCCCAAATAGGCAACTTACTTCTGTATCGTGCCGTCCACCGGAATTGCCACCAATGCGTGTGCCGGCAGGCCGGTCTTGATATAGACTGTGCTTTTGAGTGGGCCGGCGGTCTCGAGCTTGTCGGCGTCAACGACAAGAACGACCTCGACGTACTCGCCGGCCGGAATGTGCTTGGCATCATCGCCGTAGAATACCAATGCACCCGGAATCTTGCAGACCGGCGGCTCGAGCGGAAGATCCCGCTTGGTCAGATTATAGAGCTTTACGGCCTCGCGCGTGCGGCCGCGCACGGCGCCCAGGTGGAAAGCCTGCGGCTGGACCGCCAACTTCGCCGGTACGCGTTTGACGGTCGCCCTGATCTCGCCCGTGAGCACCAGTTTCTTCGGTTCCATCAGCTCGACGAAGAATTTCCGGGTCTCGTCGCCGTGCAGCGTCAACGAATGCAGATTGAAAACGATGCTGCAGTCCTCGTGGGGTTCGACGATGAACTTGCGCGGCTCGAACTGCAGGCACGGGCAGGAGGTCTTGATATAGCCGATCCGGATCTTCGTGTTCTCCGGCCGTCGCAGCTGCACCTCGACCCGCCGCGACTCGCCCTCTATCATCTCCCCCAGATCCAGCGACGCCGGTGCCAGCGAATACGCATCCTTGCTTCCCGCAATGTGGGAGGCGTTTCCACCCGACTCCGGCTCCTTCCTTCCCTTTGTATCATGAGCACGTGTCGCGGCGAAGCCTTCAGGCGGAGACTGATCCCTGCTCATGTCCGATCCGACCATCTGGGACTCCTTCCCCTCCTGAATGTAGGACCGCCTTCCATGTGCCTTGCCACTGCCGGGCCGCGATTCCTTCATCCCACTCCTCCCCACCACAACCCCAACCACCAGGCCGAACACCATCCCGGCCAGGATCAAGCCGTATGCGATTTCCTTCTTCATGCGGGATATCCCCTCGATTCGTTTGCGGGTAGTACTGCCAGGACCAAGTATGCCGGGGCGTCGGGCGGTGGTCAAGTCCGACGTGAAGAATCGATGTGATTCCCTTGATGAATTAGTTTTTCTTGGGCAAAAGCAGTTGACAGCGATTTCGGGGCAGGTGTAGAGTATTGGCGTTTTACGGACGGTCGTGTTGCGACGTTGGGAAAGACTGGGAGGGGATTTCCCGTCATCGGCATGCGTCGACTCGATTTTGTGAATGGTCAGATGGGCCGGAGACGGTCGGGAAGGACAAGGTGAGTTGGTGAGCCGGAAGGGATACCTTTTATCCGCTTGCGCCGGGATTGCGATCGCCATTGTGATCGTGCTGCTGCTGCCCGCGGACCGGGGAGCCGACACCGCCCGGCGAAAGAAACAGGTCGACGTCTCCATTCCCGCCGGACAGGAACGTTCTCCGGACGACGTTGCTCTGGCGAACGCGCTGGATGCGGAACAAACCCACGAGGACCGCAGTAAGGCGCTGCACGCACTTGGCCGTCACCTTTCCCATGGCCAGGTTGATCAGCTGCGCGGCCTGCTGAAGACGACGTCGCTGGACCCGGCGCTCCGGAACGATGTGGCCGCAACGCTCGATCGCCAGCACTCCCCGCCGCCGATGCTCGGCGAGGACCTCCTTGCCATCTGGAACAGGCCCGACGAAGATTTGATGTTTCGGGACTACTGCCTGCAGTGGTTTTCCTCGTGTCACGCGTACAGCAGCTGCCGGCAGGAGATCGAGGCCGTGCTGATCGCAACCGCGAAGGGCTCTGCCACAGACAACACTGATGCGTCCGACAGGAGTCCTGCGGATCGTTTCGGACGGTCTGCTTTCGAGCGTGGCCGCAGTCGTCTCGACCGCGCATCCCCGACTTCTGTCGGGAACATCAACACCAACTATCCCGGTACCGCCCTGATCTCCCTGCAGCGCCTGGGCCGGAAACACCCGCACCTGGCACGAGCCGCGAAGGCCATCGCCCGTGAGGCCGCCGGCGAGGGCGCGGTCGACCCCGAACGCACGCTGAACGCTCTGCAAATCGCCCGTGAAGCCGGGGATCCCGCCGTCTTGCCGGCGGCCCGTCGGCATGCCGTTGATGAAGCCGCCCCGGCCCGATTGCGGATGTCGGCCATCGGCGCCATCGGCACACTGGGCGACAAAACCGATGTGCCGCGGCTCGAGACGCTGACGCAGCACCGGGACCAGCGGCTGCGCCAGGCGGCGGCCGCGCAGTTGGCGGAACTCCGCCGCCGACTGAAACTCACAGCGAGCCGAAAACCATGAGCAAACCGATGCTGAAAGGAATCAAGATCACGGCCGGCATCGCGCTGGGCATCGTCGCGGTCGGTTTGATCGCGGCGCTGGTCCACAGCCGGAACAGCAGCCGGGCTCCGGCCGGGCGCGAAGTTCCCGTTGTTCGCCAGGCCACGGAAAAACCGGCTGCGGCCCAACCGCGGCCGCCGGCGCCGACGCCCCCGCCCGAGCCGGACGAATTGCTCCGGAGCGTCGCCGATCCCGCACAAGCCGTCGCCGAGCGGACGCGTGCCATCCAGTATCTGGCCGCCCACGCCGCCACGCCCGCCGGCAGCAAAGACGAACGCATCCTCCCGGCCCTGTGCCGCGCCCTCCAGGATAAACATGCGGCCGTCCGCAGTGAAGCCCTGAACCAGCTTACCCGCCTCAAACATCCCGACGCCGGCGAGACCGCCGTCAAATGGCTCGCCGAAGACAGCGCCAACGACCGCGGCCTGGCCATCCGCTGCATCAAAAGCCTCGGCCGCAAGGACCAGATTCCCGCTCTCCGCAAGCTCCTCGCGGCCGACGATGCGGATGTGCGTGTCGAAGCCATGATCGCCCTGGCCAACTGGGGCGATGAGGAAAGCCGCCCGATCTTCGAAGCCGCGGCCCAAGAAGATTCTCCGCGGATCCGCACCACCGGCGAGCAGGCCCTGGCCAAGCTCGACGCCTGGAAGCGGATCCGCGCCAAAGACAAGATTTCATCAGATCACAAACATTAATCAACCGGAAGGGAAGAGAACCATGCGTTCAAGACTGCTCGGGATCATCCTCGTCCTCACCGCGGTGGGCGGCTTTGCCGCCGACAAGGTGTGGACCGGCGCCGTCGACAGCAATTGGAGCGAATCGGGCAACTGGGATCCGTCGGCGCCGGGTACGGCGGATACGGCGGTGTTCGATGCAACGTCGGCGGTGAACTGCACTATCGACGTCGATGTCGAGGTGGCCGCCGTCCGCATCGAAAGCACCTACACCGGTACCGTCTCGGGCGGGTCGGCGACGCTGACCGTGAACACCGGCAGTTTCGACGCGTCCGCCGGGCACTTTGCCGCCGGCACGGGGACGCTGAAGTTTACCGGCAGTTCGGGAACGCAGGAGTTGAAGGCGCCGAACAACACCAGTCTGAACATCGTAATCAACGCCCAGACGGGGGGCAGCCTGAAGCTCTCGTACAATCACTGGTACCTGGAGAAACTCGATCTGCGCCCGGGGACGACCACGCGGATTCCGCCGTTTCGGAACACGAACGTCGACGACCTGCTGGTGCAGGGAACCTCGGGCAATCATGCCACGATCAAGTCTTACAACACCGGTGGCGCGTTCCTGGTCGTGCCGTCCTCCGGCACCTACGATATCGACTACGCGGAAATCGGCTACGTCAACGCCTCGCGCGGCGTCCGGCTGTATGCCGACGACTGCGTCGATCTCGGCGGCAATATCGAGGTCGACTTCGGCACCTACGACTACTGCACGTGGACCGGCGGCGGCACCACGAACAACTGGAGCGAGGCGGCCAACTGGCGGCCGGGCGTGCCGCAGAGTTTCTCCGCCGTGCACTTCTCCGACTACGGCACCAAGAACTGCACGATCGACATGAACGTCGACATTGCCGGTCTCGAGATCGAGAGCGGCTACACCGGTGCGGTCTCCGGCGGCTCGGCCGTGATCGAGATCAACTCCGGCAACTTCCGTTTCACCAGCTCCTCCTTCCTGCCGCAGACCTCGACGGTGAAGTTCACGGGCACCGGCACCCAGGACCAGACCTACGGCATCAGCAGCACCGTCAATTTCCACAAACTCGAAAACGCACAGACCGGCGGCAAACTCAAGTGCGCCTGGCTGACGACCACCAACATCGACGAGTTTGTCGGCAACGCCGGGACCGTCACCGAATTGTCCCACGGCTACCACTGGACGAACTTCGACGCGCTCAAACTCAACGGCGTCGACGGCAACCCCGTGACCTTGCGGACGACGCAATCCGGCAGCCAGACCCGGGTGGTCCTCGCCGGCGGCGGCACCCAGCAGATCGCCTACGCCGTGATCCAGGACCTCAACGCCGAAAACGGCGATCGCATCTACGCGGGCATCACCTCGACCGACGGCGGCAATAATGTCAATATCGATTTCAGCCAGGTCACGCAACGCACCTGGACGGGCGGCGGCACGACCAACAACTGGAGCGAGGCGGCAAACTGGAGCGCCTCGATTCTGCCCGCCGCCGTCTCCGAGGTCCGCTTCGATGCCACCGGCGCCAAGAACTGCACCATCGACGTCAACGTCGACATCAAAGCGCTGATCGTCAGCGAGGGCTACACCGGCACCATCGCGGCCGGCTCCAGCACCATCACCATCAACACCGGCGACATCACGGTTGCCGGCGGCTTGAACGCGGGGACCTCGACCGTTAAGTTCAGCGGCTCCGAGAACCAGAAGCTCGAGTTCACCACGCCCTACAAAGTGGAGAATGCCAAGACCGGCGGCGAACTGATCTTCAAGTACGACGCCTTCACCATGGACCGTCTTAAGCTGAACACGGGTACGACTACCGTGCTGCCAAGCATGGGGCGGCCCGTGACCCTGAACCATCTGGAGATCCTCGGCGAGTCCGGGAGTATCGCCGTGGTGAGAACGCTTGATGCGGGTGGAGTCGTGCGCGTTAAACTCCAGCCGGGCGGCACCCAGACCGTGCGCTACGCCGACCTGCGCGATATCGATGCAAGCAATGGCTGTGCCATCGATGCCACCGACAACTGTGTCGATTCTTCCGGGAATCAAAAGGTCTACTTCCAGAACACCCGCGTCTGGGACGGCGGCGGCGTCGACACCGCTCTCTCAACCGCCGCCAACTGGCGCCGGGACATCGCGCCGGTGAACGGCGACCAACTCGTCTTCGACCAGACCACCACCAAGGCCTGCAGCTTCGATCAGAACCTCACCGTCACCAGCCTGCAGATCCTCGGCTATACCGGCTCGATTGATTTCGGTACGAATACCGTCACCGTCCAGGACGATATCCGCCAGGACAACAACTGCACCCTGAGCAACGGCAACCTCGTCTTCGCCGGCGCCGGCCGGCAGGACGTCAAGTTCTACAGCATTCCCAGCTTCACCTCGATGACGATCAGCAATACCGCTGAATACGTCAACTTCACCCGCGAGGGCTTCAGCACCGGCAGCCTGACGCTCAACGCCGGCGCCAAGGTCCGCATGCCGTCGAACAAAACCGTCACCGCCACGGCCTTCGCCGCCAACGGCACCCAGCAGGCCCCCGTGATCATCGATACCTACGGGTTGGGTGCGGCATCGAAGCTCAACGCCGCCGGCACGCCCACCGCCCAGTACACCGCGGTCCGCGGCTCCGACGCCTCCGGCGGCACCGCCATCAACGCAACTACCCAGTGCGCCGACGGCGGCAACAACAGCAACTGGAGCTTCGACCAGCAGAACCAGCTGATCACCAGCATCGTCTACTTCCCCGGCGATTCCCCGGTCTCGCCGGCCAGCGTCGAAGGGCAGTACTTCTGGTTCACCGACACCTCCAGCGTGGCGATCGACGGCGCCGGCGCCCCCGTCGCCGGCCACATCGCCTCCGATACCTTCTTCTACGGCGACGCCCCGCTCAACGCCGACGGCACCGCCACCGATGTCACCGTCACCTTCAACGGCCAGAGCGGCTCCGCCAAAACCGCCCAGGTCACCTGGACGCCGACCGACCTCGTGACGGCAGCGGACCTGAATATCCGCAAAGACGACAGCCTCTTGCTGACCGCCGCCGGTACCGGTACCACGCTCACTATCGATGCCGACGGCGACGGCACCGCCGACTACACCGGCGCTCCCGGCGACAAGTTCGCCTACCAATACAGCACCGCCGGCACCTACACGGCCGAAGCCAAAATCGACAGTGTCAGCGTCGGCACCGTCCAGGTCACGGTGATCAGCGTCGACCTCGGCACCGCCCGCCTCGGCCTGCAGGTCGGGGAATGGGGACCGCGAACGGTGACGATCGCGCCCGCGGCCGCTGCGGCCGCCGTCCACTTCGGCGCCGCCGATTTCCGTTCGCTCGAGGTCGATACCAGCAGCTACGCCCCCATGAAACTCCGAGTCTACCAGACCGGCAGCAATAACTCCCTGGTCGCCCGGCTCGGCAGCGCCTCCGGCCCGGTCATCACCCACCAACAGATCAACGCCTTCAATCTCACCTGGAGCAGTACCGCCGTCGTCCCGATCATCAAGCGCTACGGCGACGGCGACGCCCTCGTCGGAGGAGGGCTCACCATGGAACCGTTCTACGACGGCGTTCATTTACGTATGCACACCAACACCAGCGGCATCCTCTTCGAAAACGGCACCACGACGAATGACTTCACCAGCGACGACATGGACAAGAACGGCCAGATCCCCTACTACCTGGTGATGCCCGAGGATGGCCGAACCTGCCACAGCATCGAAGTCACGGAAGGAGGTGAGTAAGATGAAACACCGCAACACCACTTCCCAAAACTCAGTTTCAAACCAGAACAGCCAACACCGGAGCCGGGGAATGCAACTGTTTCACAAGACCACGACGGGTCTGATCGGTCTGATTCTTCTCGCCGCCATCGTTTTCAGCCCCACCAACGCCGCCGCCCAGAACAACAACTCCAACGCCTGCAGCAACCAGACGCTGGAGTGGTTCTTCTACGACGACGGCGAGGCCGAGTGCGAGTGCGGCTGTGATCCGGAGGCGGACAAGATCAGTTTCCTGTCAAGCAAGGACGCCCCAGATGTCCTGCCGTCGCTCGGCGAAGCCGTCGCGCTCCGCATGGTCAGCGGCGGCTCCGGCATCGGATTGCGCTGGGGTACGCATATCGGCTTCGGCGCCAAACGCCCGCTGAATTACCTGCACAAGGTCCATCTGAGCAGCGATCTGCGCTTCGCCCGGGTCTCCTGGCCGCAGTCGCAGTCAGCCGTGACCTTCGAGCGCGTTGACAGCACCTGGACCTATGCCCTCGACCCCAACGAAGTCATGCTGCCCGCTGACACAACAATTACGTTCGTCGACGCCGATGCCGACGATATCCCCGAGTCCGCCGCACTCAATTACCCGGACAAACGCGTCTGGACCTTCTCCTTCGAGAGCTTCGAAAAGGACGACTCCTACGTGCCCGGGCCGGTCTACCGCATCACCAAACGCACCACCCGCGACGGCTTCGACACCACCATCGCCTACAACGCCGGCAACGTCACCGTCACCGATGCGTCCGGTCACGCCTACGTCTGCACCGTCGACGCCAACAACAAGATCACGCAGATCAGCGTCGCCGGCCGCTCCTGGAGCTATTCCTACGACGGCGGCACCGTCACCGAAACCAACAACCAGACCGGCAAAACCATCGCCACCACGGTCAACTCCAAGAATACCCTGACGCAAATCTTCACGCGAGGGACCGACGCCGCCGAAACGTCCGACAGCCGGACCTATGACGACGACGGCCGGATCACTGCCTGGACCGTCAACGGCGTCAATCGCACAGTGGCCGAATCCGGCGACGGTGATCAGCGCAGCTACGCGATTCAGATCGGCAGTGCCGGCCAGAACGGCAGCAAAAGCTTCACCGTTAACTTCGGCCGGTATGGCATGAGTACCTCCACCAACGGCATCGGCAAGGCCGTGTCCTACGTCCGGGACCGCCGCTTCAAAGCAACATTGAAGACGGATCGTAACGGCAACTCCTGGAGCTATACCTACGACGACAATGCCAGGCTCACCGGCATGACCGACCCGGAGGGCGCGACCGAGAGCTTTACCTACGACAGCAACTACAACATGCTCACGCACACGCGCCACGGCGGGACCTGGAGCTACGAATACGATGCCAACAACCGGATGATCAAAGAGACCGCTCCGAACGGCAGGATCACTCACCTGATCCGCTACAGCACCAACGGGCTGGTCAAGTTCCGCGTCGTCAAGGTCGACAGCGACCCGACCTGGGCCTGCACCTATTTCGAGTACAACGGCAACGGCCAGGTCACCCTGGAAAGCTCACCCTACGAAGTCGCCGATCCGCTCAGCCCAACCAATCCGCCGGATAACCCGATCATCGGTAGCCGCTACGGCTATGATGCCTTCGGCAACCGCACCAGCTCGACCAACGAGCTTGGCAAATCCACGACTTACAGCTACGACGGCGAGAATCGGCTGCTGTCGATGACCGATCCGATTAGCAATACGACTTCCTACGTCTACGACGGCATCGGCCGCAAGATCAAGAAGACCGACGCCGCCGGCGCCTATACCGAACTCCACTACGACTCGCGTGGCTTCGTCACCTCCGTCACCGGCAGCAGCGCCGGCGGCGGCGGCTGCAGCTCCTGCGGCCAGGCCGCCGGCGGCTGCGGCGGCATGGAATTGGGCACCTACACCTATTCCGACGCCGGGCTCGTGCTCAGCTTCACCGATCTGGAAGAACACACCTGGACCTATACCTACAATGCCGCCGGCCAGAAAACGGCCGAAACCAATCCGCTCAATTACAGCACCACCTATACCTACGACGGCGAAGGCCGGATCAAGTCCGTCACCGATCCAAACGGCAATACGGTCAGCTACACTTACACCGATACCGGGCAGCTCGAAACCGTCACCAACGACGAGAGCGAAACCACAACCTACGGTTACGATACCTACGGCCGGCAGACCACCGTCACCGCACCCGATAACGGCGTCACCACCACCGCCTATAACAACATGGACTTCGTCACGTCCGTGACCGACGCCTTGACCCGCAGCACCTCCTTCACCTACGACCTGGCCGGACGGGCCATTCAGACCACGCGGCCCGACGGCTCCGTCGAGAGCAGTGTCCATGACATCGAAGGCCGCCTTGTAAGGGCATCCCTCGTGGGTGCCCCTCCGGATCAGGATCTCGTCCTGATCACGGAGTACGAGTACGATGCGGCTGGCCGCCGTACTCGTACCATCGTCGATCCCGACGACGGCGCCGGCGACCCGGAACTCGATCTGAAAACGACCTACGCCTACGATGACAATGACCGCATGACCGCGACCACCTCGCCCGAGGCCGTGGTTTCCAGCTATCAGTACGATGTCCTGGGCCGCCAGACCGTCAGCACCGTCGGCGGCGTCACCACCACCACCACCTACAACAATGCCGGCTGGGTCATCTCCCGATCCAACGGGCTGACCACCACCGCCTATGAGTATGACGAGGTCGGCAACCGCACCAAGATGACCGTCTCCGGTCGCGCCCCGGTTACCTACACCTACAACGCCGCGAACCAGCTAATCGGCACCAGCCAGAGCAACGGTACCATCACGATCACCACCTCCCAGACGCTGGACGCCGGGGGGCGCGTGGTCAGCGAAACCGATCCCGAGAACAAGACGACCAGTTACGGCTACGATGGGGCGAACCGCGTCACCTCGGTGACCAACGCCTTGAGCGAGGTCACGACCTACGGCTATGACGATGCCGGCCGCCAGAACAGCGTCTCCTTCGCCAACGGCTCCGGCCGATCCACCACCTACAATGTCGGCGGACAGGTCACCGCCACATCCGGTGGACCCGACGGCGGCAAGACCTTCACCTACGACAATATGGGCAGGGTCACGTCCGTCACCGATGCCAATGGCAACTCGGTTTCCAGTGGCTACGACACCCTCGGGCGGATGACCAGCTCCACGAATGAGCTGAGCAAAGTCACGAGTTACAGCTACGATATCGTCGGTCGCCGCCTGTCCATGACCGATCCGAACAGCAATACCACCAGCTATGAGTACGACGACGACAGCCGTCTCACGAAGACGACTTATCCAGCCGTCACCGGCCAACTGGCCAACGAAGAGACCTACGCCTACAACACCAACGGGCAGCTCTCCTCGAAGACCACGCCGAACGGCGACTCGATCGGCTATACCTACAACGCTGCCGGCCTCCTGGCGTCCGAAGCCGGCGTCAGCTATACCTACGACTCCGCGGGTGCCATCACCAGCGATGGTGTTCAGACCCATGCCTACGATACCTTCGGCAGGAAAACATCGTCCACCAGCCTGAGCACGGGCAAAACGCTGACCTACACGACCGACAAGCGCGGGCTGCGCACCGCCATGGACGTCGCCGGCTTGATGGATGTTACGTACACGTATGACAATGCCATGCGGCTCAAGACCGTCCAGAAGGACACGGATACTGCCGCGACCTATAACTACGACTCCGGCGGACGCCGCACCAGCCTGGTACTGCCCAACGGCGTCACCACCAGCTATGGCTATGACAGCAACGACCGGATCACCTCGATCCAGACCAAGGATTCCAGCGCCGCCATCCTGGCGAGCCATGCCTATACCCTCGACAACACCGGGATCCCCACCGCAACCACCAAGCAGCTCAAGGTTTACGACACGCAGACCCAGACCTGGGGCTTGCAATCGCAGTCAATCGCTTATACCTTTGATAACGCAAGCAGGCTCACTGCCGAAGTGCGGAACGTGCCCGACGGGCAAGGTGGAGAAGTGGAAAGCTATCGCGAAGAATTCACCTACGACGATGCCGGAAACCGGACCCAGCGCGTGCTGAACAGCGTCACCACGACCAACACCTACAATGCTCGCAACCAGCTGGCCAGCAGCGTCACCGGCTCCGTCACCACCAATTACACCTATGACAAGAACGGTAACACGCTGACCTCGTCTGACGGCACCATCACCAAGACCATGGCATACGATTCCCTGAATCGCATGACCTCCTGGACGGATGGAACAAACAGCGAGGCCACGACCTACATCGGCGCCCGCTGGCATCGTGCCAGCTACACCGGCGGCGGAGCCACGAAGTACTTCCTGTACGATGGCTCCAACGTGATCGCCGATCTCGTCGCCGGCGTCGATCCCGGATCCTACGACGGCAGCAAACTGTATGTCGCCCCGTTCCTGGATCAGAATATCTCGATCACGGACATCACGACCCCGACCAGCCCGGTGACCCGCTATTACAGCCAGGATCGCCGCAATTCCGTCACCACCGTGACCACGGCTACCGGCGTCATGTCCAACGTCTACGACTACTCCGCCATGGGCGAAAAACTCGCGTACACCCACGAAACCACCGCCCAGCGTTATCAATATACCGGCCGCGAATTGAACCCCGTTTCCGGCGAACATTACTTCCGCTACCGCACCTATTCCCCAAGCACCGGCATGTTCTTCTCCCGCGACCCGCTGGGCTACGTGGATGGCCCATCATTGTACGCGGGGTATTTTGCACAAGGAATGGGGATGGATCCTACAGGCGAAGA
>CAYLNH010000205.1:0-13324 GCA_964384625.1 uncultured Lentisphaerales bacterium
AATGCTATAGTGGCGGCGGCGCTGCTGCCCATTGTTCCGGGAGTATCCCTGCTCTCGTCTTTCAGCGGCGTTGCCGCGAGGTTAACCCTTCTTGCAGCCGGTGCAGCTACACCCACGGGTCGCCGGTAGCTTCCAGCCACCGGTACATCTCGGCCAGGAGGTCCTTGACGATGTGCGGGCGGTCGCCGGCGCAGTCGAACACCTGCTGCGGGTCCTCCCGGCGGTCGTATAGCTGGATGTTCTCGTTGCCGTCTTCGCGCGTTACGACCAGTGTATAGCGGTGTGTGCGAACGCCGCGTGTGCCGTCCTGCGGCGTGTCGAACTTCGGCTGCAGGTAGAGTTGGGATGACGGTCGTTCCTGTTCGCCGCCGGAGAACAACGTGGCGAAGCTTGTGCCTTCCACCGACGCCGGAATGTCGTCGCCGAACCCCAACAGTTCGATCAGCGTGGGGTAAACATCCGGCGCCGAGAGCAGCAGGTCGTCCCGGCGCGGGGCAATCTCCTCGGGCCAGCGGATGAGGAACGGGATCGGCATGCATTCCTCGTAGAAGTTCGGCTTGGTTGCGCGATTGTGCATGCCCAGCGAGTTGCCGTGGTCCGCGGTGAACAGGACGATGGTGTTGTCGCGCAGGCCGGTTTTATCGACGGCATCCATGATGCGGCCGAACTGGTCGTCGACGCCGGTGATCATCGAGTAGTAGTTCAGGATGTTCTGGCGATAGTGGTCACCCCATCTGGTGTCGGCTTCCGGGACGCTGGGTTGTTCGCAGAGCGCCTCAATGTCGAGGGCCTTGTTCATTTCGACGTACTTGTCCGGCACCAGATGGTAGGGCGTATGCGGCGGGTTCATGGAGACGACCATGGCGAACGGTTTGTCGTCATCGCGGTATTTCCCGCCGGTGTTTTTGAGGTATTCAATCGCCAGATCGGCCTCGTGTTCCGGGCCCCATTGATCGACGAAATGGAAGCCGTCACGGTCGGCGTCGGTGTCCCAGTACATCGGGCGGTCGTGGTAGTCGTAGGTGCCGTAGGAGTACCAGAAGTCGAAGCCGTGGCGGCGGTTCGGCGGGCACCATTCATTCCATTTCGGTTCGCCTTTGTTGTTGGCGCAGTCGACATATGGCTCGTGCGGCGAGTCCAGGTGCCATTTGCCGATGTAGCCCAGACTGTAGCCCCGGTCTTTCAGGATGTCCGACCAGCAGCGGTCGGCCGCCTGCAACTCGCAGTTGTAGGGACGTGTGCGCGACGTGCAGTTGCCGACGACGTGGTTGGCGTACGGATACTTGCCGGTCATCAACATGGCGCGATAGGGGCTGCACACGGGAAAATTGGAGACGGCTTCCGGCAGTACGAGGCTTTCCGCGGCGAAACGGTCGAGGTTCGGGGTGATTACCGGTTCGATGCCGCGGAAGGCCATGCTGCTGCCGCGCATCTGATCGGCAAAAACAATGACAAGGTTCGGGTGGTCGTCCGTCATTCCGTCGAGTCCTTCGTTGCCGGTGCGGTTGCCGGTTTGGGCGGCGTCAGTTGGTAGCAGCGCAACTGCTGTTTGTAGCGCAGGTACAGCTTGCCGTTGGCGACAACCGGTATGGTCCAGGTGGCGTGACGGACCCGGCCCAGGGCCCCGGGCAACTTGGTTACCAGCTTGAATTCTGTCGGCGCCGGCTGCATCAGAAACAGGTTTCCCTTGATATCCATGCAGAGCAGATAGCCGTCAACATACTGGCAGGTACCCCAGCCCATGTCGTTGGTGGACCATTTCTCTTCACCGGTCTGCAGGTCGACGCATTTGAAGGCCCCGCGGTTCTGGATGCTGTCGCCGGAGTAGCCGTAGATGCAGCCATCGATGATATAGGGGTCGGAATGATGCGAAGCGATGGCTTTGTTGGTCCACAGCACCTCAGCCCGGGTTGCCGACACCCGCAACGCCCGGCCGCCGGTCTTGTAGCCGGAGGTGATGAAGACGATGTCGTCCTTGTACACCGGCGTGGTGGCATTGACATCATAGGACGTGATCCATTCGGTGTTCCACAGGACCGCGCCGTCAGCCGGCTTCAGCGCCGCCAGGCCTTTGCCGTGGAAACTCAGAATCGCCGGCTCCCCGTCCAGCGGCATCTGCGTGATCGCGGCATAGCCGGCGCTGCCGCTGCCGCTCTTCCATTTCACTGCGCCGGTCATCTTGTCGTAGGCAATCGTCCGGGCGCTGCCGCCGCCCGCAACAATGACCAGATCTTTGAAGACCAGCGGCGAGCTGCTGTGGCCCCATTTCGGCGCCTTGCCGCCGTCGCTGTTGACAGATCGCTGCCAGACCTTCGTGCCGTCGAACAGCCGCCAGCAGACCAGGTCGCCGGCGCGGCCGAAGGTGTAGACACGGGCGTCATCAATGTACGGGGTGGCGCGCGAGCCCATGCCGCTGGCGCTCGCCGCCGGCGCCGTATACGACTGCTGCCAGATCAAGCCGCCGGAATCGGGGTTCAGACAGAAAACCAGATCCTCCGTCTCATTGCGGCCGGTGACGATCAGACGGTTGCCCTTGATGACCGGCGCCGACCAGACCGCGCTGGACTTGCCGCGGCACAGGAAGTTGATCTCCCAAACCTCGGCCAGGCCGGCCGACCAGTCGGTCAGGATGCCGGTAACGGCACTGCGGCCGTCGCCGCCGGCTCCCCGCCAGCAGATCCAGTCGGCCGCGCCGTCCGTCAGCGGCGGAAGCTCCGGCGGCACCGCCTGCGGCACGGTTTCCACCGGGCCGTCAATCTCAGCGTTCTGCGTGAACAACCTCAACTGGTCCCAACGCCGGACCACGAAGACCGTGACGGCAACTGCCGCAATGAGCCCCAGGACGCCGCCGATCTTGAGAATCTTCTTTGTCATATGCATCTCTGAGGTTTTGCTTGCGGCAAACAATCTGCACTGTCAGCACCGGTATGCAACCGCAACGCCCCGCCTCCCACGCCGCATTTCCGCAAAACGCACTTGACAGCGGCAATAAATAGATCAATTGTAATAGTACGATTGATATAGAGGACGAAGGCGATGGCGACAACCACAGGCAGAGCGACCGGCGGTGCGGCGGTCTACCAACAGATTCAGCAGGAGATCCGCCGGCGGATCCGCGAGGGGGAGTGGCCGGCGGGTACCTTTCTGCCGAGCCGGCGCACGCTGGCCCGGCAGCACGACGTGGCGCTGGGTACGATCGAGAAGGCGATTGCGGAACTGCTGGCCGACGGCACGCTGCGGGCGCAGACGGGCCGCGGCACGTTTGTGGCGGACTCCCCGCTCAGCCGCTGCGGCCGCGAACCCGAGGCGGTCCCTTCGCCGCAGCCGGCGGCGTCGGCGGCACGGCTGGCGCGGCCGGCGCTGGTCGGCGTGATCAGCGAGTTTCACCTGCTCGATCGGGAACGCGAGCACTGCTGGGAATGGAATATTTGCCGCAGTCTGGAGCAGGTGTTGTCGGACGCCGGCGGCTTCAGCCGGGTGGTAGACCGGGCGATTCCGCGGGACAACTGGGTTTCGACGCGGCGGGCGGCGGAGGACCTCCTGAACGAAGGCGTCGACGGGTTGATCGTGGTTGGTCTGGCGCACGTGCAGAAAACGGCGAACGAGGTTTTGTCCCTGCCGGGACTGCGCGACAAGCCGGTGGTTTACGTTTCCGACTTCCCGCTCGAATTATTGGGCTCACAGATTTCCTATGACAACACGGCCGCGGGCCACCGGGCGGCGTCGCACCTCCACGTCAACGGGTTTACGGAATTGACGTTTTTCGCACCGTTCGATGTGCAGTGGCAGGACGGCCGGGTTACCGGGGCCAGGGGGGCCTTGCCGCAATGGGGGCGTTCGCCGAAGTCCCTGCAGGTTGTGCGCAACGGCGTCGAACTGACCGGTGACAACCGGGCCGACGGCGCTGCGCAGATGCGCCACTGGCTGGCGCAAGGCAATCCTTGCGACGGCGCGCGGGGCATCATTGCGGCGAACGACGGGTTGGCGTTAGGCATCCTGGACGCGGCTGCCGCGGCCGGCCTGGATGTCGGTCGCGATTTCGGTCTGATCGGTTTTGACGATCGCGCCGCGGCGGCGCAGGCCGGCTTGACCAGCCTGCGGCCGCCGTTGGAACAGATGGGCCGCGAAGCGGCGCGCCTGATGGTGCAGGCGCTGAACGGTTATCCCAATCACTGCCGCATGGCGATCGCCCCCAACCTCGTGGCGCGCGCTTCGACCAGACGCCGGCAAAATGTGGAGTGACGACAATGCGATACGTCCGTTTCACCTTGATCGAGTTACTTGTGGTGATTGCCATTGTGGCAATCCTGGCTGCCATGCTGCTGCCGGTTTTGAGTAAGGCGCGCGAAACCGCCAACCGCGTTGCCTGTGTCAACAACCAACGGCAGATCACAACAGCCATGCTGATCTACGCTGACGAAGCCGATCAGTATTTTCCCATCGGCTATTGGCGCTGGAGTCCGTCGAAACACAACAACGTGATCTATGCCGGCGGCGGCTACGGCAGTGAACGGTACGTGCTGCACGGCAAGGTGATTGGCGCCGGGCTGCTGGCGCCGTCGGCGGTCTTCATTTGTCCATCGGCCACCGGCGGGGGCAGTCGTTATGACGCGTCCGAGTGGCCGCCGGCGTACGGGGACGACGCCCAGAGCGACTACGGCACACGGCCGCTCGACCAGGAAGGCAACCTGATCAGTTGGCAGCCGGGCGGCGACGACCGCTATTGGGGCGTGCCGCCGCTGGCGCCGGCGGCGGGTTTCACGGCGATGCCGAAGCTGGACCGGTTGGGCGGTGAGATCGCGGTGTTGTCGGACTATTTCCGCAGTCTGGACTATGTCGACCGCGGTCACTACGCCGGCGCCTGCACAGCCTTCAGCGACGGCTCCGGCGAATTCCTCAAACGCAGCCTGATCGATCCGCCGTTGACCTACGATGCCGACGCCAACTACAATCACGTGCAGACGGTCTGGCAGAATTTCGACCGTTAATCATGGAAGGAGAATCATGCGCATCCCAATCCTGTTTTGTCTGGTTCTGATGCTGACACCGCTGTGGGCGGCACCGGCGAAACGTGTCCGGCCGGTTACGCCGCATTTCCACGTCGACTTCGATACTGGCTACAAGGAAGGCGACCGCTTCGATGCCACCGGCGAAACCAGCGTCAACGAACTGGCGGCCAAAGCCAAGGGAAAACCGCCGTACCGCAAACTCACGGATATCCGCAACCGTCTCGGCAAGCACAGCGGCAAGTGGACGGCCGTGGTTGCCAAGGGCGCCCCGTTTACTTCGCGGTATCTGCGTTTCGAGGTGCCGCGGGGCGAGAAACTCGCGGGCCGGCTGGAGTTGTTCAAGCCGCCTGCGGACAACGCCGCCGCCGGCGTCTGGGTGATCCGCTTCGACTATGCCAGGCTGACGGCGGGCAAAGGCGGTCCCGAGCTCTGCGAATTGCAGTTAAAGACGGGCCGGGGCCGCATCATCGCGTCGCCGGCGATGTGGTACGGCGCCTTCCTCGGCAACTGGCGTAAGGTCAAAAGCAACCGGCCGTTGCCGCTGAATAAGGTTGTGGCGATCCGCATCGAACTCGACTATACCCGCAAGGAGTACCGTCTGTATGTCAACGGCGAGAAGACCGAGACCGTCCAGCAGCGGCTGGGCGGGTTCGGCGGGTTGTCGCTGGTGTTTACAAACAAGAGCGCCGATCACGATCTGGCTTTCGGCCTGGACAACCTGCGTCTTGGCCGGCAGATGACGGGTTCGCCCGTTCGCATCGAGGGCATCGACGAACTGGAACTCGGCAATCTGCTGGCGGCTCAGGAGTACCTTGGTGAGAACGCGAAGGACCTCCTTTTCCGTCTGACGGTGCGCAACCACCTGAGCCAACCGGCAGCCGGCACGGTCAGCGGCGAGATCTTCAACGACAGCGGCGTCGTCGCGAAACTGGCGGGGCAGGCGTTCACCGCCGCGGCGGCGGCCACCCTTAAACTCGAATGGCGGACCAAAGCGCCGGGCTACGGCTGGTACGGCGTCCGTTTCCAACTGGAGTCGCCGCCGGACCGGCACCGGGCGAAGACCGCGTTCTGCGTGATCCGTCCGGCCGTGCCGGGGCGGCGGCCGGACAGCATGTTCGGCCTCTGCCTGGGCGGCACCGAAGAGGACCGCCTCATCGCGCAGGCGATCGGCGTCAAGTGGCGTCGCGGGTTCGCGGCCAAACACCTGACCTATCCCGGCCACGTGGCGCCGAAGCCCGGCAAATGGTGGAGTGAAGACGACCAGCAGAAAGCACTGGATTCCGTACGGCACTGGCAGAAAGCCGGCGTTGAAACGCTGGGCTACATCAGTTACAACATCCCGTGGAACACCGGCAAGGACCGCCACGGCAAGACGCATGGCCCGCATCGGGCGCCGCCGGCCGACCTGCAGGTCCATGCCGAAATGGTGGAACGTCTGATTGCGCCGCTGCACGAGGAGGTCCGGTATTGGGAGCTCTGGAATGAGCCCGGCGGCTATTTCTGGGGCGGCACGCCCCAGCAGTACCGGGATATGCTGCGTGTTGTCTGGGATCGCATCAAACCGCAATTCCCGGAGGTCCGGTTGATCGGCGGCGGCCACTACATGTGGATCAGCCGCGACTGGGTCTTCGCGATGCAGAACGACAATGCCGGCTACGTCGACGGCATGGCGCTGCATCCCTACGGCCGGCCGGGATTGTGGACGCCGGTCAGCCCGGCGCTGGATGCGGCGTTGGTGCGGAAACATGCCAGGGGTGCGAACGGCGGTCTATGGGCCACCGAACTGGGAGCGCCGCCGCACTGGATCTTTCGCGGCCACAAAGCCGCGGTCCAGCCCTACCTGGTGGCGCGCGCCGTGGCGCCCGTCTACCTGCTCAACCGTATCGGCGCCGGCGACACGCCGATCCGCGTCTTCTGGTTCCAGTCGAACTACAACCGCCGCGGTCCTGAAGACCACAAGTCCGAAGCTGAACAACACAACCTCTGGAACTACAAGCGGCCGTCGCCGGCGGTCGCGGCCTACGCGGCGATGACGCATTTCCTGGAGGACGGCAAGCTGCAGGGGGACCTGTTCGTCACGTCCAGGCGCGGCTGGGCGCTGCACTTCCTCAAGCCCGACGGCACCTCCGTCGTCGCCGTCTGGCCGGAGACCATCTGGCCCGCAGTCGATCAACGCAAGGCCGATCTGCATCGCAGCCGCTGGTCGTTTCCCAAACTCGATTTCGAGGTCTGCGACTATTTCGGCCGCCCCGTCGGGACGCTTGCGGGTGACCGCCTGAACGTCGTCATGCCGACGCGCGGCGTGCACTATTTCGTCAGTCGCCGGCCGTCGGCGGAGGTCCGTCGCGCCTTCCGGCAGGCGACCTTCAAGGACCTCCCGGCGTTGACGGTGCGGCCGCAGCCGATCACGACGCCGTTGGCACGGCAGGCAATCCTGCGCGTCAAGGTTCGGAACGAAACGATGCAGGCCACTGACGTTACCCTCACCGTAACGCCGCCCGACAGCTTGAAGCTGGCCTCGACGAAGACCATGCTGAAGCAGCTTCAGCCCGGCGAGACGCGTTTCGCGAAATTCACGGTCGCCGGGGCGGAGCCGAACACCGACAATCGCTATGCTGTCGCCTGGTCAGCCCTTTCGGCGGCCGGCGAGCAAAGGGGCACACGGGAAGTCCAGGCGGCTTATGCCGTCTTCGGCACACCGACAATCGACGGCCAACTGGAGGACTGGCAGGATGCCTGTTTCGTCTCGATCCGGCACCGCGGCAAGTTGGCCGACTGGTGGAAGGTCAAGCCCTCGATGACCATCGGCAAGGGCTATCGGCTGGCAGCGAAATGGGATGACAAGTTCTTCTATGCCGCCGCCGAAATCCCGGACCACACGACGAAATTCAGTACCATCAAAAACCATGCGCTGGAATACCGCATCCAGGGCGACGACTGCCTGCAGCTCGGCTTCAATGTGATCGACAAGAACCCGGACGATCTGCTGCACGGCCACGCCTTGTACGAAAAATCGCTGGCGACCGACATCGATTACGAATTTCGCAGCGCCTTGAAGCAAAAACCGGATAGGACCGTCTCGGAGTTGCTGCGGTTGACCGCGCCGGGTACGGAATATCAGCATCCGCAGAGCACGGGCAAACCGGCGCCGACGCCAATCGGTCCGATCACCGGCGCCCGCAGCGTGGTGCGCTACGACGAGAAGCGCCGGATGTACGTCCACGAGATCGCGATCCCATGGGACGAGCTGCCGGAACTGCAGCAGCGCCTGCAGGCGTTGAACGCCGGCGAATCGCTGGACGTCGCCTTCGGCTTCATGGTCCGCGACGCCCATCGCTGGTCGTCGCCGACACGGTGGTGCGAGGAAATCGGCGATATCGATTTCGGCGCCTACGGCTACGACCAGCGTGTCGGCTCGCCGTGTTGGACCGGCGACTACCCGACGCGGTTGACGGCGCTCTGGGGGTTCGTCCGCTGAACGGTTGGAGGACCGCCGGGGCTGTCGGGGAAACGGGGTCGTCGGTTATCTGGTTTCGGCCTTCTGCCAGCGGCGCCATTCGTTGCCGCCGACAATGCCCTTGGCGCCGGTGAGTCTGCTCAGGGCGTCGTCGAGTACGTGATGAATGGAGTAGACGGCGACGGTGGAGTAATGGGCTTTGGTGTGGTTGATCAGCGGGTTGATGGCGCGTTTGTCGCCGATTTGCCCCAGTGCCCGGACGGCAGCGAGGCGGACGAACTCGCTGTTGCGTTCTTTTGTTTTGAGAAGTTCGATGAGGACCGGTACGGCGGCTTTGGCTTTCAGTCTTCCCAGAGCCTTGATGATCGGCTCCTGGAGCTGGTTTGAGCGATCCCATTTGTCGCCGAGCTTTGCCAGGAGGGCCTTGATCGCCGTCGCATTTCGCGTGCTGGTCCGGGCCAGGGCGCGCACGGCATAACTCGGCGCCAGCCGGCTCTTGCCGTTAAGCATCTCGATCAACGCCGGTACCGCCGCCTCGCCGCTGGCGCCGAGGACGTCGGCGGCGAATGGCCGCAGGATCTCCTTGACGTCGCGCGTGTCGGTCTCGACCACGGCGACCAGGCGTTCGACCAGGGCCGGGTCATTCAGACTGCGGCTTGCCAGTTGCGCCAGGGCAAGACGCCGGACGAGAATGCTTTTGTCTTCCGTGGCTTTGATCAGTGCCGTCGTTGTCGCGGCGGTGTCGTGTCGGCCCAGGCGCTGGACAACGTGGTAACGAACGGCCTCGTCGTCGTGATCGAGCAGCGCCGGCAGATCGTCGTGGACGGCGTAGACGGCTTTCGCCGGGCGGGCCTTGGCGAGTGCCGCTTCCTGATAGACCGCCTTGACAAACTTGTTCTCCAGCGCCGCATACCAGCAGGGGAACAACAGGATATCACCGCCTTTGACGCCTTCGAGATAGTTCGACCAATGATCGCGCATGATTTGCGGACGCACGGCGACCACGCGGAACGCTTTGGGCCATTGCTGCCGGATGCCGGGCGGCGTACACATCTGCCGGTTGTTCGGCGAGCTGTATGGTGCGCCGTAGCGGTAGTCACCTGATCGCGACCATTCGGGGATGATCAGGACATCCTGGTGCTGCTGCTGGACTGCGGCCAGCATCTTCGTGGGCATGACCCACGGCACGTTGTGGCCTTTCGGGAGGACTGTGCCCCAGCCTTTGCCGAAGACATTCGAGTCCAGGTAGTAGATCTCCGTGCCCCAGCGCTTCCTGGCGTAGGCGATTTTGTCGGCCATCAACTTGGCCGGGTCCTTCACATCGCGATGCCACCAGATCTTGCCGCCGTCCTTGGTCTGCTTCTGAAAGACCTCCGTTGGCCGAATCGTAACGCCGGTCTTCAGGCCGGCATCACGAAACCGTTTGAAGACCGCGTCCGCCAGGGCGTCCATTTCGGGCGCGGCCTGCGGCAGCACCCGCGGGTCGCCGATATAGCTGATCGGGTGCCAGAACTCCTCGCCCTCCAGATCCCAGATGATGACGCCCTGCGCGTTCATGTCGTTGGCGATCTTGATGCAGCGGTCGACATACTGGAAGAGCTGCTCGGCAAAGACCTTCTTGCCTTCCTCTGTGAAGACATCGTTGTTCTTGCCCTTGCCGAAGTTGAAGCCGCGCGGGTTCGTCTTCCACTTCTGGTTCGGGTGGCACCAGAAGATCGTGCCGACCGGTCGGCGGTCGTCCCAAGTCAGCACCATCGGATCCGATTTCGTCGTGCCGGATCGCAACTTGGCAAGCTTGGGCTCAATGGCTTTGCGGTCCGGGCCGACGAGGATTGAGAAACTCCAGACCGAAGTTCTGCCGGGAGCCAGTGCATTGCCCTCGGTGTTGAACCATTTGTTGTCGACGAACGGGTGTTTGGCGATCCGCCCGAATCCGGTTTCGGCGGCGAACTCGCCGATTGCCGAGCCGGAGCCGTCCGGGGCCTTCACCGGCTTTCGGGTGATGCGGTTCATGTGGAAGCCGGGCGTCTTCTGGGCGGGCGGATTGAGGAACGCAATCACCCCGCCGGGGTAGGGGTAGACCGAACCGGTGCCAATGCCGCGCCCAAGCTTGAGTGCGTGGTGACTGCGCGTCAGACGAAAGCCGCCAAGGAGGACCTTGCCGGCCAGCGGCTTGGCGCCCTTATTTGTCAGCCGCACATTCCACACGAGGCGATCCGGTGTCGGCTGTTTCCAGGTGACCTTCAGTTCGGCTTCCGCGTAGGTCTGCGTCAGCGTCTTCGTCTTGGCGTCGAACTTCGCTGTTCTCGGCTTGGGCGCGTAGTTCTGGTCGTACCCATGTTTCGCCTGCGGGTTCGGGGTCCGGAAGTACATGACCTTCACGCGCCCGTCCGCGGCGTCCATCAGGATGTGCCGGCCCTGCTTGATCGACGCCAGTCCCTTTGCATCGAAGGTCAACTTCAGCGCCGGATCAGCGGCATGGGCGGCACACGTGAACGTACATAGGGCGGCATACAGCAGCAGTTGTCTCATCCGTTTCTCCCTGTCAGCCGTCCGGTCGATCGAGCTATTCGATGATGACCTGGCGGTAGTTATGTCGCGGCACGGGTACGACCAGGTTGCCCTTGCCGTCGTGCGTGATTTTGCCGTAGCTGTCGGCGGACCAGACGACACCGACCTTATGATAGGTCTTTTTGCAGCCGGCTTCGGCGTCAGTCACCTTCCATTGCGTCGGCGCCTTCAGCCCGAGTTTCTTCGGGTTGATCACGACCTTGGCGTCGGCCTTCTCGCCCCAGTTGACGACCGCGATCAGGATCTTGCCGGCTTGTCCCGAGCCCTGCCGAGGGGGGCGCTTCCAGACGGCAAGGTAGACGTCTTTCGTCTTGCAGGCGGCGCCGGAGTTCTTCTCCCAGTAGGGGATAAACTGGACATCGTCGGCTTCGATGCCGAAGCGATCGCGGCCGATCCAGACGGACTGGTTGTTGCCGTTGGCGTTGCCGGAGGGCAGGGCGTCGTGCAGGATGATGGCGCCGGTGTAGGCGCGCATGACTTCCATCATCCGGGCCGGCTCGAACTTGCCCTGGTACTCGTGCATGAAGTTCACCGCCGTACCCCACTGCCCGGAGAAGTCGACGCGCAGGCGTTCGAGATCCCAGAAGTCCATAAAGTCCTTGCCCATCTCCGGGTAGATCACGTGGTGTTCGCCGTCGTAGGCGATGTCCGCCGCACCGACCCAGGGGATGATCATGTTGTTGGTCATGTGCAGGACGATGTTGTTGTGCTTGCCGTTCTCGGCGAACGCCGCGCGCATCCGCATGAAGTACCGCCGCGTGGAGAACATCTGATAGGTCGGCTGAATCTTGCCGTTGGGCAGACGGTAGCCGCGGCCCGCGTCGATGTTGTCGCAGACCACCGGACGCATGTTGTCGACGTAGTAGCCGTCGATGCCCGTGGCCTTGCACCACTCGGCGTAGTTGTGCACGAAGTAGTCCGTTACCGTTTTGCCGTAGAACAGGCACTCGCTGATGGAGGTCTTCCACTGGTCGCCGAAGTAGTTGACTTCCGGCACCAGATACGACGGCAGGGCTTGATGGATGAAGTACGGCGTCGCGTTGGCACGGTACTTCGCGAAGCCGAAGATGAAGCTGTTCTTCGCCTTGTGCTGGTTCTCCACCATCTTCTTGCAGCCGGGGATATTCTTGCAGAACGGGATGGCGGCCCAGATCAGGCTTGGCGTGAAGGCCCAGTTCTTGAAGGTGTCGCCGCACCACCAGGAGTCCATGCGCCACTTCTTGTGCATTGGCTTCACCGGGGACGCCTGGAACGCAAACGTGATCGTCCGCGGCTTGTCGATGGTGAAGTCCTCGCTGATCAGGTTCAGCACCAGATCCGTACTCGCGGTCCCGCCGCGGACCATCTCCAGCGCCGGCGTCTCATCGCTCGGGACCCAGCCTTCGTCGCTGTCCGCGAACCAGCAGAGCCCGCCCTTCGGCGACCCGATCCAGACGTACGGGATGAAGGAGCCGATCACCATCGGCTGGCTGTCCACCGTGCGGCTGGTCCAGATGGCGCCCTGCTTGTCCTTCGGCAGAAAGCCGTAGTAGAAGCCGGTCCGGATGCCTTCGCCGGCCGCGTGAACGTAGTCGGCCGTCTCGTTGGTGAACGGCACAATCAGCTTTAGCGACTTCACTTTCAGCGGCTGCTGTGGGTCGAGCTTCAACGTCACCTTGTACATGCCGTCAAACTCGACCATGACGGTGCTTTGGACGACCAGGCTGCCAAGCTTGCCGGTGTAGGTGACGGTCTTGCGGTGATCTTTGTCGAAGCTGACGCTGTCCTTGGTCTTCGTCCGACCCATCGTCACGGTCTTGCCGTCGGCAAGTTCGGCGACCAATGCCATCGGTGCCGCCAGCAGTTTCGTGCCCCTGGCGGTCACCTGCGTCGGCAGACCGCCGGCGCCGACGGCCATCGTCCGGCCCCAGACGCCGAAGGTCCTGTTCTTGTACGTGACCGGCGTCCACGGTGAAATCACCGTCTCGATGTTGCCGTGTTTGGTGTCCCACCACGTGAACGACTTCGCATGGTCTTTCTTCGAGAACTCGCTGGTCTGCGACAGGATCTCCTTACCGTCCTTGCCGAGGCAGGTCATCTTCGTGGTGTACTTGCCGAAGGGGACGTTGCCCAGACGCAACAGGCCGTTGACATACGCGAGGTCATCGATCTTCAAGGAGGTCTTGCCCAGTTCCTCGTTCTTGGCGTCGAACACCTGGATCTGGACCTTGTCGATCGTAGCGCGTTCGTCGTAGTTAGGCGTCGTCCGCAAATAACTTGAACATCTGTGTTATTGCCTCCATATTCT
>CAYLNH010000206.1:0-13230 GCA_964384625.1 uncultured Lentisphaerales bacterium
GGTTGGTATGTCTGCCCCGAATAATGCGACGTTATTTCCGCGCCGACCCTAAGTTCAGGATTAAGTTCAGGATTAAGTTTCACGTCTTGACATAACCCCACCCGGGGGATAGGATATAAAGGAAAGCACAACCACAAGGGGAAAACCATGGCAACAGACGACCAACACCAGAGCCACTGCGATATCGTCAAGCGCCTGAGGCGTGCCAATGGCCACCTGAACAAGGTTGTTGCGATGATCGAAGACGGGAAACCGTGCGTTGATGTCGCCCAGCAGCTGCATGCCGTCTACCGCGCCATTGCCACGGCGAAGCAAGCATTCGTGCGTGACCATATCGAGCATTGCCTGGACGAACGCGCGCTGGACGAACGTTCGCTCAAATCGATCAAGCGGGACCTCGCCGAGATCACAAAGTATCTCTGAACCGGGCAACGGGACACGAAGCACGAAACACGCAACACGGTACACGACCCGAGACGCATGATGCAGGATAAGATCCCGCAGCCTTGCGCTGCGGAGTCTCAGGATCGGTCACCTACAGATCGCTTTCGCCCCGGGCAGAGATGCCGCAGGCTTGTCCTGCGGAGTTTCACGTTGAGCGCTCGCAGTCGTACGCAATCGGGATAGTACGAAGGACGCAATGCGATGACAGCCGACCATACAGCCATGGAACGCAATATCCGGCTCTATCCCTGGTATGTCTTCTTCCGCGACTGCTTCTTCTGGGGGCCGGTGTTCTTCCTCTACTTCTCTTCACGCTTGAATCTGGCACAGGCGATCCAACTGGAGGGGATCTATTACATCAGCGTGGTCATCTTCGAAGTGCCATCCGGCTACTTGTCTGATGTTTGGGGCCGCCGGCGGACGTTGCTGTTGTCCTGTGCATCATTAGGGAGCGCCTATCTGCTGTTCTTAATCGGGCAGACGTACTGGCAGTTTGCGTTGGCGCAGGTGCTCCTGGCGTTTGGTTTCGCCGCGGCGTCCGGGACGGACACGGCGCTGCACTACGAATCCCTGGTCGCTGTGGGGCGGGGTGAGGAGTACCAGGAACGCGAAGCCGTGGCGGCACGCGCCGGCTTCCTGGCCGGTGGCGCGGCTGCCGTCCTCGGCGGCCTGTTCGCCTGCGGCGCCTTGCGGTTTGCCTACGGGGCGACATTGGCGACCTGCGCGGTCGCGGGTGCATTCACGTTGCTCTTTCGCGAGCCGGAGCGAGCAAGGGGAGGGAAGCCGGATGCGTTCATGGAACAGGTGGGAACGCTGTTCAAGAAGTCCTGGAGCAGGCGTCTGCGGTTCTTCACCGTCTTCTCGATCGGCATGATTGTGTTGCTTCACATTCCGTATGAGTTCTACCAGCCGTTTATCAAGGAGGTCCTGCCGTCGGCTTTGGCCGGTCGCTGGACACCGTTGATTCTGGGGCTGCATCTGGCCTTAACCATGGGTGTGGGAGCGATCGTGACGCGGTATGCCGGACGGATCCAGCATCGCTGTCGCGTTCGCGTTGCGCTCCTGGGCTGTGTCCTGCTGCAGGTCCTCCTGATGGCGGGAATGGCGCTCCTGGTGCACCCGGTAATGGCGTTGCTGCTGACGTTTCGAACCGCATCGAAAGGGCTTTCGCGGCCGCTGGTCAATGCTGAGATAGCTCCGCTTCTCGAAGACTCGGAGCGGAGCACATTCCTATCACTGCAAAGTCTGATGGGCCGGCTGTCGCATGGCCTGGTGATGCTACTGTTGCCGTTGGCCCAGCCGCTGCACGCGAATCCGTTGACCGGAAGTCTTCTGGTTTGTGTGGTGCTGGGACTTGCGTTGCTTGCCCTGTTGTGCCGCACACCGTTTCCGCGCGGCGAGGGCGCCTGCTGTCACGACCACGAGCACCCGGGCGTGCTGGCGGCCTTGTTCGGCAGTGGACACTGATCCTATCGTAGCGCGGGTCCCGCGGCTTCCTGTTCTGGGGCCTGCCCTTGATGATTCCGCCACCGGTGACACGGTAGAGAATCATCAAACAGGAGACCCACGATGATCTTCGAGAGACGCGCGAAGGATACGCTCACAGCGGTAGAGATGATCCATGGCCAGACGTTGCGATTTGAGTTGCTCAATGGCACTGTGGCCGAAATTGAACTGCTGGATACCGGCGCCGAGATCATGGAGACCGCCCTGGAGACCCCAGGCGTCGAGGTCAGCGCAGCGACGACGACCTACCGGTTCTGGGCGGACATCACGGTCGATGGCAAAGAAGAGCGCCTGGAACGCGAAGTGGGGACGCAGAAAAGCTTCTACGAGCCGTGGGAGATCGGCGGCGTGCGCATCTGGCTGGACGCAGTGGACGCGATCTTCGACTTCATGCTGGAGACGCACGCGCCGTGTCGTACGCGTGAGATCTGCTCGCACGGGAAGCCGACGCGCTATCAGGCCCGCCTGGCACTGCAGGACGCGACCGCGCGCATCTGTCCGGAACCCCTACAGCCCTGGTGCCCGCTGCCGGAAGGAGGTCTTCGTATGGAGGACTGCTATCGCGGCGAAGACTGCTGGATGGGCGCCTACGACGGAGCATCTGCTCACGGCGGACTGGACCTCAACCACCCGAAGGGCACGCCGCTGTTCGCGCCGATCGCGATCGATGACCACTACCTGTACAACCGCGCGGACCAGGGCTTCAACAACAACCGCTGGCGCGCCACCCGACGTTGGGCCGATGGTTCGACCTGGGTCCTGGCAACCTGTCATATGGTCGAGCTGACAGTGCCCGAGCATACGCCGCTGAAGGCCGGCGACCAGTACGCGGTCGGCGCCGGCGTCTGGGTCGGCTGCCACGAGCACACGCACTTTGTTTTCTCGGTATTCAACCACGGCGAACTGATCATGCTCGACCCGTGGATCCTGTTCTGGCAGATGTACCGTGACAGGTAATCCTGCGGACAGGATTCCCTCTACAAGGAGCGAAGGATGAAAGAAGGACGCGGCAGGCTATATCCCGCGTTTGGCGGGATGGGGAAGGAGCTGGCGTTCCTGAAGGAGCTCCATGCGCGGGCGCAGGATCTCGTTGAAGACCTCCCGACCGAAGCGTGGGATGAAGAGATGCATGGGCACACGATCCGTCAGCTCTGGGAGCATCTGATCTGGGGTGAGGCGTTGTGGGCGTCGCGGGTGGCCGGCGTGGAAGTGGATGAACCCATCAAAGACATCGCAGCTTTGGAAGAGTACTCGCAGAACGTGTTCAGCGGGATTGCCCTCGGTACCGAGATGGAAGTCGGTCCTTTCACATGTGTCGACCAGGTAATCCGCCATCTGGAGTGGCACTGGTCCTATCACTCCGCCCAGATTGGCCTGCTGCGCCGTGGCCTGGGCCAGAAGTACAAGTGGACCTTCGGCAAGTAATTCTGCAGACCCGTCGTCGCACAAGGCTGTGCCGGGCAAGCAGAATTCCTTCTAGTCGCAGCAAAGCTGCGAATCGTTCTCAAATAATTCTGCTGTCAATGATTTTGCTTGCCTTCCGGGACGTCACTGGGACCGGCGAAACTCCGTCGGGCTCTGGCCGACGTGCTTGTGGAAGGCGCGGCTGAACTGGTAGACGTCGGTGAACCCAACTTCAGCAGCGATCTCCTGGATCTGCATGTTGGTAGCGCCCAGCATGAGTTGGGCGGCTTCGAGCCGCAAACGCAGCTGATAAGAGATCGGGGATGTGCCGAAGGCATCGCGGAACTTCCGCGTCAGCGAGCGCCGGGAGAATCCGAATTCCGCCGCCAGTGTGTCAAGCACCAGGCGTTCACTGTAGTACTCTTGAATATGCCTGCGGACCGCTTCCAGATGGGGCTCCGTCGCGGCTGTGGTACCCGTCGGCTGGAACCCTAGACGGGTCAGTTGCAGGAGGAATCCGGACAGTTCATGGGCCCCGACAAGAGGGGATCTGCAAGCGCCGGAGTACATCTTTCGATAGGCATTTCGCAGCCCGTCTTCGCTATCTCGGGCCTGCAGCCGCGGCCAGTCGGCCGGCGCTGCCAGCAATTCACCACGCATAACACTAAGGAGCTCGGGCAATGGCAGGACCAACGGCACTCCGGATGCATCCGCGATGAAATCGAAGGTGATGGCGCTGTAGCGGCAGGCCCGTTGGTTCACCATGACGTGATGCGGTTCCCCCGGGGAGACACACAGCAGTTCGCCGGCATGCAGTTCCTGGAGTTCGCCGTGATGGGTGATGCAGGCGACCCCCTCGTGGGCCAGGAAGATGTGATAGACCGCATGCGCGTGCTGGGTCGGCCGGCGGTAGACCTTGGGCTCCGACAGCTCGCGCTCCAGCACCACACGGTTGAGTCGCGGGCGAAAGACGTCCTTGCCGATCACCAGGAGCCCCGCCTGGTGTTGCGGCGACTCTATGGTTGTGCTCTGGAATATCGCCATTGGCCTGAATTCATAAATACTTGGCCGATCTTGCCATTCTTTAGCGGGAGAAAGTGCCTCATATTGACCCATATTGCAAATAAGCCAGGCGAATGTGTCGCCACCGGCGGGATTGATCCGCCGAAGGGCGGAGGAGTCGCGTTTGTCGCAAACCGACCATCGCCCCGACAGGGCAAGCCTGTCGCTGGCGGACGAAGACTGCGGGTACGGAAGCAAGGAGCGAAAAATGGATATGCAGCGAATTGATGATGGATACAGCGTTTGCGCCGGGCGATGCGGCGATGACTGGTATGCTGGTGTGCTGGTGCTGGAGGACCGGGAACTGGCGTTCATCGAGGGCAACGCTGCCGACACCTATGACGAACGACTGCAATGGTGGCGCACTTGGGACACGGCTGCCGGCGCACCGACAAGAGCCATCAAGCTGGTCCGTTCAGACGGCAGTGACCAAGTGATTGCGTCCGCCGACCGGATCATCGGTCCGGTCTGTCCGAAGGAAGCCGTCGATTCGCCGGTGCTGGCGTGGACTGAGCGGCACGGCGATGGCTGGCAGTTGATGCTGCACCGCGACGGCAAGACAAGGACCATCCATCGGCGGGCCGGCGTGCTGCGACAGCCGCAGGTTGCGCAGACGCCCAAAGGGCTGGTACTCGGAGTGGAGTGCGACGACTCCAACGGCGATTACCAGACGGTACTGCTCAGCGAGGCCGGTAATGAGATCTTCCGCACGAGCGGAGCGAAGGCGAAGCTGTGTGCCGCCGGTAAGGACCTCCTGCTGCTGACCGAACAGCCGACACCGGATGGTGTCACTCTCAAGCTGCAGTGGATCGCTGACGGGCAGGTATTGGACGGGCAGCAATTGGCTGAAGGGGACTATCTGTTCAACGCGGACATCGCCTGGTCGGTTGCTGACAGCTGTGCCTACATTGTTGGTGAGAGCACGCCGGCATTGGGCTACGGCAACCAGATCGGGCTGCATCGAACGATTCATGTCTGGCAATACCGGGACAGGGCCGTTACGGCTTTCCCGGAAGGCGGCAACGAACTGCCGATCAAGCAGTCCTCGTTTGGCTCGCTGGGACCGGAGAATCGCGCGCCGATCCAGGCGCAGGTCCTCCTGGCCGGTGACAAGCCGACCATCTGCTTCAAGCGGTTTCGATATTTCAAACACAAGACCTTCGGCTGGGACGTGCTGTGGAGTCGGTTTGACGGTGCGCACTGGCAGACCCCGGAGCGGCTGACGCCCAACTTGTCGGCACCGGATACTTCCTGGGCCGTCCTTCCGTCAGCGGACGGCTTCATCGGGTTTTTTCCGGCACACGACAACGACGGCGGCCCCGGCCGCAGCACGGATTTCCGTGTGGAGATCATCCGATTCACGAAGGACAGGGTTCTGCCGCTGGTTGACGTGCCGGCAGAAAACGAAGCGCCGTACACCATGCCGTTCGCGGTAAAGAACTTCATGCCGACACCGGCGGCATTGCCGGATCCCTATGAAGGACGCACACTGATCTGGGGCGACCTGCACGTGCACACGACCCACTCGCAGTGTGTCGCGGCGGTGGACGGCAATCCCGAAGAGAACATCCGATTCAACCGCGACGTGCTGGGGTGCAAGGTCTTTACACTGACGGAGCATACGCCTTGGATCACCGGGCCGAACAGCATGTGGGCCTACGACCAGTTGGAAGCGATTGCGGGCGACGACGGCGTTGTGATTTATGGTTCGGAGCCGGGCATGCATGGCGTCCGCCACACAAACTGGTACACACGCGACCGAAAGACGTTCGATCGGTTGCAGCGCATCTTCCTGGCGCAGAAGCGGGATCTCCAGAACACCATGCGCCACGTTCGCGAGGAACTGCCGCCGGGTTCGGTTTTCATGTTACGCCACTTCCACGGCCAGCCGATTCCGGACGAACAGATCCCGCAGAGCTTCGACTCGCAGCTCGAAGTCGCCATGGAAGCCATGCAGGGCCGGGTCAATGCCATGCTGTGCGCAGACAACGGCTTTGACAAGGCGCCGATCTTTCCGACGCCATTCCTGAATGCCGGCTGCAAGATCGGGCTGGTCGGCGGCACGGACCATTATCGCCGCGGGCCGAACCATCATTGTCTGACCGGCTTCTGGGTGAAGGACGTCAGCGCTGACGGCGTCTGGGAGGCATTGCGCAACCGCTATACGATCGCCATGTCCGACAGCAGGGTGGCGATGGCGACAATGTTGAACGGTGCGCCGATGGGTGAGTCCGTCGAAGTCAGCAACGGCGCGGAAATCCGTGTCCAGGTGCAAGCCAGTTGCGGCCACACGATTCGCCGAGCAATGCTGATCCGCGACGGGGAGTTCCTGCCGTGGCAGGAGATCGCCGCCACGTCAGCCACCTTCGAACTGGCGGATCCGGACGTCGGTCCCGGCGCCCATTGGTACGTGCCCACGATCGAAGTCGAGACCACCATCGGCGACGACACCGTCGGCTACTGCCATGCTTCCCCGTCCTTCGTCTTTATCCCGAAATAGGGGAGTTTGGCTACAAAGAGTCACAAGAATTCACAAAAGGGAGATGCGTCACGGATCGTGCGCAGCACTATGCGACGCATCGTTGGTACTGGTCATGCAGGCCCGTAGGGGCCGACTCAAGGTGGCCGGTGGTGGTAGCCCCCCGGTACCGTGACGTGCCGCAAGTAAAGCCCCGTCAGGGGTGATGCAATGCTTTGTACGTTCCTGCGACTCAGCAATGCCACGAACCGGGACTCACCAATGCATGATCCTGAAGTATGTGCCCACGAGGGACCGATCAACTTGGATCAAAGGCTGGTAGGCGGCAACAAAGGCCCTGTTTGTCCAGCTGTCCGAAAGCCATCTGATGACACCATCCGGGCCGCCAGCGGGCTTTTCATACATCTCCTCTGAGTGTGCGCGTGAGGCGTGGTGCGGCCGCAAGACCAGGGCGTACGATCCACAGTACAAGAGAGAGGCGGCGGCGAGCATGATGGGTACATTTCGTTTTGTGAACTTCATGGATCAGTGTCGCGATTCAGCGATGTATGCCAAAGCGGTGCGACTCCGCTTCAAGTGCAATTGTGATTGCGCTGGCGGCGACGTGCGTCGTCGCTTTCTGATCTGCGAACTTACCCAAACTGGGGTCTTTTTGCAAGACCATCTTCCGTAAGGGGCACGGGCCCGAGAGCATAGCAGCCTGAGAAGCCCCAGGAACAATGAATCTCCCTCGACCCGAGCACTGAAGGTGCGAAAGGTGCGAAACATAGGATGCCATTGAAACGCGACAGGCAAACACAACTCCCATATCACGCGCCTTTGGCGCTCCCGGGGGGTGATGCACGTGAAATGCGGGGCGGTGCCCCACGCTGGTATGTTGTGGGCCTTCGGCCCCTGAGGGTCGGATCCGGGGGCTTGCGCCCCCGCGGAGCTTCCGCCTTCCGGCAGTCTCTTACCTCTGCAGACGCTGCGGGTAGTCAGCTCCCCGCGAATAGCGAAATGCCGGAGTGGTACTAGGGTAAGACTCCTCCTTATTGAGAGAATTAACCGTCGAGGAGTTCCTATGGGTACCGAGCAAGGCGTGCATGTAATTGCCACGCAGCATCTGGACGTTGCCTGGTTGTGGGCCCGAGCGCCGTATGGCGAAGAGGTCATGCGTCTGTGTTTCGAGCGCGCCATCGAGATGGCCGAAGCCGATCCGAGTTTTGTGTTCTCGCGTTCGACTGTGTGGTCGTTCTGGGTGATGGAACAGAAATACCCGGAGCTGTTCGAGAAGATCAAGGAATGCGTCGCCAACGGCCAGATCGAATTGTGCGGTGGCGAGTGGGTCGAGCCGGATCACTTGATCCCGGGCGGCGAATCGCTGGTGCGCCAGTCGGCGTTGGGCCAATGGTACTACCTGGAGACATTCGGCAAGTGCGCCACGGTTTGCTGGGATCCCGATATCTTCGGGCACCCGCATTCATTGCCGCAGATCATCAAGAAGTGCGGCATGGACGGTTTTTACTCGCATCGCTGCCGGCCGCAGGACGATGACGGCAAGCCGCTGCACCAGTTCATCTGGGAAGGGCCGGACGGCTCGCAGGTGATGTACCTTGCCGGCACCTGGGTGCGGGCGCCCGAAGCCGAAGCCATCGGCAACGCGCTGGAACATCAGAGGAATCAGGAGTTGCCGGCGGCGCATGTGGTGACTGGACTGGCGTCCGACCGCCGCATCACGATGCAGGTCGACTGGGTGCCGCTGCCGAAACAGACCGGCGAGGAACTGGAGCTTGCGTTCTGCAAATGGTCGGCCGCCGACGACGTGCTGGCGGACATGCAGGCGTACGCCGACAAACTTCCCGTGGTCAAGGGGGAGTTGGGTTTCCAGTTCACCGGGACGTATACCTCGAACATCTTTAACAAGAAAACGAATCGTGCGGTCGAGGCTCTCCTGGTCGATGCCGAAAAGGCGGCCGCCTGGGCCTCGTGTTTCGATTTCCGCTATCCGGCGGAGCAGTTGCGCCAGGCCTGGCGCGATCATTGCGTGAACCAGTTCCATGACATCATCTGCGGTTGTTCCGTGGCGGATGTGCATCGTGAGGACCGGGAGTTGTGGGCGGACGTGATCCGCCGCGCCGAGTATGCCCGGGATGAAGCTTTGGCTTATCTCTGCGATCGTATCCATGCGGCGATGCCGGAGCAGGACGACGACGGCGACGTGATGGCGGTGTTTAACCTGTTGTCGTGGTCGCGGCAATCGGTGGTGGAAGTGGAACTGGCTGCGGGCGAGACGCTGATTGCCGCGACGCACTTCGGCGATCCGCTGCCGGTGCAGATTACCGGGGGCGATGGCCGGCGAACCGCGCTGGTGCAGCCGCCGGAAGTAGCCGGGGTCGGCTACGAACTGGTCGAGTTCCACCGGCGCCCGGCCAGGGAAGAGTCGATGCCTGTCGGCGCCGAACTGGTCATGGAGAATGCCGCGGTGCGCGTCGAGTTCGACGAAACCACCGGCGAGATCATCAGTCTGGTGAACAAGGCGACGGGCGACGAAGAGATCCGTGACGGCGGCCGCGGGAACAAGCTGCTGTTCCTCGAAGACAACGAACAACGGATGCCCGCCTGGAACATTGCGTACAGCGGCAAGACCTTCGATGTCGACACCGTGTCGGTGGAATTGACCGAGGCCGGTCCGATCCGACAGACTGTACGTGTTGTCCGGCAGGTGCAGCTGTTGGACGCCGGCCCGCCGACCACCATCACCCAGGATATCCGGCTGTATGCCGACTCTTCCGTGATCCGTTTTGATACGCATGGCGACTGGCGGGCGGCGGAGGTAATGGTGAAAGCCGTGTTCGACCTGGCGTTCGAAAGCGAAACGTCGGTGTCGGAAGCGCCGTATGCCGCCATCGAACGCGACCTGACTGAACGCGTGGTGGGCCGCGCCGGCGATGCCGACACGGCGGCTGAGGATGCCGGGAATCCGGACAAATCGTTCGAGGAACAGCCGGACTCCTATATGCAGAGGTGGCTGGATCTTTCGGACGGTCATCGCGGTATGCTGTTCGTCAGTGATGCCCTGTACGGCTACGATGCCAAGACCGATCAGGTCCGCCTGAGTCTGATGCGGGCGCCATTGGATCCGTCGGACATGCTGAACGACGCGGCGCGGCCAATGGCACGGGCGCACACTGGGCTTGGACCGTTCTCGTTTTCTTACGGCATTGTGGCCCACGAAGGCAACTGGCAGGATGTCGACGCCCCCCGGCTCGGGTGCGAGTTCAACCATGACCTGCTGGTGCGCCCGGTCAGAGACGGTTACGAGGAATCCGGCGTCTGGCGCGACTGGTGGGATACCAAACACGCGGCGCCGGACGAGATCCCGCTGTACTTCATCGAGACCGTCCAGAGCAAAGGCTCCCTGGTGACCGTGGTCAAACGTGCCGAAGACGGCAACGGCCTGATCCTGCGCATTGTAGAAACGCGCGGCGTCGGGGATGTGGTCAGGATCCGCTGCCACGAGCGGCTGCAGGCGGCGGACGCAACGGATCTGCTCGAACGCAACCGGCCCGGTGAGCAGGTCCACCTGGACGGCGCCGACATCGAGGTGACAATGACTCCGTGGGAGATCAAGACCGTCCGGATTCGACTCTGAAGAGCGGACGGCAACGTATCGCCGGGGAAATCTCAGGCGCCGACGACTTCCATGGCGATCCTCGCCCACTCGAACAGACGTTCCGGCTTGTAGCCGACGGTGCTGATATCTTTCTGGATCAGCTCCAGCGGACAGTTGTGCCTGGCGCAGATGTCACGCGTGGTCGTGAGATACTTGCGAATGTAGTCGGCATCGAAGGAGGTCCCGGCGAGCAACGCCGGGTTCGGCTTGCGTGAGTAGACGTAGTCGGCGCCGATCTCTTCGGCGCCGCGTTCTTCAGCGACCCAGGGGCTCATCGATACTTTGCGGCAATGGGGGATTTTGCGGACCTGCTCCATCTTGCCGTGCAGCGGTTCGCAGCAGCCGTAGTATACCAGTCCGAAGCGTTCGCAGATGCGGGCGGTGTATTGCACTTCGAACTCGTCGTACATCGCCGGTGAGACAGTGCCGAGCATCTGAGCCAGACCGAACATCCAGCGGTCCCGGCAGCGCGGCTTCTCCGGATCATAGCCGTCAGCCGGCAGTTCGTCGGTGAAGGCGCCGGTGCAATGGATCAAGCTTTGCGGTCCGCAGAGCAGTCCCTGTTCTTCCAGTTGATCCAGCATCCTGAGATAGCCGTCGGTCATGCGGCCGACGAGTTTGTGCATATACTCCGGCCGATCGATGATGCCGAAGAGCGCGTCCTCGACACTCATCCAGGTACTGATCGGATCCCAAAGCGACAGGTAGGGCGCTATGCCTTCGGCCCGCACTTCCAGCAGGCCGTCGAACAATTCGTGGGCAACGCCAAGGCGTCGCTCGGTCTCGGCGGCGTCATGGCTGATCTGCGGGACCTTGATCTTCTCCAGATCCGCTTCCGTCTGGAACTGGTTGGTGTACGCGTGGCCAACGACGCCGCTGGTCGGGTCGGTTACCGCGACTTCCTCGTCGATCTTGATGCCGAAGCCGGTGTTGGTTATTGCCTTCGGGATGCGGATGAACGCGTCCACCACCATATCAACGGGGAAGTGTTCCCATTGGAAGAGGATGCGCCGGAGATGATTCTCATAGCCGCGGCACTCGGGATCTTCACAGTGCAGCGGGAATTCGTTGTCGATTCCCATCTCGTTCCAGCAGACCTGGTCGATGGTGACCATGGGCCGCGACGGCCGCAAACCGTTCAAATCGCGCCACAGCCTGCGCTTCTCGTCCTGTATCGGCAACGCCGCGATCTCGGCAACGCGGGCGGCGAGTTCGCGGACGGCCTGGATGTCCTTTGGGGTCGGCATAGGAGGTACTCCTTATGGTGGACGCATTGGGGTATACCGGCGGAACGGTAGTCGGGGGATGGAAGCAGGTCCAGCCCGAACGGCGGAAGTGCCGTGGAAATCCGGTGCCGGCGGCATAACCGTTCGGCTTCTCGAAGCCGAAGCGGCGAAGCGCCGAAAAGGGCATCCGAAAGGTTGCCCGGATCAAATGGCAGCGTAATTGTGAATCCATGTATCTGGTTTGATCGTCTTAATGCCATAGAAGGAGCGTTGCGATGCGGAATGTCCTGCTGATGCTCTCGATTTGCCTGGCGACCGCACTGCCTGCGGCTGATGCGAAGCCGGCCGGAAAGAAGAAGAAGACTGCAGCAGAGCGACGAACAGCGAATAAAGGGGGCGGCAGCCGCGGCGAACAACAGTTGCAGGCAGGAAGGCGGGCGAGGGGAAGGCCGTGCGCTTGTTCATCCTGGCGGGACAATCCAACATGGCCGCCTTGGATGAGACCGCGACGTTGATTCCCGTTCTGGAGAAAGCGTTTCCAGACGATGAGCTGATCGTGGTCAAGGACGCGCAGAGCGGCCAGCCGATCCGGCGCTGGTATAAAGACTGGAAACCGGTGGGCAACTGGAAACCGAGGAACAACCGGGCGAAGCCCGGCAACAACGATCTCTACCGGCGGCTGATGGCGGCCGTGAACAAGGCGATCGAAGGCAGAAAACCGGACACCGTATCATTCATGTGGATGCAGGGCGAAGCCGACGCCAAGAGCGGGCAGACGGCAAACTACGAAGAAAGCATCAAAGGCTTGATCAAGCAGTTGCGCGACGACCTGGAGCGCCGGGATATGACCGTTGTGGTTGGCCGCCTGAGCGACCATCAGAAAGGCCGGGAGCACTGGGACGCCGTACGCCGGGCCCTGGAGAATGTCGGTAAGGACGACCCGCTGGCCGACTGGATCGATACGGACGACTGGAACGGGCCGATGGATGGATTGCACTACAATGACGAGGGCTACAAGGAACTGGGCAAGGCGTTTGCCGAAAAGACGGTCAAGTTGCTGAAAAAGGAGTAAGCCGGAGGGACTTCATTCCGGTTGTTTGTGCCGGCGGCGATAGTGCGAGGGGGCGTGGCCGACGACACGTTTGAACGAGCGGCTGAACGTGAACTGATTGCGGAAGTGAAGTGCGTCGGCGACTTCCTTGATGGACCGCGAGGTGTGCAGCAACAGATGGATGGCTTTGTTGAACGTCAGCCGGTCCAGGAACGCCAGGGGCGTGGTATCGGCGAAACGGCGGAACAGCCGGGTCATGTAGGCGGGGTCCAGGTGACAGGCGGCCGCCGCTTCGCGCGGGCTGCGGATAGAGTCGAAGTGCTGTTGGAAATACGAGCGGCAGCGACAGAAGGTGTGCAGTTTCTAATTCTGTTGGGGTTTGGTTCTTGTTTTGTGGTGGGGT
>CAYLNH010000207.1:0-13113 GCA_964384625.1 uncultured Lentisphaerales bacterium
GCCCGAAAACGGGCAACTCGGAGAGCGGGTCCAAGCATCCGGCCGGCGGCGTTGACCCCGCAAAGCGGGGCAAGCACGAAATGTATCCCGCCAAGGCGGAACACGATGCTCGCATCGCTTATTCGGCACCGTCTGGCCGGACCGGTGCCTGGCCGCCGTCCCTGGCTGGAAAACTCACGCCGAGCCCATCTAGTCAGTCTCGAGATACTTGACGATGGCGTCGACGGAACGGGGCCAGAGCTTCTTCTTGAGAGCCGTGATTTCCTTGACGAGTTTGCTGTTGCGTTTGTATTCGTCCTTCAGATAGGCCGGCGGATCCGCACTGACGAAGTATTCGGATTTGGCGGCGGCGGCCGGGTCGAGATTGCGGCAGTAGCCCAAACAGATGCCCATGAAGTTGCCGGCCATCTGCCAATTGTCTTCCTCGGCAAACGCCGTGGCCCTGGCATTGAGTTCCAGAGGGTAGGAGCTCAACGTCGCAAGCAGTCGCATCATCGCGATCTTCGCGGTCTCGTTCCGCGCCCACTCTTTCATCTCGAGCAAGGTCATGACGCGATCGACCTTCAGCTTGGGCTTCGGGTTTTTCACGCCCATGTCGTCCGGCTTCGAAGCCAACTGCTTCGTATACCGTTTCGTCTTCTCAGGGTCGATGGATTCCTGGATGAACGTGCGGCGCAGGGACTGCTTCAGGTTGATCTTGTGGTTTTCTTTTTTGTCGCCGTACTCGATTACGAATCCCAGGCGCGCATTGGCCACCGCCTCGGTGATCTTTCGTTTGATAGTGTACTTGTAGTAGGCCTGTTCATACAGCTTCGGTGGTACGCCTTCGGTGTCCTTCTTCTTGCGCACCAGCCGGAGATATTCCGGGTTGTCGGTCGCGATCACCTCGCCCTTCAACGTCACCACCTCCTGTACGGTCCGGCCGAGCCCGTAGTCCGCTTCCAGAGTGGCGTAGATGCCTTCGCTCATGACGTAGTCCTTCGGCGAGACCTTCACGTCTTCCTCGCCGAGGGTCATACCGTAAACCATCGGTGAATTCCTGAACTGCTTGCTGAAGCTCGCCTTCAGGTCGTTGCGCAGTTCCGTACCGAGGCCGTCCTTCGGTTTGATCTCCTTGATAAACAGCTTGCGCGCGACAAAGAGCTTGACGAATTTCTGCGAGCGCACCCGGCGCCGGCCGGCGTCTTTCAGTTGATCGGCGGCCTTGGCGCTCAGCTTCTGTTTGGCCGCAGCGACGAAGTCGCCGATCTCCTGAATCATGCCGTACAGAATCAGCGCGTTGCCGTGGCGCTCGCCCTTCTGAATCTCCTGCTCGGCAGTGTCGAGAAAGTGCGCATAAGACTGCGGCAGCAGCGCCAGGTACCGGGTCCAGATTCCCTTGGACGCAGCGGTCATGACGGGCTTCTCCAGCTTCCCGGCTTCGACCAGCCTGGCCTGGTGAAACAGGAAGAGCTTCCAGTGGTGGTTCCTGGCGGCCAGCGCTTTCATCTCGGCCTTCCAGAGTTCGGCCTGGGCCGTGCCGATATCGCTCTGCAGCCGCTGGAAGTCCTTCTGCACTGCCTTCTGTTTGAACGCCTGGGCCAAAACGTCGTCCGCCAGCCACTTGCTGCGGCCGGCATAGAGGGCGGCTTTGGTCGCCTTATTCGCCTTGGCCGTGGCGAACCCCAGCTGGCGATAACGCGCGATCTCGGCCTTGAGCAGCAACGGCGCCACCTGCAGGCGGGCTGCCTGCACCCGCTTGGCCGCAGCCGTGTCGCGATACAGCGAAGCCTTCGCGTCCAACTGTTCGTACGCCTGCCCGTATTTTTTGGCGGTCACCAGCTTTTTGACTGCCGCCAATGTCTTCTGTGAATCTGCCTCGAGAGCGTCTTTGAGCCGGTTGTAAGCCTTCAGGTTTGCGCCCGATTTGGCCGGCAGATGGAGCTTCGTGTTCTTAATCCAGGCGGCGAACTCATCACTGAACCCGATCCCGGAGACCCAGTAAAACCCCTTGGCGGTCTTCAGCCTGGGTTTCACGGCGATGCCCGCGTCAATCCAATCCATCGCCGCCCGCAGTTCACCGGCGTCCGCGCCCGCGGCGCCGCTGACCGTCAGCTTGTCCTGCATCAAAATGAGGAACGGAAACTTGCGGGCCGTCTCTTTGCGCCAGTTCAGCCGAACCACCGTTTCGGCTTTGGCAAGCCCGACCTTCGCTGCGGCAACGGCCATCTCGTCCTTGTCCATGTGCTCATACACATCGACGTAGTACTTCAGTACGGCATAGTGCGTGTCGGCCGTTTTCGGGTCGACGGACTGCGCCGAAGCATAATTGTCCTTCTTGATATGGACCGGACTGGGGGTCGCACAGCCGGTGATCAGGGCGGCACACAAAACAGCGGCGACAGCCGGCACAACAGCTACAAGTGACTTCCGAAGAATGGTTTTCACGCAACAACCTCTTGTTCCACAAACTCTCCAATACTCAGGGAAACTGCAACAGCAAGTACTATAGGAGACAGGACCTCCTTTGCAAGATTCCCCGGCATAGCCTGGGGCGAGGTCCTGAGATACAGAATGCGGGATCCAGTATCCAGGATGATCGGCAGTAGTCGATTGTCGTCGGCCGTAGTCGACAACCGACGATCCGAGACCTCCGATCCCGCATCCACGAAGTCCCTGAGCTTGTCGAAGGCTGCAACCTGGATCCCGTATCGCGCGAAGCCCCGCTCCTGGCTACTCCAAGAGCCCGTCCGGCCCGCCGAGATCCGGTGCGCCCTGGTCGTCGTCGGTCTCGGCTGTCTGGGGGGCGCTGGACTGGATCATCGGTTTTGTCCAGCGAATCGTCTCGCTGACGCCGGTGCGATTGCCGTCGACCGCGAGTTCCAGAACCACCACCTTGCCGACAAATGCCTTGAGATTGACGGCGCCGGTTTTCAGTGGGGGTGCCGTCGGTTTGCCCGTGCCGTCGGCCTTGGCGACTTGCGGGCGGTAGCGTTTCCAGCGTTGTTGGCCGTTGACCCGCACCATGTAGTTGGCGCCGTCGCCGTAGCCATGGTCGGTACCGTACTGGAAGACCAGAAACGGCTGTCCATCGAGGTCCAGACCAAACTCCGGGATTTTCACGAGGTACGGCAGGTTGCCTTCTTCGTCGGCGTCCGGTTCGCCGTCAAACTGATTGATGGAATTGCCTTTGTGATGGCGGTTGCTGTACTGCGAGATGATCCCCGTGCCGCGGCGGGCGATCGTGTTGACTGCGGGGACGTCCGTGAGCATCATATTGAAGTCGAGCTCCGCCGGTCGGCGCCAGTAGGCAACAAGGCCGGCGTCCGATTCCAGCTCGACTTCGTACTCGCCCCGGCCGAGGTCTTTCACGGCCGTCGCGCCGGAGAAGGATACCTTCTTGCCGGTTGACCGGACCTTCACCTTGACCGTCTCCGGCTTCTGCCCCTCCTTCGCATTGAGCTTGGCAAAGGTTGCCAGCCAGAAGCCGTCGCGCACCAGACAACGGCGAATGCAGTAGCCCTCGGGCACGGAGGCGATCGTGACCGGCGCGCGTTTGACGTCCGTAATTGTGATGTAGACGCCCTTCGGGTTCAGACCGATGATCCTGTCGCCGTTATAGCCGAGCCAGCCCTCAACCCCGGCGTTGCCGACCACGGCCCCGGTCACGCCGTGCAGGCGCCAGTAGATCAGCTCCTCGCCCTGCGGCGTGATCCTGACAAAGCGCGTGCCATTCCGGCGGACGAAGCGATGCTCGACGCCGTCCTTACTCTTGAAGTAGTGCATGACGTCCGGATCCCAGGTCTCCGGCCAGTGGCTCTTGAGCTGCTCTTTCGCGAAGGTCACACCACGTTTGCGCAACATCAGCCGTTCCTGGATAGGATCCTTTTCGTAGCCCGCCGGCCACTTGGTCATCCAGCCGCGGATATCGTCGGCATCGAACCCCCGCGGCGCCTGGTTGATGTTCCACATGCGCAGGGACTTCCCGAAGATATAGGCGTTGATCGGGTGCGCGTGGTTCGGCCATTGCGTCAGACTCAAAGCGAACTGCTGGCCGCGCGCGGTGACTTCGTTATTGCGTTCGCCCATGACCGCAATGTCCGGCATCAGTTTCTTAAAGTATTGCCGCATGCGCACGCCGCCGTTGTACCAGTTTTCGCCATCAGGTTCACCCAGAACATGCCGCCGTACCACCCACGAACAATCTTCATAGATGCCGCTCACCTTGTAGCGCTCGACGATCGGTTGGCACAATTCCGGGTACATCCGCTGCCAGACGCGGAAACCGAAATACTTCTTCGGTCCGATCTTTTTGCGGATCCACGGGTGCACGTGTGTAATGATCGTCGGGTTGGTATAAGGAAAGATATGGAACCCCAGTTCCTGCAGCTTCGGCCAGCGTTCGGTCACGTTGTCCCAGCCCTCGTAGTGTGTCGGGTTGTCCAGCGGCCAGTTCGGAAAGTAATCCATCGGCCCGCCGGTCTGCTTCCGAATCTGTCCGTCATTCCAGCCGACCATCCACTCCTGACAGGTGAAGACCGCGATCGTATCCCGCGGCACGAGCCTGGCGTATTGCTCACCCGACTGCGGACTCGGCGTCGGCATGGTGACGATCCGGATCTTGTCGGCCCAGGCCGGTTTGGTCGCGGCCAACGGCTTCATGTCCGGCCACTGCTTCTCCATCTGTTGGACGTAGCGTTCTGCCGCCTTCGCCCAGTAACCCCGGAACACATTGAAACGCCAGACGGCGCCTTTGATCGTCGTGCAGTTCTCGATGCGGTCGGCCGTTTCAAAGTACAGCCGCAGGTTCCAGCCGGCATCGCGATGCAACTGGAAGAGCCGGCCATAGCGCAGCTCCGGTTCATCGGCCCAGAGGCCGAGACACCCCTGTTTGCTCTCGGCGATGAGCAGCGCGGCTTCCCAGCCCTGCGGCCAGCGATTGCTGTATTTCCAGTCCGGCGGCGTGTCATCCTTTGTAACGCTGAAACCGTCGCTCGCGGGAATGATCAGCCGCAGGTCCTCCGACAACCCGGCAAAGCCAACACCACAGTCCAGCACCCCGCGATCGCGCACGCCGATCACCTTCTCAATCTCGGCGGTCACTGCCGGTTGGATCAGGAGGTCCTCGGTCTTCGGATCAACGGAAAGAGACAACGTCATTGTCAAGCCCTTGTCGAAGTGCTGCACACCATGGTGCACTCCGTATCTGTTCAACAGGCCCCGGTAGACCAACGAAACTCCGTCTTCCCGCTTTTTCACGGTCAGTTGCGAACGGTCAGAAAGTCGGTATGTCTTGTTTCTGATCCCGGGCCTGACGGACTCGATGGTGACCCCACCGAAGGGTGGTTTCGCGTTCGCCTTGGCGTAGGTCTCGCCCGTCAACCGGTTCTCGATCGTCGTCATCGTCAAACCGTCGAACTCAACGATGTAACGTTTCGTCGTCACCGTCACCTTCCGGCCGTTGACGGCAAACGTCTCGGCGGCAGCCAGAGGTAGTGCGATCAGCAGTAGCAGGAGCCCAAGTAATCGAATTTTCATCGCCGTAATCTCTTCCTCGTTCCGGCACAAAGCAGCCCGCGACTCCGTGGGAAGAATGAGGACAGCGGACCTCTAGCGATCCGCTATCGTTGCTCGCGAGTCGCGAGTTGCATTGTCCTACTTCAACCGAATCATCTTCACATCGTAGCCGACGAGATCCAACTCCAACTTGCCGTCTTTCCAGGCGTATTTCTCGTCAGGCTTCTCTTCGTTGACGGCCTCCTTGGGGGTCACACCCAGGGCCTTCAGGTCCAGTGTCAACGTAGCCTTCTCGGGCTTCGGGTTCCAGGTGCAGACAACGAGCAGGAGGTCCTTGCCGCGCTTCATCAGGAGGAACTTGATGTCGTCGTTGCCGGCTTTGATCGGACAATCCTCGGCCCAGTAGTTGTAGATCGCGCAGTCGTCCATGCCGTAACCGAAGTTCAACGCGCGCTTCAGCATCCTGCCGTCTTCCTGCGGCATGTAGGCCTTGATCTCGTGGGTGAAGAGGACGCCGAAGCGCGTGCGCTCGGCAATGCGTTTTTCCTCTTTGCTGCTGGTCTTGTCGACGCGTGCCAGGGCATAGGGGATGTTGCCGCTCTGCAAACCCATCGACTGCGCCCGCAGCATGGCGTGCGGATACTTCGACTGCTGCGGTTCCGGGCCATAGAACCATTCGAGATCCAGGTTGGTCTCGTTAAAGCTGTAGAGCGGCACCAGGTGCGTGTTGGTCATGTGGATCATCATCAGCGTTTTCGTCTCTTCGGTACGCAACTGCTGATGCAGAATCCAGATGCGCTTGAGGTACTCGCGGTGCGCCCACATGCCGGCCGACGGCTGGATGCGGCCGTTGTCCATGACGTAGGCGTTGGTGGTCAGCGGGTCGTAGGCGCGCTTCGGGAAGGCGTTGTCGAAGTACAGCCCCAGCCCGCGCCGCAGAAACTGTGCGCCGTACCAACAGGCGAAGTCCTGATAGCTGCGTACCAACCCGCCGGTGGAGCCGTAGCCGTAGTTGCCGGACCACTCGTTCTGGAAGATCGGTGTCTCCTTGTGATGCCACGAGGTCGAATGGAACTCCTCCCAGTACACCGACTGGTAGTCCGGCCGATTCGCCATGCGATCGAGGGAAACTCTCGCCAGGAATCGCATCTGCTCGGCAGTCTTGCTCGATGTGCCCTTGATATCACCGGCGAGGTTGCGGTTGGACCACAGTTCGAGGAACGGTTTGATCTGCCGGCGATTCCCCGTTAACCGGACTTCGTGCATCTTGTCGAGAATGGACAGATCGCCGTTGCGCGGATACTTGGCCGAGCAGTTCTCGTCCGCGCCCCAGTACTCGCTGCCCATCATCTGGAAGTTCTCATAGCCCGGATGCCGGCGGTTGTAGAGAATACGGCGCCAGCCCTTCATCATCGGCTTGGCCGGACTGGCCATCAGGCCGAAAACGATCTTCCGCGGCTTACTGATGATCGTCGGCTTCTGGATGAGATTGACGCGCAGCGTCAGGACCCCATCGGCGCGGTTGAGCACAAGGCAGGGCGCGAACGTCTTCGTCTTCTTGTCGACGTTGAGGACCCAGCCGTTGTCGTTGTCGGCGAACCAGCAGATGCCGCGCTGCGGGCCGCCGAGCCAGGCGTAGCATTTGAAGTTGCCGTACCAGTTGCCGTCGGGAAACTTCGTGCTGTCCCAGATGTCGCCTTCGCCCTTGGGAACCGCGCCGACGGGGTTCAGCCGCAGCCCGGAGGTGCTGATATGCCACAGCGGCGCCACTTCGTCCTTCAGCGGGATGTCCAGCCAGAGCTTGTTCAGCGGCATCTGCTTGCCGGCGACGGCGGGCGGCGGGGTTAATGTCAACTCCACCTTCATGCAGCCGTCGTACTCGGTCGTGCACTTGCTCGCAATGCGGACGCCCGGGGCGCTGCCGCTGCCCTCATAGACCGTGGCGTGCGGCTGTGTCTTCGTGATCTTGCCGGAACCGCTGACGACTTCGCCGGCGCCCGTCTTCAGCACGATCGGCCCGGCCAGGATCTCCTTGTCCAGCGCCTTCACCGAGTCCCACATGCCAAGCCTGCCGTGGCCGTACTCGCGCAGGACCACCTTCGTCGTCTTGCCGTCGACCTTGATCGGTTGGAACGGCGGGTAGATCCTGTTGGTGATGCCGAGTTTGTTGCCTTCCCAGGGGAAGTGGATGCGCCTGAAGGTCCGGACGAAGTCCATGCCGTAGCCGTCGAGTTTCACGTCCAGGCGATACTCGCCGTCCGGCAGATCGGGGATCTTGAACCGGTGAACCGTGCCGGTCTGGTCCTGGGCCCAGGTGACCGGTTCGTTCAGGAGGACCTTGCCGGCTGTATTCGTCAGTACCGCCCGCGCCGACTTGACAGCTTCGGCCTTTTTGTCGAGCTCTTTCGTGTCGATCTTCAGCTTGAGCAGATTGAACGAAGGATAGAAGGCAAGCTTCACGGCGGCGCCCGGATTGGGACCGACCCGTACATGCCAGCGTTTCTCGGGCGCCTGCTGCCATTTGGTGCTGTAGGCGAAATACTGCTCACCGGACTGCGCGTCCGTTACGGTCAACCGGAAGGCGTGTTTGGCGGTCGAATGGAACCGGCCCGGCGGGATCCTGTATTCGTAGGCGCCGGCGCCGCCGGCCGGCAGCTTGATCGTCTTGGTTTCGTCGATGCCGGGCATGTCGGAGGACGTCGCCTTGAAGACGACCTTGGCTTCGCGTGCCGGTCCCGGATTGGCAAGGCGTACCGACAGGTGCAGTTCGCCCAGATGCACTTTCTCGCCCAGTCCGGAAATCTGCACCGACGGTTTGTCCCTGGAAAGAACCAGACACGGGTATTCAGTCCAGCTCGCGAACGCGCCGCGGTGGGTGAACCAGGTCGCCTGCGCCCAGGGCCGCTTGAAGTTGCGCGCCAGCAGAACACCCAGTTCGCGGCCAACGGGTTTGCCCTTCTCCCAGCCGAGATCAGCAAAGGGGAGGCTCAGTTCCGCGGTCCACATGTGGGTCTTGCGGTCGACGCTGTTCCTGTATTCCCAGGCGCCGTTCCAACCGACGTCCGGCGTGCCCTTCACCGGATCAAAGCGAACGTCGTAAATCGTGCCGATCGCATTGCCGATGAACTGATAGAAACTCTGGTCCCCGGTCTTGGCAGCGCGGTTCGGGCGGTTCGGGTCGATCCAGATCTCGATGCCCTCATCGAAGATGACGTTCGAATCGCGATTCGTCTGGTTCGCGTACAGCTTGCCGTCCGGCGGCATCTCACTGACGACGGCGATGTAAAGCCGGTCGTCGGTGAAACCGCAATACGTCCGGCCGGTGCGGGCCTCGAGCACGCCGCCTTTTCCGGGTTTGATGTCTTGAAAGCCGGCAGTGCCGACGGCGGCGTCCCATTCGCCCGGCGACAACTTGCCGTCCACCACCGGCGCCTTCTTGAAGCGACTCACGGTGACCACTTTCTTGTTCTCGGCAGCGATGAGTGGAAGTGCTGCAAGACACAGAAACAACTGAATCAGGTTTCTCATATGGTTCCCTTAATTTCTCCCTTGATCTCTTCCTACGTCCCTTCCGTACTGGGACCCCCGACACTTGCGGGGCTCAGGATCGCTACGTTGTCTTCGCCTTGGCGGTCGTTCCGCGAACAATCAACTCCGTCGGCAGCACCTCCTGCCGCAATTTGTTGTACTTCCCGTGAACCGCGTCCAGAACCAGACGGGCCGCCCGCCGACCAATGTCCTCCAACGGCACGCGGACCGTTGTGAGAATATTGCCGTTGCCGGCGCCGCTGATCTCGTGGGTGTCGTCGAAGCCGATCATGCTGATATCGTCGGGCACGCGCAGACCGCGGTCGACCAGGATTTCATGGATCCAGCCCGCGCGATGGTCATTCGGCGCCAGCACCGCCGTGATTTCCGGATGGGCGTCAAGCATGCCGTTGATCGCGGCTTCATCCTGATCGCGATGGTCATGGCTCCAGAAGCAGGAGTGCAGATGGCCCGCCGGCGCCAGATCCCCGCGCCGCAAAGCGTCGCGGCAGCCCTGCAGCCGCTGCCAATTCGTATCCGGCTTGTGCGGGTCGTGGTAAAAATGCATGATCTGACGGTGCCCCAATTCCAGCAAGTGGGCGACCGCGTCGCGGGCGCCCTGACGGTCGGCGGCACGGACGCTGCTGCAAGTGGACATCGGGTTCATCAGAGAGGTCACGGGGCGATCGCCGAAACCGACCGTATCACGCATGGCGCTCAGCATCGGTTCAAACAAAAAGGGATTGGCCAGGATGATCGCGCCATCCACTTCGCCGCGGGCAATCACCGGCAGCAGTTCCGTGTTGCCGCCGGAATTGTCGTAGTGCATCAGCAACCCGAACCGCTCCGCCGACAACACGTCCATAATGCCGCGGAAAATCTTCATGTAATACGGCAGCTGCACGAAGTTGCGGGGAAACATCAAGGCCACCAGATGATTAAGTACCTCCTTGCCGCCTTTGCGCATCGACAGCCGGCGGGCCGCATGCTGGCTGTGTGCATCGTAACCCAGCTCGCGGGCCGCCGCATGAATGCGGTTGAAGGTCGCCTCGCTGACGCGCTGGCGGTTGCCGCCCAGAGCGTAGGATACGGTGGCCTTGGCTACGCCGCAGGCGTCGGCGATGTCCTGCAGCGTGACATTGCCTCGATTTGCCCGAACCGTTCGTGGTCTGGTCACTTGCCTGGTCTCCGGGTATTTCCTGCAATCTTCTTGCAAAGGATAGGATCTTCGCCTATAATGTCAAGGTGAACCGGTTCACTCCCTTCGACTGCTGAGGAGCGCAAATGTTCCGTCGACCCGAGCAAAAGACGCACACAAATCGCGGCCGGCCCCGGAGGTCTGCCGCGATTCCGGGGAGGTATTCGGCTGTGAGCCGTTGGTTTGCGGGCCGGAACCCGACCGTGCGCGCGAAGCGCTCAATCAAGTTTACCTTGATTGAGCTTCTGGTGGTCGTTGCGATCATCGGAATCCTGGCGTCGATGCTGCTCCCGGTGCTGACCAAGGCCAAGGAATCCGGCCGGCGCGCCGTCTGCATCTCGAACCAGAAACAGGTGTATGTTGCGTTTTACATGTACTACGACGAACAGGACGGCAAGCTGCCGATCAGCGGCAGCAAAGGCTGGAACAACAACTGGCGCTCCGGCGACTACGTTTCGACGTTCTACTGGCAGAGCCACGAAGGCTTGACCGACTCGGGCAACGGCCGGCCGGGCTGGAGCCTGATGTTCGTTAACGACTACCTGCCGATGAAGACCTTTTCCAACGGCTACGGCAGTGCGCCGAATTCGATCATGTTCTGTCCTTCACAGGACCAGAGCGTCACGCGTTTCCAGCATTACGGCTATCGCTACAATAACGTCGACACCAAAGGTTCAGGCTCTTACAAGACGGCGATGGACGGGCATGCGGACAGGGCGTTTATGACGGATGCGGCGACACGCCGGCACTTTGTCGACGGCAAGCTGTATCCGAGGACGGTCTATTACCACGGCGGCTACGGCTGGGCCCCGCGCTGGGGGCACATGGAAGGGGGCAATGTGATTCGGCATGACGGTTCGGGACGCTGGCTGCGCAACCGTCTGGATCTGCGTTGGCCGAGCACCTACTTCCTTGGCGACTATCCGAAAATCGACCAGGCGTTGGCGGAAGATTGATCATGGCATCTCGGGGCACACAGCACAATAAGAGAGCGAAGACGAGAGCAGACTTGCGGCAATTCGCTCTTCTTGAGTTGCTCGCAGGACGGAGCCCCGTCGTCCGCGCGAGGCGGACGTCGGTGTTCACGCGGATCAAACTGCTGGCGTGCCACGGCGTAGCCCCACCCTCGCAGAGAGGCGGGGCGAAGCGCTCAATCAAGTTTACCTTGATTGAGCTTCTGGTGGTCGTTGCGATCATCGGAATCCTGGCGGCGATGCTGCTCCCGGTGCTGTCAAAAGCCAAGATCAAAGCCAACCTCACGCTCTGCAACTCACAGATGAAACAGCACGGCGTGGCCTATGAGGTCTACTATGGAGACAACGACAGCCACATGCCGCTGAAGGATCACAGCTATGGCGAAACTGCGTCAACCTTTCTGGCGCCCTGGGTGCAGGAGGAGTTGATCGGCAATTCCAGTTGGGAGATCTGGATCTGCCCGGAATACTATGACAACAGTGAAGCCAAGGCCTATCGCGACGGGGGCTATGCCAAGACCTTTCTGATTGCCAACCCGAACGGCGACAGCACGGTGTTCAGCGCCCACTACAACATCGGCAGCTTCGGCCCCGCGAACGCGCAGAGCTGGGGCTGGTTCGACGCAAACATGGCCACGTACTACAAGACTCTCGGCGGCGGCAACAAGTGGGTCTGCGACAGCGCCAAGGCCACCAAGATCAAGGACTGGGCCAGCCTGGTGCTCTCATCCGAAGCGTTTCCGGATTACGACGGCTGGCCCGGGTGGGACGGCCGAACGTTTGACGAACACGGCGGCAACTGGCGCCACGGCCAGGCGAAATTCGGAATCCCCCCCGGCGGCAATGTGTTGTTCGGCGACGGCCATACCGAGTACAGTCGCCGCAAACTCCATCCGCACTGGCACAAGCAGATGATCATCCTTAAAGACGCAGGCAATATCACCAATCGCGTCGCGTTCTGAACCGCATGACAAATTCTTTGCCGGGTGGGCTCTCCCTGCAAAAGCGTTGCCGCGCTGCGGGCTTTCTTCCCGGCGCAGTCACGATCCCCCTTTGTGCCTGTTCTACGCCATGGCCGCCTGAAAAGGCGGGATGCGAGTGGTGCCGGTCAATTCCCGAATGAACTCATTCGCCGGGTCAGAAAGCGCCCCTGGTCCTTGGGCATCAACCCCCAAAGATTGCTGCGCTACTCAGCTGACATGATGAATTCATAGACCGCACTGCTGCCTTTCCGCCGTGGCGGAAAAGCCGTCAGTGCATGTGAGATCAAGAACTCACAGTCGTACGCCGGTCGCCGGCGTACGAACATACTTCAAGCGCGGCGGCGGCTGGAACTCCTTGAAATTGTGTGCCGTGGCAGCTCGCCGCAAAAGGCTTATGAGTTATTCAAGCCAGCTTCACAGTCCGCGGAAAAGGTGCGGGGACCGGGTCCCCGTTCTCCAGGAAGAGACCCCAAGCTCAACTTGGAGAGCGTCTGCGCCTGCCGCGAAACCGGTGTGGGATCGAGGGCCTGCTCGCCGCGAAGAAGGCCGACTGCAACTCCGACAGAGTTGGTCATCGACGCAACCGATACCTGGGGTAGGCCTTGACGGCCAACCCCAGGCTGAAAACTGTCACGCCTTCAGCGTGAGTAAACCCGAGTGCAAGCCGGCGGAGTTGTGTGCCGCAGATTCGTTGGCAATACCCGCCGCGACAAGGGTGCGGGTTGGCTCGCCGTTCTCCGAGCAGAGGCCCAAGCTCTGCTTGGAGAGACTCTACAGCCGCCCCGAAACGCCTTCCCGCCCCTACGGCATCGTGCCGTGGGGCAGCGAGATGTTTGGTTAAAGGCCGTTGCCCCCGCAAAGCGGGGCAAGCACGAAATGTATCCCGCCAAGGCAGCCTTCTTTTTCGGTTGATTGATTAGGTTGTTCATGTCTT
>CAYLNH010000208.1:0-13083 GCA_964384625.1 uncultured Lentisphaerales bacterium
GTTCAAAAGCTCAACGGCGGGCGTCGAATCCAACTGAATTTTGGCACAATAGCGCAATCGGTTTCCGGTCGCGGCGATCCGCAACCGGTCCGGGCAGTACATCAAACCGACAATGGAATCCGTCTCGCTGGCGGCGAGCGACGGTGTACCGGACGACACACGGGTGCTGATCACCGACACCAAGGCGAAGCGGGGCTATCCGATCAGCGCGTTCACCTACCTGATTTTATTCCGCGAACAGGCCTACGACCGCCGCTCCCGGCACCAGGCCCAGACGTTGGTCGACTATCTCTGGTGGGCGATTCACGACGGCCAGCGCGACACGAAGACACTCAACTACGCGCCGCTGCCGCGCGATGCGGTGCAGAAAGCGGAGAAGATCCTCAAATCGATCACTTACGAACTGGGCCCGATACGCCCCACCGGGAAAGAGTAATCCAATGAAATCGACGTGCCGAATGATCGCGGTGTGCCTGGCATTCCTGGTGCTGTCAACGGGGGCGGCGGACAACGGCGAACCGGTGCGGGTCGGTGTTTATGACTTTGCACCGTTGAGCTGCACGTCGGATCCACACAGTCCGCATTGCGGGATTTTCACCACGCTGCTCAACGAGATCGCCGCCCGGGAAGGCTGGAAGCTGGAGTATGTTCCCGGCTCGCTGGAGGAGGGTCTGGAGCGGCTGGAAGCCGGGCAGATCGACCTGTTGATGGCGGCCACTTACTCACCGGCGGCGGCCGAGCGCTTCGACTTCACGCGGGAGACTGTGATCTCCACGTGGGCTCAGCTCTATACGACTCCCGACACGCGGGTGCAGTCGCTCCTGGATCTGGACGGCCTGAGCATTGGGGTCAACCGTGACGACCCCTACAACCGCGAGTTGCGGACGACCATCAAACGGCTGAACATCAAGTGTACGTTTGTCGAGTTCAACCATTCGCGGGAGGTCCTGGAAGGGCTGGAGAAGAAGTGGGTCGATGCCGGCATCGTGGACCGGCTGTATGCCGTGCGGCACGAGAACGACTACCACGTCAAGAAAGAGCCGATCATCCTGGCCCCGGTGGAACTGCGTTTCGCCGCGCCCAAAAATCGAACCCGCTATCTGATTTCAGCACTTGACCTGCACCTCGGCCGGATGAAGGAGGACTCCAGTTCCCTGTACTACCAGACGGTCGAGCGCGAGTTCGGCAAAACCGGGGACACGAAGCTGCTGCGGACGTTGGGTTGGGGGCTGGCAATCGCGTTGGGAGTGGTCGTCCTCCTGGTCGGTATGACGCTGATCCTGCGGCGGCAGGTGAAGAACCGAACGGCAGAGCTCTCCCGCAAGAACACCGAACTCGAACAGGAAGTGCAGATGCGGCGCCTGGCGGAAGACGCCCTGCGGCGGTCGAATCAACTGCTGAGCAACACATTCAGCAGCATGCGCGACGGCCTTGTGGTGATCGACAGCCGCGAAGACCGCATCCTCAGCTTCAATGCGGCGGCCGGAGCGATGTTGAAGTACACGGAGGATGAATTGCGCGATCTGCCGCCGACAACGCTGCTGCAACAGTATGCCAGCGTGATGGAGTTTCGCGACGTGTTAAGCCGGGCCGTGGCGGACCACGGCTTCTATCAGGCCGAGACGCGGATCCGCCGGCGCGACGACACGACATTCCCGGCGGAACTGGTAATCACCCCGATCCGCGACGGGAACGAGAACTTCATGCTCTGGGTGATGATTATCCGGGACATCTCGGAACGGGTTCAGGCCCAGCGGGCGCTGCAGGACAGCGAAGCGCGGCTGCGGCAGGCGCAGAAAATGGAAGCGATCGGCACCCTGGCCGGCGGCATCGCGCACGATTTCAACAATATCCTGGTGCCGATTCTCGGCTACGCGCAGATCGTGCGCGAATCCCTGTCCGAACCCGGTCCCTGCCGCGAGTACATGGACGAGATCCTGACCGCCGGCTACCGGGCCAAGTCGCTGGTCAGCCAGATCCTGTCGTTCAGCCGGTCCAGCGATCAGCAGCCCGAACCGATCCACCTGTCATTGATCACCCAGGAGGTCAGCAAGCTGTTGCGGGCGTCGCTGCCGTCCACCATCCAGATCAACCTTGAACTGCACGCCGACGAAGACGTGATCGCCGCCGACCCGACCAGAATCCACCAGGTGCTGATGAACCTGTGCAGCAACGCCGCCTACGCGATGCAGTTCTCCGGCGGCGCCCTGACAATCGCAGTCAACGACCACGAAGGCCCGCTCCTCGGCTGGGGCGCGAAGGAGGAGCTCGGCCCCGGGCAATTCCTGCGACTATCGGTCAGCGACGAGGGCGAAGGCATCGACCCCGCCATCATGCATCGCGTTTTCGACCCGTTTTTCACGACGAAACGCCACGGCGAGGGAACCGGCATGGGACTGGCTGTGGTCCACGGAATCGTCTCCGGGTACAACGGGGCGGTATCGGTGGAGACCGCGTACGGCAGCGGCACGACCATGCACGTGTACCTGCCGAAGACCAGCGCACCGGCACCCCAGGCACCTCCTTGCCGCCGGAAGAAACCACGCGGCCGGCAGGAACGCATCATGGTCGTCGACGACGAACAGATGATCGTCGACATGATGCAGCGCTACCTGTCTGATCTGAACTACCGGGTCGACGTGTTTACCAGCAGTGAGAAGGCGATGGCCCACGTCAGCACCGATCCGGACGGCATTGATCTGGTGATTACGGATCAGACCATGCCGCGCCTGACCGGCGCCGAACTGGCCCGGAACATCCTGAATCTGCGGCCGGACATGCCGATCATCCTGCTGACCGGTTTCAGCGAGATGATCTCGGAAAGCGGCGCCAGGCAGATCGGCATCAAGCGGTATATGACCAAGCCCTTTCAGCCGCGGGAAATGGCAACGACCATTCGCGACTTGCTCGACGAAAGCCAACGGAACCGGACGGAAGCCGCGCTACTGACCTGACGACGGGGAGCCCGGTTGCGGGGTTGTCGGGATCTCTCCGGCCCGCTGCAGCGCGTATCTGGCACAGATGGGACCGACAATCTCGAAGAAGAAGCACGACGCCGTAATGGCGATCACCAGTTGCGTACCGATCTCGGCGGCACGGGGAAAGTTGATCTCTTCAGCGATGCGGGCGAAGTGGCTCTGCACAATCAGGGACAGGCCGATGGCCACGCCGGCCTGCGACAGGATGCCGACGCCGGTCCACTTGCGCACTTCCGGCGAAACCGTCCCGAACAGGGCTCCCAGATTGGCGCCGAAGACCTTGCCGACCGTCCGGCAGGCGACATAGACCAGGCCGACCAGGCCGATCTGAATGAGTTTCACGAAGTCAAGGTGTGCGCCGGCCAGACAGAAGAACATGACGAAGATCAGCGGCATGACCGTCCGCAGCGGCTCGGTTGCGCGCTTCACGACCGGGTCGGCGCGCGTATTGATCAGGACGAAACCGATGGTCATATTCGTCAGGATCAGCGACAGATGCAGCAGCGTCGAGAGCCCGGTGGCGATCAGGACGAAACTGAAGATCAGCACCAACGTTTCGGGGACGCCGCGCTGCCGCCGGACAAGGGCGCCGAACAGCACCCCGAGGATGCTGCCGAGAACCACGCTGCCGAACAACTCGATCAACGGCGGCGCCATCGAGGTAAAGAACCCCGACCCGACGTGGCCGGCCTGGCGGTAGATCAGGACCTTGGCGAGACCGGCGGCGAAGGCGTAGATGACAATGGCCAGACCGTCGTCGAAGCCGACGACGGCGTACAATGCCTGCGTCAGATTGCCCTTGGCTTTATACTCCTGGATGACGGCAACCGTGCCGGCGGGCGCGGTCGCCGGCGCCATCGCGGCGAAAACCAGCGCCATGGGCCAGTCGCGCGTGACCAGGTAGACGCCGCCCAGAACCAGGGCGAACGCCAGAAACGACGACCCGAGGATGATGCCGACAATGCCGGTCCCCAGTTTCATCAGGGATTTCATTCGCAGTTCCGCCCCGATGCTGACCGCCACGAACCCCAGCGAAATATTCGTGACGAAATCGAGATTGCGCAGACTCGTTTCCGGAAACAGGTGGAAGAAGGACGGGCCGACGATGATCCCGACCAGCATATAGCCGATGATCGACGGCAGCCGAAACCGGCGAACGCCCTGCCCCGCGTAATACGCCGTCAAGGTCGCCACCCCGAGAATGGCGATGTTGGCGGCGGGCGTGTTCAGCAGTTTTTCCGAGAAAATGTCCAGCATGGCGGTTCCCGTTGCGGTCAGTCCTCGAGCCGGCCGGAGGCATAGAAGATCGGCTGGACCATCAGCATCATGTCGGTCCGTTCGTCGAGGTTGCCGGTGATCTGTTCAATCCGCCGGATCATCTCGTTGGTCAGGCGTTTCTCCACCGTCGCCAGGATGATCTTGCTGAATTTCACGTGGCCGTCCCCCCAGAACCCGGCGAACAACGGCAGGTTCGCCATGTAGGTGCCGGCGTTATGGCTGTCCAGGACCACCAGCGAACTGGCTTCGGTACCGGCAAACACATGCACCAGGCTCTCGAAGACCTCCTCGTTCTGGACCACCAGGTGAAAGAGATTGCGGCTCTCATGGTCGGTGGTGTCCACTTCATCTTCGACGTGGCGCAGATAGCTCTCCAACGCCGCCTCCGGCGTCGGCTCCGCCACGATCTCATCCCGGGCGCCGGGGATCTGCAGCGTCTGGGAAATGGACGACAGAATGCGAATGTGCTCGCGGGAATCCCCGGTCGGACCAACAATGAAGACGACGAGATGGACCGGCTCGCCGTCCAGCGCGTCGAAGTCCAGACCGTCCGGAACCGTGGCAAAACCGATCGCGAACGTCTTGACCGCCTCGAGCCGGCAGTGCGGGATGGCAACGCCGTCGCCGAAGCCGGTGGACCCGAGTTCTTCGCGAGCGGTCAGGCCGCGGAAGACCTCTTCCTCGGAAACATTGCTGAGGATCGGATTGTTCTTGGCCAGCTTGGCGATGCCCCGCAAAGCCGACTCTTTGTCGGCGTAGCTCTGGCCGACAGCAATGCAATCCGCTTTCAGAAGATCTGTAACGTTCATCGTAAACTCCTACGTTCGTAACAAGACATTGCCGTCAGGACTCGATGGCCGCTTCCACTGCCGCCAGCCCCGCCAGAATCTCGCGGCGCGAAGCCTGCCGGTCCAGCAGACCGCGCCATTTGCGGTTGCGCAAGACAAAATGCAATTGGGACAGCAGCCGCAAATGCGCCCGCATCGTGTCGCAGAGCGGCAGAAATATCACGCGCACCGGATCACCGTCGATCGCTTTCCAGTCAATCGGCGCCGCCGGAAATGCCAACGCGATCTGTGAGCCCGGGAGCTGCGCCAGTGGGAAACGCATGTGCGGTATCGCAACGCCCTCGCCGACACCGGTCGAGGCCAATGACTCGCGCGCCGTCAAACCGCGAAACAGATTGTCGCGGTCGATACTGGCCGGCAACCGCATGATCGTCGTGATTTCACCAATGGCCGCTTCCGGCGTGTCGCCGCCGATCCGATAGTAAATGCCGCCGTCCTGCAATGCCGTTGACAGCGACGGAATCTCCGTCGCCGGCTCCGAATGATGCAACGCCGCCGCGTCGATCGGCCGCCCGGACTGCGCCGCCCAGCTGGTCAACTCATGCCGGTCGAAACGGTATTGATTCCCGACCCGGCGGTGCGGAATCGTCCCCGCCGCCAGCCAGCGGTAGATTGTCTTCTCCGATACCTGCAGCAAATGAGCAGATTCTTTGACGGTCAACTCCATACTCACTCCCGTACGCCGGACCTTCCGACAAGCACCTCGAACCGGGCGTCCACCTTTTTAGACATCTTTGGACAATATGGATTCCCGCGGACAGGTGTCAAGAGCGGATTTGACATTCGTTCGTGGGGCTGCTCCGGCCGGGACCCGGGAGGTATGCCCTCGTTTACTGCTCTTCTTTGCATCCCGTCCCGACTCTCAAAAGGCCGGGTACCGGCGGTACTTGCGGATCTGTCATCGGCATGAAGTCCGTACCACACTGATAACTTGAGGGGGCTGTCCGGTACAGGTGACCGATCCTGAAACTCCGCACCGTCAAGGTGCGGGATGCTGACGTAGAATGCAGCGGGAAGCAGACGAGGGCCTATCCCGGGAGTAAGGCCCGGCTTGCAGATCGGGGGCTGCGCGCTACATTGCCCTACTGCAGTGCACTTGGGAACTCCTCCGATGTTGGGCCCGACACATGTGGGCGGGGACCAGGCGTGAGTTTTGTTGTCGATGATCGTTTCCCAAGTGAATAGACGCCGTCAACCGGCGTCAAAGGTCGCAAAGACAGACAGGGCTGCCCCAACGATGTCGAGAACCGCTTCCATCATCCCGCGGCTGTTGGCCGTCATGCTGGTATCGGCCGGGTTGACCGGGTGTATTTCCGGTTGGTACCGGCGCTATGGTTTTGTGTCGCCGCACGATCTGGAGAACAAGGATGCGGTTCCGGGTCTGGCGCGCGCGCTGGAGGACCGCAACTCTGGGGTGCGGCGTCAGGCGGTGATCTATTTATCGCGCATCGGCCCCGCGGCCCGGCGAACGATACCGGCAATCGCCAACATCGCCGTGACGGATCCGCATCCGGCAGTGCGCATTTCGGCCTTGGAGGCCCTCGGGCGGATGCAGGCCGACGATCCCAGAGCGATCGATGCGTTGACCCGGTCATTGAAAGCGGATGACCATCAGACGAAGGCCGCCGCGTTGATCAGCGCCGGCCGGATCGGTCAGCCGGCGGCCCCGGCGCTGCCGGCCATCCGCTATCTGCGCAGCCACCCCAACCCCGCGGTCCGCCTGCGGGCGGCAGTGACCGCCTACACAATCCAACCGTCCACCGAGCGGGCCGAAGCCGTCTCGGTGATCCTGACGCTGCTGCACTCCACCAATGCCCGGGACCGGCAGCAGGCGATGCTGACCGTCAAGGAGTACAAGTTTGCCGAGGACAGCATTCTGTTTGTGCTGGACAGCATCCGCAAGGAGGACCGCAGTTCACGACTGCGCCGCCAGGCCGCCGGCACGCGCCATGCACTGCTTGTCCACCGGCTGCAGAAGCAGGGCGGCGGCAAGCTCACGCAAGTCCCGGAAACAGCGCCGTACATTCCCGGCGACGCAGCCGCGAAAGAGCCGCAACCCGGCAAGCCGGTTTCGCCGGCGCAATCCGACGCGAAGATCGCCGAGAAGATTGCCGTGGTGATCGGCGTCTCAGAGTACGCCGAACAGGGGCGCTGGCGGTTGAAGAACCTGCGGTACGCCGCCAAGGACGCCAAGGCCATCGCCGCGTTCCTGGAAGACGAGCAGGGCGGCGGCTTTGACCGGGTCATGGTGTTGACCGATAAGGCCGCGACGACGAAGAACGTCAAAATCGCGCTGCGCGAAAAGCTCCGCGGCATCCAGGAGAATGATTTCGTTCTGGTCTTCTGGGCCGGCCACGGGACGCCGGATCCGGCGGAGCCCAAGAAACTGTACCTGGTAACTCACGACACCGATCCCGCGCATCTGGCGTCCAGCGGCTATGCCATGGAGGAATTCCGTCGCGACGTCGGCAAGATCCGGGCGCGCCGGGTACTGGTGATTGCCGACACCTGTCACTCCGGCGGCATCAGCAATCCGAAAGTCGGCATTCGCGGCGCCAGAGACAACAAGATCGTTGACGGCATCCGCGGCATCGCGGTAGTGCCGGACACGGATGAATCGACCGAAATCGTGCGGATGATTTTCACCAGCAGCGAAGCCGGCGAGATCAGTCGCGAGTCCGAGGAACTCGGGGGCGGCCACGGCGTCTTTTCGTGGTTTCTGATCCAGGCGTTGAAAGGCGCCGCCGATCGGGACCGTCTCGCCGGCAACCGCGACGGCATCGTGACACTGGGGGAAGTTATTGAATACACGCGTGACAAAGTGAAGCGTTTCACCGGGAATCAGCAGCACCCGGATACAGCCGGCACGTTCAACCGCAACCTGCCGCTGTACCGGATCGGTAAGAAGTAGACCGCGGCAGAATCGCGGCGCGACCAAGGATGTAAACCGCGGCTCCCGCCGTTTTGCCGATCATTGCCTGCCCGCCGCCCGCGTGCTATTCGCGCAGCGCGAACTGCATGGCTTTCATGGCATACGCCGTACAGAGCGGTGCATTGCTCTCCAGCCAGAGCCGGTTCTGATTGACCCACTGTCCGTCGCCGCCCTGTTTCGTCAGCAACTCAGCCACCAGATCCTGACGCCAATTGTATTTCTTGCCGGCCGGGGTGACGACGTAGTCCTGCTGCATGAAGAACAGCGCGGAACTCAGCATGTAATAGTAGTAGTACAAACCGCCCGATTCGAGGCCCGGGTTCCGGGTCAGGCTGTAGTTGTTGGCAAACCAGGTCAGGCCCCGGGCGATGCGTTTGTCGTCGGTTTTGACGCCGGCGTAGTACAGGCTTTTCATGGCGCCCAGACTCAAGCTGCCCCAGACCACTTCGGTCTTCTCATGCGCCGGTTTCTCCGGTTCCCGGCCCACGGGATAGTAGAGAAAGCCGCCCTGGCGTTTTGGATCTTCACTGTCGGTGATCTGGCAGATCGCGATGAACGCGGTCGACCGCTGCCACAACTTCTTCACGCGGGCCGGCGGTTCCTTTTGCCGGGTGGCCCAGATCGCTTCCAGCGCCCAGTGCGTGTTGGACAGGTCCGGATAGCTCTTGTAGCCGAGGCCGCCGCCGTAGTTGAAATCGGAACTGCCCTTGATCTGGGCGGCGATCAGGTACTGGCGGATCTTCTCGATCCGGGTTTTGTCCTCGTCCCGGTTCAGGGCCCGCAGGGCCAGGAGACACACCGAAGCCGAGTAGATGTCCTCCTCGGCAGTGGCCAGTTTGACTTTGCCGTCGGCCGTAATGCGTTGCCGCAGATAGGCCAGCGCTGTATCGAATGCGGCTCGGCCTTCCTCGGTCTGCGCGACGCCGGTCTCGGCCAGGGCCGCCAGACAAACCGCCGTGATCCCCGGGTGCCCCGCCCAGGAACCGTCGTCCCGTTGTTCGGCCAGCAGGTACAAGGCGCCCCGGAGCAGACTCATGGACGCCTCTCGCCGCTTCGATTCGTCGACCAGCGGTTCATGGTCTGCGGCCGCCGCGGCGGCCGCGGGTTCGCGAGCCGCCGCCGCGACCGGTGGTTTGGTCTCAACCTGATCCGCGCCGCCGGGCGCGGCCGGCGGCGGCTTCGGCGGCGACTCGCCGCAACCGGTCAGAATCGACAGGATGAGGGCCGACAGGCCGATGGCTCGAAAGATCGTCTGCATGGTGCTTCTCCAGGTAGTACTTGAAGGCAGTACCGAAACGTAACGTTGAAATCACAGAATCGCAAGCGCCATACCTCTGCCTGCCGCGGCTTGCAAGCGCCAGCGCAGCACGCTACTTATACGCGATCAGGAGGTCCTTCATGCCCGACCCGGCGCCACATCCCGAAGCTTCCGTCACGGCCGCTGCCCCGCCCCGGCGCATCGGCCGGACGGCGCGCACCCTGGGCCTGGGCCTTTTGCTGGTCGCGGTGATGGGCGCCATTCGCTATGAAGATGATTCGGGGCTCTATGAGGATGCGTTCTGGGCGCGAAAGAAATCCTGGAAACACCGGGCCGACATGGTCATCGCCGGCGATTCCCGCGCCTATATCGCCCTGGCCCCAATGGCGATGCAGGAGGACCTGCCCGGTCAACGCATCCTGAATTTCGGCTTCAACGCGACCGGCTATTCGGCGGCGTACCTGGAAGCCACCCGGAATGTGCTGGACCCGGAAAGCCGCACACGCCGCATCCTTTTCTGCATCGCGCCCTTCGGGTTTACCGGCCGCGGCGCCCTGGAACACGGCTACAATGAGTTCTTTGTCCGCCAACCCATTGACGGGAAATGGCAACGTTTTCTCTATATGCACTGCAGCCGAGCGCTCTGGTTTTTCGAGCCGATGGACGTCAAGGATCTCTGGTACGGAATCTGGCCGCAACTCAAGAAGCGGCATTTCTACAAGGAGTTCCATGCCGACGGCTGGTGCGGGTTCCGAACCATTCCAGCCAAACCGCGGACACAGCTGGTTGAGTACAAGAAGATGTTCCGGGTCTGGCAGGTGGAAGAGCAATACATCCGGCAGTTCCTCGATTTCACCCGCGCCTGCATCCGGCAGGGCATCCGCGTATACGCCGTCCGCGTACCGCCGGGACAGGCCATGTACGACCTGGAAAACGAACTCAGCGGTTTCGACGAAGACACGTTTGTGAAGCGCTTTGAAGCCGCCGGCGGCCATTGGCTCGACGCCGACCCCGGCGGCTACGAGACGTTTGACGACAGCCATCTGAAGCGGGATGCCGCCCGCCGCCTCTCCGTCCACATTGCCGCGCAGATCCGGGCTGCGGAGGCAACCGAATGAGAGGCAAATTGCCGCTGCCAGGCTTGATTCAAGTCGCGGAATCAGCTACTGTCAACGCTTCCGATCCGCCGGGAGGCGCACCCCTGATTCGTGCGAGGCTGAATGCTATTTAACTCTGCCATCTTCATCATCTTTGCGGCCGTCTTCTTCGGCCTCTGGCCGCTGCTGAAACGGCACTGCAACACCCGCTGGTTCTATCTGGTCGTTGCGTCCTTCTTTTTCTACGGCTGGTGGGACTGGCGGTTTCTCTTCCTGATTGTCGGCAGCGGGCTGATCGACTACTTCTCGGGACTGGCCATGGCAAAATGGCCGCAGCGCCGAAAGCTCCTGCTCATCCTCTCCATCCTCGGAAACATCGGCTCGCTCGCCGTGTTCAAATACAGCGGCTTCGTCGCCGACAACCTCATGGCCGTCGGCGAGATGCTGGGCTACAGCTGGGAGCTGAAGGACAGCCTGCCGAGGATGATGCTGGTCACCCCCGTCGGCATCAGCTTCTACACCTTTCAGTCGATGAGCTATACCATCGACATTTACCGCGGCAAACTGAAACCGACCCGCAATATCCTGCACTTCTTCGCATATCTCAGCCTGTTCCCGCAGCTGGTGGCCGGCCCCATCGTGCGCGCCGCCGATTTGCTGCCGCAACTGAAGACGACGCAACCCGTCAGCGAACGCGAGCGTTTCGATGCCTTGAAGATGATCTGCCGCGGGTTCTTCAAGAAGATGGTGGTCGCCGACAACCTGGCCAAAGCCGTCAACGAGGCGTTCAACGCGCCCAGCATCAACGAGTCGGCGTTGTTCTGGTGGATTATCGTGATGTTGTTCGCGTTCCAGATCTACTGCGACTTCAGCGGCTACAGCGATATCGCCATCGGCTTGGGGAAATGGATGGGCTACGACTTCCCGACCAACTTCAACCACCCATACATCTCCACCAGCATGCGCGAATTCTGGGAACGCTGGCACATCTCGCTGTCCACCTGGTTTCGGGACTATGTCTATATCCCCCTGGGCGGCAGCCGCTGCGCCAGACTCCGGGCGCATCTGAATATGTGGATCACAATGGTCGTCTCCGGACTCTGGCACGGGGCCGCCTGGCCGTTTGTCATCTGGGGCGCCATGCACGCCGGCTTCCTCTCGCTGGAACGCGAAACCAGATGGCCGGACCGCGTCAAAAAACTGCCGGGCGGCCGCCACCTCGCTCTCCTCGGCGTCTGGATCATCACCCTGGTCTCCTGGGTCATGTTCCGCTGCGGCAACCTCGATCCCGAAAAGATTCATTCGTCTCGACTCGCCCGCGCCGGCGGCATCCTGCGGCAGATGTTCGGCGCCCACGACCTCTTCCAGGCCGTGCCCGACAAAACTGCGGTCGCCGGTTTTTTCCATAACTTCCGGGCCGCAATCACCAATGACCAGGCCTGGGAGCAGATCGAAGGCACCGTCGGCATGGTCTTCTTCCTGATGATCTTACGCCAGCTCTATTTCCATCTGAAGCTCGATCAGCGCACGCGCTGCCGAATCCCGCCCAATGTCCTGCGCCTCCTGGAACCGATCGGCTATGCCGTCGTCATTGCCTGCTGCGTCTACTTCCGCGGCAAGGGCGCCGCCTTCATCTACTTCCAATTCTGATGCCTACCAACGGACAACCCCAGGCTCCACTCCTGCCGCAGGCCACCTGGATTACACTCGGCCTCGGACTGCTTATGTGCATCGCCTTCGGCAAGATCCGCTACACCGACGACTCCGGCATGCCCGACGAGATCTTCCGCCGCAGCAAGGTACGCTGGCAACACGAAGCCGACATCGTCATCCTCGGCGACTCCCGCGCCTATATCGGGTTGTCGCCCGACCATATGAAACAGGCCTGGGGCCGGGACGACCTGCGCATCCTCAACTTCGGCTTCAACGCCCAGGGCTATCACCACCGCTACCTCAACTTCACCGCCGCCGTCGACCGCACCAACGACCACGGCGAACCGGTGCAGGCCGTTATGGACCCCGCCAGTACTGAGAAGCGCATCATCGTCTGTCTCACCGCCCGCAGTCTGACGCCGCGGTCGATGGTCGAAAACGGCTTCGACTTCGCTTACCGCAAAGACCGCTCCATGTCCCGGCTCGATCGCGCACTCGAACCGATCGAGGTCTTCTGCACCCCGATGGAACTCAAAGACCTCACCTACGGCCTCTGTCCCTGGGCCAAGAAGAAACACTTCTACCGCGAGTTCTTCGCCAACGGCTGGATGGCCAGCGACCGCATCCCGCGCAAGACCGGCAGCGGCCTCCAGGAATACCGGGACACCGTCTTCGTCAACAACTTCGTCGACGAGACGATCGTCCAGCGCGTCATGGACTATGTCCGCAAGTGGCGCCGCCACGGCATCCGCGTCTACGGCCTGCGCCCGCCCACCTGCAAGCCGATGATCGAGATGGAGAATGACCTCGGCCGCTACGACGAAGAGGATATCTCCCGCCGCTTCGAAGCCGTCGGCGGCATCTGGCTCAACATCAACCAGGTCGCCTACGAAACCTTCGACGACAGCCATCTCACGCGCGCCGCCGCCGTGCGCTTCTCAAAGGATGTGGTGGACCTGATCCGGAAACACGAGGCCTCCCACTAGATGGGCTCGGCGTACGTTTTCCAGCCAGGGACGGAGGCCAGGCGCCGGTCCGG
>CAYLNH010000209.1:0-13060 GCA_964384625.1 uncultured Lentisphaerales bacterium
GCCGCCATCTTACGAGAGAAGAAATGACCGAAGAACTCGGTACTGTCAAGTTCTCATTGTTTTCCCTTTGTTTGTAGACCGGCGAATTGCGATTGAATTGTTTGTGTTCCGGCGGCCGCCGATTGGGGCGGCAGTTGTCTTCAGAGCTTCCCGCGGCCAGGCATGGAAGCAGCCCGTCGCTGACGGTCTGCACGATTTTTGTTGGTGGCATCTGATACTGCAAGACTGAATCCTACCCGCCTTGTCCGTAGTAAGCGTCCTTGCCGTGCTTGCGCAGGAAGTGCTTATCAAGGAGGGCCTGGTCGATCGGATCAGCATGCGGGTTGATCTGCTGCGTCTGGAGCGCCATCTGTGCCAGAGTTTCCATGGCGAAGGCGTTTTCCACGGCCTTCCTGCCGTTGGCCCCCCAGGCGAAGGGACCGTGGCTGTGCACCAGAACGCCCGGATAGTGTCCTGCTTCCATGTACTCGAACCGCTCGACAATCACGTTGCCCGTTTCCCATTCGTACTCGCCGCGGATCTCGCTGGTCTTCAATTTGCGGGTCAGCGGGATGTCGCCGAAGAAATAGTCGGCGTGCGTCGTGCCGTAGCACGGCACCGGTTCCCCGGCCTGAGCGAAACTGGTGGCATAGCGGGAATGCGTGTGAACCACGCCGCCGATGCCGGCGAACGCCTGATAGAGCCGCACATGCGTCGGCGTGTCCGATGAGGGGTTGAGGTCGCCCTCGACCTTGTTGCCTTCCAGGTCCACCAACACGATGTCGCCGACCTTCATTGTCGCATACGGCACGCCGCTGGGTTTGATCGCCAGAATGCCGGCATGGCGGTCGATGACGCTGACATTGCCGAAGGTCAGATCGATGAGCTGGTATTCCGGCAGCAACAGGTTGGCTTCGAGGCATTCCTGTTTCAGTTTATCAAGCATAGCTGTCCTCTTGTGACACAAACAGTGCCTGACGCTCTGTCGCGCCAGGCACTGGTCATGGTGCAGTCCGCTTCAGCTGCAGCAGCAGCCCTCATCGTCGTCGTCCTCGAGAATATCAAACCAGCCGCAGCAGTCGTAGTCGCCGTGGCGGCCGGTGACAAAGACGTTCTCGTTCGGGTAGGCCACGTGTTCCGGCAAGGGCGTATAGATCTCGTCCACGCCAAGCTGCTTCAAGGCGTCGAACAGCACCGCACCGCAGTGGGCGAAGGCCACGGCTGCATGGTGATGGAAACGTCCCAGGAGGACATGCCGATAGAACCGTTTGAAGCCCGGAATATAGGCGGTGCCCGTGGCGCCGAAGGTCATCGGGTCGAGGTCCAGGAACACGCCTTCGCAGATGTAGGCCCGCAGCTTGTCGCCGACGCCGTGCACTTGCATGACGGTGATCGGCGACGCCTTGATCTGGCCTTCGATTGTGCCGCGCGAGATGTCCGGCTTGCTGTCCGGCTCCATGACCCGTTTCATGATCACCTGGTACTTCATTTTGGGATCTTTCAGCCGGTTCGGGTCGGTGTTGCCGCAGTGGAACATGCCGACCAGATCCTCGACCGGGTAGTGCACCAGGCTCTCGTGCAGGTCCGTCGGGATGCTGTGGTTGATGTCGAGGATGGTCACGCCCGCGTCCGACGCATACTGGCAGAGCAGTTCCGAGACCAGCGAGTAGGCATCGTTCTCGCAGGCGATCGGGAACCCCTGGGACGCCATTCGGCCGTTGATGTAGCAGGGCACGTGACGCAGGGCGAATTCCTGTTCGGCCCAGCACTGGCTGGTTGCGCCGGAGAGCTTCAACTGGTCGCGGAAGTTACGCATTGCCTGTTCGTAGGCGGCCAGCCGGCCGAGGAACTTCTTGTCGGGAATGCTCGGCATCTGCTTCTTCATAGTCTGCTGCAGCTTGCCGGTTTTTTCCTCGTTCTGGACTCGCTCGACCTCGTTCTGCAGATCGAAGAAGCCCAGTTCCTCGACTTCAACGCCGATCGACATCAGCGAGGAAACGTTGTAATTGCAGGTCTCGAAGTCGCGCGGGCGCGGGCCGAACAGGCCGATCGTGGCGTTGCGCGTGCCTTTCACCACTTTAACGATTTTGATGAAATGCTCGATTGCGGCCACGCCGAGTTCGGCCGTGACAATCGGGTCTTCCGGGATGTAGACGCGTTTCAGCAGATCGCGCTTACTGACCGCCATAGTCGCTGACAGCAAACCGCAGAGGGCGTCGCCGCGATCGTCGCACAGCGACTTCGCCGACTCCTCCGCCGCCGCGATAATCATCACGGGCCCGCAGAAATTCTTGACGAAGACGGCGTCTTCGATTTCCGGCGAGAAGTTGCCGAGAAACAATACGGCGGCGTCGCAGCCGGCGCTGTGCAAGTCCAGGGCGGCTTTCTTCGCGTCGGCCTTGGTTTCGATAATCTGCGCGCGGCCCTTCGGGACTTCCAGTTCGAGGCCGGCTTTCTTGGCGGCATTGCGCAACTTTCGCGTCCGTTTGGATGACAGCTTGCGCGGGAAGCAGTTCCGGGAAGCCGAGACCAGACCGAGCTTGATGTCCGGCGAGAATTTGCCGAGGGGGAGGTGCATGGGAGGTCCTTTCGTTCGTTATTCTTTGCTGTTCTATTCTTTGCTCAGTTGCCAGGCGAAGGCGGATTGTTGTGCTCTTGTCACTTCGATTGCTTTTCTTTCAGCGCGATCAGATCCTTCATCAGTTCCGCAAGATTCGACCATTTCTTGACGCCGCCGAAGGCGTCGTGCAGGGCCATGTACATCTCATACAACTCGTCGTAGACGGCCTTGTTCTTCTTGTTCGGGACGTATTTCTTCGGTTTGACTGAGGTCATCTTCTTCTGCGCCGCGGAAAATGTGGTGTACCCGCCCTTCCTGGGGCCGGCGGCAACGGCGGCGGCGATTGCCGCCCCCAGGGCACAGCTCTGGGACGAGCCCGAGACCTGCATCGTGCAGCCCGTGACGTCCGCATAGATCTGCATCAGCATGCTGTTCTTCTCCGCGATGCCGCCGCAGCAGACGATGGTCTTGATCGGGACGCCGTACTTGGAGATACGTTCCGTGATGGCGCGGGCGCCGAATGCGGTGCCCTCAATCAGGGCCCGATAGATCTCCGCCGGACTTGTGTGCAGCGTCTGACCGATGAGCAGGCCGGACAGTCTCGGGTCCACCAGGATGGTGCGGTTGCCGTTGTTCCAATCGAGGGCCAGCAGACCGGACTCGCCCGGCTTCAGTTTTGCCGCGTCCCGAGTGAAGGCCGCGTGCGTCTTGTCGTCCCCCCGGCAGACGACCTCGACGAACCACTTGAAGATGTCGCCAACCGCGGACTGGCCGGCTTCGATGCCGAAGTGCCCCGGCAGGATCGAGCCGTCCACCGTCCCGCAGATTCCCGGGATGTCCTTGAGTTTCTTTTTGTTGCTCGCCACCAGACAGTCGCAGGTCGACGTGCCGATGATCTTTACCAGGACGCCTTCCTTGACGCCGCTGCCGACCGCGCCGTAGTGCGCGTCGAAGGCGCCGATGGCAATGGGAATGCCTTCCTGCAGCCCAAGCTTCCCGGCCCACTCCGGACAGAGCTTGCCGGCGGTCGTGTCGGCATCGCAGGCCGTCTCATACAGCCGGTCCCGCAAGTCGGCCAGTTTCGGGTCAAGCCTGGCCAGGAACTTCTTGTCCGGCAACCCGCCCCAGTCTTCGCAGTACATCGCCTTATGGCCGGCGGCGCAGACGCCGCGCACCACTTGCAGGGGGTCCTTGACGCCGGCCAGCACGGATGGTACCCAGTCGGACAGCTCAACCCAGCTATAGGCCGCGTCGAACACCTTCGGGGCGCTGTTCAGGCAGTGCCAGACCTTCGCCCAGAACCACTCGGACGAATACGTCCCGCCGTATTTGCTGAGGTATTTCTTCTTGCCCAGCTTCGTGATCTGCGCCGCTTCCGTCGCGGACGTGTGGTCTTTCCAGAGCCAGGCATGCGCCGCCGGGTTCTTTTTCCATTTGGCTTTCATCGCCAGCGGTACGTTCTTCGCATCCACCGGGATCGGCGTTGAACCGGTGGTGTCGACGCCGATGCCGATCACCTTCTCCGGCTTGAACGCCTTGACTTTGGCGGCAGCTTTGACGGCGCCTCTGACCGACGCTTCCAGACCCTTGATGTAGTCGGCCGGATTCTGTCGCGCCAGATTGTGGTCCTTCGGGTCGAGAATGATGCCCTGGTGGCCGGAGGGATAGTTGAAAACGCTGGTCCCGATTTCCTTGCCGTTCGCACAGTCCACCACGATGGTGCGCACCGAGTTCGTACCGTAGTCAATGCCCAACGTGTAACCCTTCATCGGTTCTCCTCGCGAGTTGTTTATACTATTTGTGTAAGAATATCTTCACCATACCCGGACAACGAGTCGTCATCCTACCCCGCATGGCTGACAGCGTCAAGGCTGGCGGCGCCATTTTCCGGCCTCCCAAAGGCCGCCCCGATCCTCTTTATGGACTCCAGTTGCCGCACCTCCCCGGGGCATGGCGGCATGATCCGGTTGGGAACGGGGACCGGCTCGCCGCCGCTGATCCGCCGGGTCCCGGCAAATCTTCATCATCCGGCGGATTGCAACTGCGTTGAACCGGAGTACGTTTGCGCCTTCAACCGGCCGGGCGACCGGTTGATCGGGGTGATCTGCACCGCCAATGAGAGGCGTAGATGAATATGACCAGGAAAAACGCGATCGCGGATCTGAAGTGCGGCGGCTGCGGCGGCTGTTGCCGCCAGCCCGTGGTGGCACTGACCCACTTTGACGTCGAACGGCTGCTCCAGGCCACCGGCAAGGAGATCCTTGACCTTGTCAAACTCTACGGCAAACAGGACGTTGAGTACGAGAAGGACGACGACGACTGGGTCAAACTGAAGAACGGCAAGGCCATGCTCGGTCTGCGAAAGCCGAAGAAACGCTGCATCTTTCTGTCGGACGACAACCGTTGCCTGCAATACGAGCATCGGCCCATGTCCTGCCGCATCTATCCGATGATGCTGGTCTTCGGTGACGACCCGAATGACGGGTTTGAGTTGGACGATTTCAACGCCGCCGGTGTTGCTTCCTGCACTGCCAGAACGGTTCGGGCCAAGGACCCGAAGCAGGTCAAGAAGCTCTTCCGGCAGATGCGCCGGGAGCGTGAGGCCTACTGGAAGCTGTTGCGCAAATGGGAGAAGCGCAAGAAACAGGGGGGCAAACGGAAGTTTCTGCGCTATCTTGGATTCGATGTGCCCAAAAAGAAATCCGGGAAATAGGCCGCGGCAAACGCGATCCCGCGGGTAGCGGAGATGCTGGAACTCAACAACGTCCATGTGGCCTACGGCGCCGTCAAGGCGCTCAAGGGCATCAGCCTGCGAATCGATGCGGGGGAAGTGGTGGCGCTTCTGGGCGCCAACGGGGCCGGGAAGACTACCACGCTGCGTGCCGTCTCCCGTACCGTTTCCCTCGCGGCCGGCACCATCAGCTATGCCGACGGCGATATGGCCGGCGTTCCCTCGCATGACGTCGTCAAAGCCGGCATCGCCCATTGTCCGGAAGGACGCCGGATTTTCCCGGACATGACTGTTCTCGAGAATCTTGACCTGGGCGCTTACAGTCTGAACCGTGACGGCGGGCTGCAGGAGCAGTTGGACAAGGTGTTCGGCTACTTCCCCGTGCTGGCCGAACGCCGGACGCAGAAAGGCGGCACCCTTTCCGGCGGCGAACAGCAAATGCTCGCCGTCGGCCGCGCCCTGATGAGCCGCTCCAGACTGCTCATGCTGGATGAACCCAGCCTGGGGCTGGCGCCGCTCATCGTCGAGACCATTTTTGAGATTATCCGGCAGATCAACCGGAACGAGAACGTCACAATCTTCCTGGTCGAGCAGAACGCCAATGAAGCGCTGCTGCACGCCGACCGGGCCTATATCCTCGAAACCGGCACTATTCAGATGTCCGGTCCGGCCAGGGACCTCCTGAATAATGATCGCGTTAAGGCCGCCTATCTCGGCGGATAACCGATCGTCGGCCCGGTCATCAAGAGAATTTCCGGCGGCACGACTGCCGCCGAAAATGCCTCTTTGTCGGCAATCTTGGAAAAAAGTTGGTTTTCGGCTGTTGTAAATCACGATGCATAGTATATTTCCCGGTGCTCGGCGGAGGATTTCAGCTTTGGCCGCTGCGATCTTCTGCCAAAATAACGATGCTTGCGAACGGGAGTGGAAACCGTTGATGCAGGTATCGGGTAAATTGATCTGCGCTCCGGACCTTGATCAGTGCTGAAGGGCAGTATCGCGACAAAAGGACAAGTATCTCAATGGCCAAGAAACTCTTCGTAGGGAACCTTCCCTACACTGCAACGGAAGACGAAGTTCGCGGATTGTTCGAACAGCATGGTGAGGTCATTTCGGTGGCCCTGATCAATGATCGCGAGACCGGACGCCCCCGTGGCTTCGGCTTCGTGGAAATGGACGACGCTGCTGCCGATACGGCAAAAGCCAACCTGAATGGAGCCGATTTCGGCGGCCGCCAGCTTCGCGTTGATGAAGCTCACGACCGCGGTGGCCGCGGCGGCGGTGGCGGCGGTGATCGTCGTCCGCGTCGTGATCGCTGGTAAGCGCCAACGATTTTGACAGAACGCTCCGGCGCTCGGTTTCGCCGAGCGCGAGTGATGCATTTGCCCTGGTCTCTTCGGAGACCGGGGCTTTTTCGTTCCCGGCACGCAGCGTCCGTACTCGCGGCTGTCTCGCCCGCGCCCGGCTGACGGCGATACCCGGCTGGTTCCCAATGCCCCGCCGCGTCACGGCGCAGCCCCGACTCTCAAGAGGTCGGGGCGAAGGCCACTGATTCTAAAGACAGCCGCTGAAACGGTGCAGGATGTTCGCGTCGAGCTTGCCTTTTACCGTTCGCCGGTCCAACTCCAGCCGCCGGGCGACCTCCTGGTAGTTGCCCAGGCGTTCATACAGCAGCGTGCAGTACAGCCGCACGACGTCGTCCGCCGTCAAGTCCCCTTCTCGTAATGCCCGCAGCAGACTCTCACTGTCGTCGCGGTCGAGAGGCATTGCCGTCGGCCGGTATTCCTGCCGCACGATGATATTCCGGACGCATTGCTCCAGCTCCCGAACATTCCCCGGCCAGCGGTAGTCCGGGCCAAGCTCGCGTTCGATCCAGGAAACCACCTCATTGGTGATGTCCTCGCATTCGTCCTCGCCCGCAATCCGTTTGACCAGCAGAAACACCAGGTTGTGCAGTTCTTCCGGCGAGTCCTGCAACTGTTCATGTAGCGAAGGTGTCCGGATCACATCGCTGCACAGGCGGTAGTAAAAGTCCTGACGAAAACTGCCGTCGTCCATTTCGCCGACCAGATCCTTGTTGGTGGCGGCGATGATCTTGCCGCTGAACTCCCGCGTCCTGGTGTCGCCCAACCGTTGGAACGTGCGGTCCTGCAGCACCCGCAAAAGCTTGACTTGGATTGCCGGATCGATCTCGCCGATCTCATCCAGGAAGATCGTGCCAAGTTCGGTGCAGGCTTCCAGATGGCCGGCACGGTCCTGGTGGGCGCCCGTGAAGGACCCCTTGACATGGCCGAATAACTCCGATTCCACCAGCGTCGGCGACAACGCCGAGATATTCAGCGTGTGGAACGAGTGGACAAAGCTCTCGTCGAACGTCCGGGTCTTCGGATCGAACGGGACGTAGCGGGCCATGCCGATGGCTCGCGCCACCAGGTCTTTGCCTGTGCCAGACGGACCCATAATCAAGGTGTTGATGTCCCCGATCCGGCGGTACAGGCAGCGCATGTACCGCCGCACGTCATGAGTGAAAATGGATTGCCAGGCGTCGGCGCGCAGCATTGCCGTCGGCATGGAACCGCCGAGAATACAGTTGAAGATGTAGTAGAACGCCCGCCGTACCTGGAAGTACAGGGCCAGCAGATGTTCGGCCTTCAGCCAGTCCCCCCGCGGTTCCGCGAGTACGTCCATGAAACCGTTGAAGTCCTTCTCGAACTTCTCGTAGAACGTCACCTTCGGATTGCCCGGTTCCGCTTCGCATTGCCCGATCAACTCCTGCAGATCCTGATAGTACCGGTAGTACATCAGGTACAGCGCGACATCGATGTACAACCCGCGCTCGCGCTGGTCCGGCTTTTCGTCCGCGTCCTGCAGTTTCGTCTGCAGACGTTTCAGCAGGTCCTCAGCCTTTTCCTGGAGCTTCAGGATGTTTGCGTCGCTGTCGGCGTTGTCGATGCGGTTGCTCCAGACCCGACCGGTGGAGACGTATTCCTTTCCGAGGGCGGCGCGTTCCAACTCGAGTCGCTCCGGCAGAAACTGATTGCAGAACGTCAGATTCGATATCGCCTGCGCCAGTTGCAGGTCCGCTTCATTCATCAACGCCATACTGTCCCTCCATGCAGTGTTGTCCCTTCAATGTACACTCGCCTTTCGCTCAATGCCAAGCGATGCCGGCGAAGCAACTTTGCAAACCGCCGGCTTTTCACTACATTAAGGTACGGAATGGTCACTTTTGGCGGAGGCCCCCGGGTCCGACACGGCGGCCGGAAAACGTGGGAAACGGCGTGAGATGACAACATCCAGTTCACAACGCGGCGAGCCGACTTGTCCGGAATGCGGCAAGGCCATGGAGTTCGGCGCCCTCGTTTGCGCGGCCTGCGGTCATAACCTGCGCACTGGGAGTAAGGTTGCTACCCCCAACGAAACCGTCCTGATGACCCGGATGCATTCGGTTGAGGACGAGTTGACCCCCAGTGAGCGGCTGCTGATGAAACCGTCAGCCGGCTTGTGGATGATCATCGCAATCCTGCTCAATGTCTTCTCCGTAATCTTCGGCTTTATCGTCTGGATGGTCTCGGATCACCGGTTGGCCAAGGCCCGCGGCAGGCTGATGTTCTTTGTCGGACTGACTGCTTCACTGGTCATCGGCGGCGTGGTGCTGGGGGCATTCGCAGTCAAAAACATGGGCTACAAAAAGCTCCGCGATCACATCGAGATCGAGAAACGTCTGCGCCAGCAGCCGAGCGGGGTTGATTGGGCTATTGCGCTGGCGCTGGCCAAGGGCGGCAGTCGCAAGCCCGAAGACGTCTTTCAAGACCTTCTGAACCATGGCGACCCGGCGGTGGAAGACTTCGCCGCCTGGGCGCTGGGCGAGATCGGCGAGCCGTCGGCCGCCGGCAAACTCGTTGCCTGCCTTGGTTCACGCCGGCTCAGTCAGCGCCAGTCGGCTGCCGAAGCCCTGCAGAAGCTCGGGGCCGGCGCCGTTGAAGCCCTGGTCCTGGAAGGCCTCGAAAGCGAGGACGAGGATACGCGGACCGAATCCCGGGCCCTGCTCAAGGTCATCACCGATCGTCCGTTCTCCTCGGACAAAGAGTGGAAGCGCTGGTACGAACGCTATCGCAAGCGCAAAGAGCGTGACGCCGGCAGCTGATTCGACGCCGCACTCGAAAGGCCTTTCCGGTTTCCCGCATCGTCGGCAATTCCCTGTCTGGCAGGACCCGTGCTTCGCTTGTCCGTGGGCCTCGCGGACTGCGGGACCCTGGAAAAACCGTGACGGAACGATTGCCGCCGAGAGCATCCGGCGGTTCCATTCCGCGGTTAGCCATCTCTTTTTGCCGCCGCCCCTTGCATGCTGAAGCGGCGGCGCTACTCTAATGCTTTTCTGTGCCCGGTCGCGGGAGAGTCCTCTGGGTTTTGGGAACGATCTGGATGCGGTAATCCACACTGTGACGCAGGTACATCTGGGACAGAATCCTGTTTGGGAGATGTGATCCATGCCAACCAACTCCGGTCCGCGCCGGCGGCGCCCGGCAGCCAGAAACGTCAAACTGTCCGGGCGCGGGGCATCTTCCGGCCCGGCCCGAGAGATCCGCCGTCGCGGGCATCGGCATCAGACCGTCAACCTGCAGCGCCGGCGGACGGCCCGTCGGGTCGGCGCGGCCGCCGCCATCCTGGTTGTCACGAGTGTGGCTGCGGTCCTCGGCTGGCTGGCCATGCGGCCCGCCCGCATTTCGCCCCCAACCGCGCCGCCGCCAGAAGAACGGCTGGAAGCGACGGCTGCCGCCGGGTATACCATCGAAGTGCCGGAGGACGAGTTTAACCGCCACGCCGACCCCGAGCCGGCGGCGGATCCCCCGGCGGATCGCACGCCGCCCACCCCGCGCCCGACTCCCGTGCCGAGCCAACCCGACGGCAGGATTCCCGGGGCCATCTGGCAGATGGGGCGACTCAACGGCCGCCCGGCGAAACCGACCGACGCGTTTCGGCCGCAGGAATACAGCCGGTATCGGTCGCAAACCACGCCCGTCAAACTGGCGGCCGACGATTCCCTGCAGGTGCTGCAGGCCGAGCAGTCACTCGTCATCCAATTGCCGGAACTGCCGGCCCGGGACCTCCTGTTTCGGCTGGTCCTGAACACCGGTGTTCCCATGGAAGTCTCGCTGCCGTGGGCAACGGCGAAACAGCCGGAGTTCGTCCAGATCCTGTTCAACGACGAAATTCTGCATTACCGCTGGCAGGCGAAGTCCAGCAACTGGGTTGATGTCTATCTGCCGGCAGACCGCGTTCTCGAGAGCGACAACCGTCTTGCCATCCGCAGCATCGCCGGCAAGGATTGGGGCATCGACGCCGCCTGGATTGAACCGGCACAGCCGGGAAGCAAGCTCTGGCTGGCTCTGGCCGAGGCGGATTGGCTCGATGCCGATCACGCCAGGTACATCCCGCAAATGGGCGTCAGCCGTTATCCGTATCTGCCGGCGCTCGCGGCTGAAGAACTGACCGCTCTGAAAGCGCGCAAGCCCATTCGCATCGGTACCATTGCCTACCGGCAGAATCGCTGGCGCGCCGGCCGCTACGGTACCCGCTCGGCGGCGAAGATATTCGATGACCCGAAGCTGCAGCGCACGTTCAACCAGTGGCGCGAGCAGATTGACCGCGCTCTCATGCGCGGGGCGGAACCCGTCCTCGAGGTCTCTACACATTCTTCACCGCGCAGCGGCTGGCTGCGGCTGTTTGTTCTGTTCAGTCCGTTCGTTCGCGATTGGATCATCGCTTGTCATTCCACGGACGGCTTGGCGGAACTGATGACGACGATGAAGGGGATCAGTCCGGATGCACGCGTCGCCTTTGTTAATCTGCCGGAACACCCATACCCGATCGACGCCCTGAAAGCCGGCCGCGTGGCGCTGCGGGCCACAACCAATGCGACCATAACCGAAAACCTGAACCGCTTTCGACAAGCGTTGTTGCGGCAGGGCATCACCAGGCCGCAGGCTATGGAGCCGTGGCTGCAGGCGTATTTTCTTAACGGCATCAGCGGCCTGTACCGCAATTGTCGCGGCGGTGTTGAGATCGCCCGGATGTGCGTTTCCTTTCTGCACGCCGGCGGCGGGGGGATCTATCTCCATGGCGGCCGTGTCGGCGGCGGCGTATTCCCCGTCGGCGCTGAGCGGCCGGGGTATATCTGGGATATGCTCGAACTGCTGCTGCCGCTTGGCCGCGGTCAAGCTCGTCGACTCCCGGCGAACCTGATTCCCTACGATTCAAACGTTGGCTTGTTTGATGCCGCCTGGTGTGCTGTGCAGAACTCCAGCGAACAGGTGACGTTGGTCGCCTACGCCCGGGCCGACTGCAAGCGCACCGTTTCTGTCGAGTGCCGTGTGCCCTGGCCCAAGGCAGAGACCGTCGTCGAGATCAAACGACTCCAGATGTTGTTCGACAGCACCCCCCGGCGCGAGCCCACGGAAACCGTGGAACTCACCACCGAAGGCGACGGTAACCACAGCGTGGCCCGTTTCCGTTGCCGGCTGGCGTCGCTCGTGCAGATTCGCCTGCGGCCGCAGGCCACGCGTACGTTTGTTGAACAGCATGTTGTCTCGAAGTACGCCGAAGACCGTGTCTCCATCGAACGCCGTGAACAGGTATTCGAACCGGGCGATGACCGCCCGCTGAAGCACCACTGGCTGGTGGCAATCAACCAGGGAGAGGGGTGGTCGGATTTCGAAGCCTACGGCCCGGAGTCGACGGCGACGCGGCAGGTGGCTACCCCCGGGCGGATCGGGAAAGAGAAAAACGCCGTGCCGTGGTATCGGCAGTCGACTCTGGTCTCCTTCGCGCCCACCGAAGAAACGTGGAAGCGACCCAACGGCATGGCCGTCTATTTCAATCTGTATCGCTACCGCCAAGCCGAGGACGTCGCTTTCTGGGTCTACCCGCGATCAACAAACGGTGCGTCTTCCGTGACCTTGCTAGTCGGTAGCAAATACTTCAGAACTCGGGTGCGACTGCGCACCAATCAGTGGCAGTGTCTGCGCGCCCCAGTCGACAGGATTCGCGAGAAGCATCAGAAAGGCGCGTTTTATCTGCGCATCTGGCCGGTCAAAGACGAGTGCCGGAAAGGCAATACCGTAAGCTTCGAAATCAACGCCATCCATGGCATCGGCCGATACGTGAAGGAAGAAATCGCCCTGGATCGCGACGCACAGGTCATTCGGCTGCGCGACTCCAAGGCTTCCGCAGACTACGTTCTTCTCGCCAGACCCGACCGGGCGGCGATGGTGCATACTCCGTTGCCGACCGGCTGGATCGTCAAGGACGTGACTTCCGATTGCCCCGATCTGGTCACGCGTTTGTTGCCCGCAGCCGGCAAACTGCGTGTCGCCATGGAAACCGTCCCGGCGGAAAGCAGCATCCCGAAGGAGTTGCTCAAAGAACTCCCGGCCGAGGTCCGCACGCGCATCCGCAACGGCGAACGCACCGCAATCGCATTCTCCCTGAAACGCTGAAAACCTCCTTGTGCAGCTGCACCCGCCGCGAAAAGGGTTGTGGTCGGCTCTCTACTCGCTTTAGCGCCTTTACGGCTTTTCTGTGGCCGGAACTCCGCACGCTGCAGGTACCCTTGCGGTACCCCGCTTATGCGTGGGCGGGGCTACAGAGAAGGCAATGAATCGTGTTGCATCTCCACGGTTAGAACGGGCCCGAGAACGCAGCGATGCATGGCCCGAATCCCCGGAGAGGGACTACTAGAGCATTGTCGCGGTAGGGACTGCCCATTACGGGCAGCCCCCCGCACAGAT